>JAOTXX010000020.1 GCA_029862185.1 Myxococcales bacterium
AGAAGTGGCCACGCTAACCCGCAAGGGAGGCAGGTCCCCAAGGAGTGTTTGGTAACTGGGGTGAAGTCGTAACAAGGTAGCCGTAGGGGAACCTGCGGCTGGATCACCTCCTTTCTAAGGAGCATTTTCTCGAAAGAGAAATGTATCTGGTCATATCCGAGTAGTACCTATGCAGTCTCAGCTCGCTGAGCCCTGCACGATTCCGGTTCAGTTTTCAGCGTCCGATCAGACGAGCGATGCCCGACCTTGGCGCCGATAAGCCGTGATGATGCGAATCATTGGTATCGGCGGCTGGCGCTGGCGCTAGCGTTGGCGCTGATGCGTTAGGCCCTTGAGCTACCGCGGCAATGCCGATATCGTCACCACTCGTTCAGCGTTTGTTGGAGGTGAGGCTATGCGCGTCGGGTTGATTTGTCTCTTGGTGGGAGTCTTGGCTTCGTGGGGGTGCACGAGCAGCAGCGGCGCCGGCGCGGCCGGCAGTGGCGGCAACGGGGGTGGCGCTGGATCTGGCGGCGCCCCTGCACTGACGTGGCCACCGGACGCATCCGTCTACTTCGATCAGTACGGCGTCTTCCACGCGGACTGCGAAACCGACGAAGACTGCGCGATGGCGCTCGGCTACTACCACGCGCGGGACCGCTTCGTGCAGATGGACCTACAGCGCCGACTGTCGACCGGACGGCTAGCGAGTGTCGTCAACAAAGCGGTGGTGGAGTCTGCCGGTCTTCTCGAGCCGCTGATCAATACCGCGACATCAAACCGCGCACTCTACTCCACGCGCGACGGCACACCGGTAGAGAAAGCGCTGGTCGACGGGACCGATGAGAGAACACTGCGCGTGTTCCAAGCGTATGCAGTCGGCGTCAACCGATGGCTCGACGACGTGCGCAACGAAAGAAACGGCGCGATTTGGCCGGAGGAGTTTGGAAGCATCCTCCTCGACTACGATCCCGAAGACGCTCCTGACTGGACTCCAGAAGACAGCTTCGCGACCGTGCTCACACTCGTAGGCAATCTGACCAATGACGAAGGCACGCAGCTCGCCGCCGAGCAAGCTCGCCAGCAAATCGGCGACAACGACCGCTACCTAGACCTCTGGAGCCTCGAGCCCATCAAGAAGTCGCCCGTTCTCGAGGTGGGCACCTATCCGCCACAAATGGCTTCCAACGCGGTGAGCAAGAGGAAGAAGTCCGCACGTGCCGCAATCTATCAGCGCGCCCAAAAGGCGATCGCTGCGCAGAAAGCGGAGCTCGAAACGAGTACGGGCATCCGCAAGCTCTTTCCGACGGCCGAATCCGTGGGGGCCGACATCGGGTCGAACAATTGGGTGCTCGGGCCCTCCAAGACGGCCAACGGAACAACCTTCCTTTCGAACGATCCGCATCTCGGCCTGTCTCAGCCAGCGGTCTGGTACATCGCGCACCTGGACTCCAAGACCAACGGAAGTGGCACTCTGCGCACAGCCGGCGTGACTCTCGCGGGCATCCCTACTCCGGTCATTGGCCACAATGAGACCATTGCATGGGGCGCGACCAATACCGGGCTCGACTTCACCGACGTCTACCTCGAAGAGCTCGCGAAGAACCAGGAGGGCGAGCCGATCGGCGTGATGTTCAACGGCGCAGTCGTGGAGTTCGTCCGCGTCGACTTTACCCTCGACTTCACCGATGGCTCCAGCGAGACGCGTGAGCTCCTGTTCGTGCCACACCACGGGCCCGTGCGACAAATCGACGCGGAGAACGACGTGGCGATCACTCTCCGCTGGACCGGTCACGATATCGACACCGACGCGAACTACCTGCTCGGCATGGCGACTGCCACGACTGTCGAAGAAGCTAGATCGGCGCTCGAGAGCGTCACATCCCTCGGACAGAACTGGGTCGTGATCGACACCCAGGGCAACTTCGGATGGTTCCCCTACAACCGGATTCCGAAGCGCAGCTGGGCGGAGAACCTCGATATGGACGACCCCAACGAGCCTTTCCCTTGGCTGCCGCTGCCAGGTAGCACTGACGCGTACGAGTGGGGGCCGTACTTCGACTATTCCGAGCTTCCGCAGGCCTTCAATCGCGAAAACGGCTTCCTCATCACGGCGAATAGCGATCATACCGGCGCCGCCTTCGACGGAAACCCAACGAACGACGGGTTTGCACCGCAACAGACCGACAACATCGCCGCCGGGTATCGTACGGCTCGAATCGTCGAGCTGATCGAAGCCACGGACGAGCACACCCGTGCTACGAACGAAGCCGCGATCAGCGACGTGGTGTCGATGATCGGCCGGGACATGGTGCCTCCCATCCTCGCGATCGCCAACGATCCGCTGACCGACCTGACCGCGAATGGCCAGAAGATCGTGAATGCGCTGACTGACTGGAGCTTCACCTGTGAGACAGGGCTCACGGGAAACGACCCCGTGAATTCGCCCCCGGCGAGCGCCGAGGAGGTCAAGGAATCTTCAGGCTGCACCGCGTGGCACGAGGTCCTGCGAGAGATCGACAACGCCCTCGCACGCGACGAGAACACGAAGTCCTTCCCGAGCTTCGTCACCTATTTCTCGATCATGGACCCCTCGCGGCTGAAGGCGGGCGACGTCTACTGGGACGACGTCACCACGCAAGGCGTAGTTGAGACCAAATACGACATCATCGGCGAGGCTTTCAACGATTCTGGCGACACTCTGGTTGCTGAATTTGGTGAAGACGAAACGGCCTGGCCGTGGGGCAAGAAGCACGGCTTCCGGTTGGAGGCGCTTCTAGCCAGCCTAAGCAGCTTCTTCAACGTCTACAACAACCCGCCCGGTGACGAGGACTTCTTCGCCAACCGCGGCGGTGGGCTAACAGTCGACGTAGCGAACTCCGGGAGCGATGGTATCCACGGCTCCGGACCGTCGACCCGCTTCCAGTGCGAGGGCACCGAACCGATCCAGTGCACCGTGCAACTTCCCGGCGGTCAGTCTTCACACACGAGCTCGGATAACTACGAGGACCTGCTACAGCTCTGGCTTGCGCGAACGCCGATCGACCTCGTTTTCGACATCGAGCAAGCGAAGAACGAGGCAGTCGAGACGTTCGATCTTGGCAGCCGGGGTGAGTGAGCAACAAACACCCGACCCCGCGCGCTGGCACTGCGAATGTCTCCTAGGCGCTTCGCAAGCGCGGAGCTCGTTTCGCTGCGCGCGGGGGTAGGAGCTCGATGATCGGCCCATGCCGGAGGGTGTGGCGGATCCCCCTGTAAAGGCCGAGCGACTCGTAGACCGCCGGCGTCATCACGGCGGTTCGGGCTTGGCCCGTGAGCGAGAACGGGAATCCGTTGTGAACCAGCGCGGCGGACAGCTTCAGATCCGGATTGGCCCATGCCCCCGCGCCGCCGGTCCCGTAGTGACCAAACGCCCGTGGAACATCCATTAGTAGCGCGTCGGCACGATGGTACCCTAGGCGCCAGTGAAGCGGATAGAGGACCACCTTGTCGGGGCGCTTCATTTGCACCTGAGCGGCTTGCTCGACGATGTCCGCCGAAACCAGACGCGCACCGTTTAGCGCGCCTCCGAGAGACAGAGCGGAATACATTTTCGCGAGCGAGCGTGCGGTGAACACTCCGTTCATCGCCGGAATGGATGCCTTCCAAAAAGACGGGTGAGTGACGAGCTCTGCCATCTTCTTCGGAGTGAGCCCGCGATCGAGCAGGCTCCGAAGCGGCCCGTTCGGCATCCATTGGGGAGCACGGTATCCATCGGGCAGAGGTTTCGCGCCGTGGCGGCGAATCGCAGGAACACCGACGAGGTCTGCGACGCGGTCGAGCTCGGCATCGGCGTTTCCAATCATCATACCGTCGAGGTCGAGCGGCTCGACGATTCGTTGCTGCACGAAGTCGGTGAAGCTCATGCCGGATATCCGGTGCACGAGCTCGCCCACGAGCCAGCCGAAGGTCATCGCGTGGTAGCCGTTGGCCGTTCCCGGATGAAAATCGGGCTCGGTCGCTTCGAGTCGAGCGATCACCTTGTCCCAGTCGAGAATGTCGGTGAGGTCGTCGACGAGCGGGGCGGTCTTGTGAAGGCCGGCCTGGTGCGCGAGCACCTGACGAACGGTAATGACCTCCTTGCCCTTCTGCCCGAACTCCGGCCAGTAGCGAGCAACCGGGGCGTCGTACTCCAGCAGACCGTCGGTCGCGAGGATGTGAATCGCGGTCGCGGCCACGCCTTTGCTCGCGGAGAAGCAAAGCGACATCGTGTCGCGCTCCCATGCGGTGCCATCGTTTCGTGCCTGCCCAGCCCAGATGTCGACGACGCACTCTCCCTCGAGAAAAACGGACGCCGCCGCGCCCCCTCCGTAGCGCGCGACTTGCTTCCGCAGCACGCGAACGACCGGCTCGAAGCGCAGATCGTATTCACCGCGAATCTCTACCTCTTTGCGATCCATGTCTGTGCTCAAGAAATCAGTCATCGGTTCTCCTGACAAGAAAGCGACGCGACGCGATGACTACTGCAATCGCGATCGCGCCCGCACAGAAGGTGAGGTTGGACTCGCGCGTCGTAAAGCGTCGAAACGAACAAACTCTCAAGTGCTGGAGTTCCCTCGGAGATCAGCTTGTCGATCGGTAAAGCCGAAGCGAGATCTCGAGTATCGATCGCGCCAAAGCAACAATCGGTAAACTAGGTTGTCGCGCGACCCTCGAGGCGTGCCATCATCTCGTCGGTGAGCCGTGGAATGACGTCGAGCGCGCCCATGTTTTCACGCACCTGCTCGACTCGGCTTGCGCCGGTGATGACAGTCGAGACCCTCGGGTTCTTGGCGCACCAGGCGATCGCCAGCTGGGCCGGTGTGCACTTCAGCTCTTCGGCGACCTCGAGCACGCGGCGGATCCTGCCTTCATTCGCAGGCGTGACGATGTACTCGCGAAGCCATTCGTAACCCGGCAGGGCAGCGCGGCTCTCGTCTGGAATTCCGCCGAGGTATTTTCCGGTGAGGGCGCCAGATGCGAGTGGGCTCCAGATCGTCGTTCCCATCCCGTGCTTCTCGTAGAGCGGCGCGTATTCCTTTTCGACCCGATCCCGCCAAAGCAGGTTGTACTGAGGCTGCTCCATCACGGGCTTGCGGAGGCCATACCGCTCCGCGATCTCGTAGGCTTCCTCGATCGCTTCGGCCGCCCACTCCGACGTGCCCCAGTAGTGCGCCTTGCCCGAGGCGATGATGTCGCTCATCGCCCAGACGGTTTCCTCGACCGGCGTGTCCGGGTCGGGCCGGTGACAAAAAAGAAGATCGACGAAGTCCAGTCCGAGACGTTCGAGTGAGCCATCGATCCCGTGCATCAGGTACTTGCGATTCAGCGTGTTCTTGGTGTTGGGGCCTTCGCGTAGGCCCCAGTAGAGCTTTGTCGAAATCACGAAAGATTCCCGCGGCCAGCCGAGCTCCTGCGCGGCCTGCCCCATGATCTTTTCCGACTTGCCGCCCGCGTAGACCTCTGCGTTATCGAAGAAGTTCACCCCGGCTTCCCAAGCCGCCTGCATGCACGCAAGCGCGGTGTCACCGCCGAGCTGATGGTGGAACGTCACCCAGGAGCCAAACGAGAGCACGCTGAGCTTGAGTCCCGTGTTTCCAAGTCTTCGGTATTCCATTTCCACGGCGTCGCTCCTATAAGTCGCGTATAGTTTCGGACGCGTAGAACGTAAAGACGTTTGAGGAGGTGACCAATGAGCACGGCAAAGTCATTCACTGTGAAGATCGAAGTGGTCGAGGACGGCGACACAACCGACGCAGAGGCTCGCCTCGCGATTGGCGGCGACGAGCTCGTGGGGCGAGGGAAGGCCAAGCGCAATCCCGATGACCCCGATCGCCCCTTGATCGGCGACGAGCTCGCGATTGCGCGTTCGTTGCTCGTGTTGGCTCGCGAGCTCGGTCACCAAGTCGACGAGGGCATCGCGGCCTACGAGGGCCACGAGGTTCACGTCAGCATTTAGCACTTTGACGCTAGTTGGCGGTCGCGCGAGCACTGGTCTCAGCGTCGGTGGCGACGAAGCGAGAGATTTCTCGAGCGACTCGCTCGGGTTGGTCCTCCGCAACGAAGACGTACGCGTCATCGATGGCCACGAGGCGTGCATTCGGGAGCTCTTCTACAAATCGTTCCGCGAGGGAGAGCGGAAAGAAGCGATCCTCCGGCGTCCAGAGGAGGAGCACGGGCCGATCGAAGGATCGCAGCTCTTTCGCGACCTGGAGTGTGACCGACGGGGAGACCGTGCGCGAAAACTTGGCGACATCGCGCCGAATTGCGGGGTTGGTCGCGCAAGGCTCGACGTAGCTTCTCACGATCTCGTCCGGAATGCCCGATTTCGAGAGTAGGCCATAGGCCAACGGAAGATTTCTGAGTGCCTGCACCCGAAGCATGCTCTTCGCGAGCACTGCGATGAGGCCTGGCACCCACGGCAGGACTCGCAGATAGCTGAATAGCGCGGGTGGAAAGACCTCGTACGCGTCGCAGGTGGTCAAAACGAGGCGACCGACACGTTCCGAGTAACGCGCCGCGACGACTTGAGCGATCGCTCCACCAGAATCGTTGCCGACGAGGGTGACATCCCGTAGATCGAGAGCTTCGAGCAGATTGGCCACGAGCTTGGCCACTCCGTCGACGCTCAAGTCCGCGTCAGAATTCATGGGAATCTCGTGAGAGCCAAGTGGCAGGTCAGGGACGATGCAGCGGGCGGAGCGCGAGAGCTCCGGGGTGACTTTTCGCCATAGCTTTCCGTTGACCAGCAGGCCGTGAATGAACACGACAGCTGGACCGCTTCCGACGTCTTCATAGTGCAGGGTTCCTTGGGGCAAGTCGATCGTGGGCATGACAGCACCTCCAGGTTGGATGGGACGAGCATCCCACCTGGCGGGAATTTTCGCCATGACCTCCGAGGTAACGACGCTCACCCCTGAGGGTGTCAGCAAGTTGAGTCCTAGTCGGGCGATCAGAGGTCGGGAGCGTAGTCGCCGGCCGCATAGGCCTCGCAAAAGGCTTCTTCGTTGCCGGCATGCGTCGGGTCGAGCGCAACCAGTGCGGGACGAATCGCATTCCAAACGCGGCGTTGATTGTTGCTCCCGATGTTCTTGACGACCAAGACCATGTCGAGCCCGGGATGGCCAGAGATGTAGTTGCCCATCAGCCCAGCGGCGTACCAGACGCCGACATCGAAGGTCTGGCTGCAGTCCCACGGCGGGAGGTAGTTGCAATCAGGGGATTCGGAGAGCCCGTGTGGATACTCGTTCCAGATGGTCGATGGGGTGCATTCGGCGTTGGGCTCGGTCGTCTTCGGTAGCCCGTCGCCGTTGTCCGCGTTGGATCGCGCGATCAGCCACGTGAGGTAGCCGTAGCCGGTGTTCGCGAGTTCGAACGAAGGGTGGGTCATCTTGTAGATCCAGTCTTCGCTCGCGAGCCGCTCACCGCGCCAAAGACCTCCGTCCAGCATCAAGAGGCCGAGGCGGGCCATGTCGCGTGCAGTGCTGCTCCAGCCAAAGGCAAAGTTCTTGTCCGGGGCGTCACCGTCCCAATCGGATTGTCGCATGCCGAGCGGCTCGAACAGATAGCGCTCGAGAAACTCGTGCACGCTGGACCCGAGGGAGGGGTCTTGCGCGATCGCGGTGGCGACGACGTCGTTGAGGCGATTGATCTGCACGCCGCCCACGGTGTCGTACATGAAATCAAGATCCGGGGAGCTCAAATCCTCGTTGTGCGCAACCATTCCGAGCACATGCCCCACCTGTGCATCTTGATTGAAGGTGAACTCGTCGAGCCAGTGGTCGATGGGATCGGTGTCTTGAAGCGGCCCGGTCTTCCGACCCGTACGCTCTAGGTCCCTCGTTCTCCATGCAGCGGCGCCCGTGAGCACGCCCGCCAAGGTCTTGGCGGCGGAGAACACGATCTCCGTCTCGTCGACACCGTCGGGATACAGGCTCGTCGGATAGAATTCGTGGCAGAGCTTGCCGTACCGCACGACTGCGTAGGCGCGATCGATCTCGATGTCGGCCTGATCGAGTAATGCGGGATCGAGGCCGCACTCGGTAGCAACCTCGGCTTTGGGAACCCGCGTCCACTCCCCCTGACCGGGTCCCCTCGGGGGGGCATCGCCATCGCTACCACCGCTCGCGCACCCGATGAGCACGGACATGAGCAACGCGAACGAGAGACGCATGGTGCGCATATTCGGCGAAATCTTGCGAGCAGGCAAGGCCTGTGATCTCAGCCGCGAGCGAGCGACAAGGCACTACGGGAGGTCGAGAAGCGACTCCAGGTTGAGCAGCGCCCAGTCGACGCGGCGCTTGCGGCTCAGTCGGAGAGACGTGTGCTGCTCTCCCACTAGCGATGTGTAGAGCAGGTGGGCGCGCCTGGCTGCGACCTCCGCCGGGAGCCCACGGTCTTCGAGCAGCCTTCTGACGAAGGCGTATCGCTCGGCGTCGACTCGTGCGATTGCATTGGCCGCAGTGTCGTCGTGACTAGCCCAGGCGCGCACGGCCCGATCCAGCGGCCCCCCGTGTCGAAAGACCAGCCGGGTGAGCTCTCGTAGGCGCTCACCTGGCTCATCGGAGGCGCGCTCGACCGTCTCGATCACATCGTGCGTCGCCAACTGTTTCCAATCGAGGAGCATGGAATCGAGCAGCTCCCTTCGGTCCGAGAAATGCCAATAGAAGCTGCCCTTTGTGACCCCGAGTGCGCGCGCGAGCGGCTCGACGCGGACCGCTTCGACCCCTTGGGCGGCCAGAACCCGCAAGCCCATTTCGGTCCATGCAGCGGCGTTCAATCGCTCCGTCATCGCCGTCACCATACGGCGACGTATTGACGAACGCAAGGACTGGATCTAATAAACATACGGCACCGTATGGTCGCCAGGAGGACGCAACATGCACATTCGAAATGAACACGCACGATCGATCTCACGCCCCGCGTCAGACGTTTTCGACGCACTGGAGGCCATCGGCACCGAGGGCGATCCGATCTGGCCCGCCCCATCGATCCCGTTTGAACGTACTCCGGGGCCGCTGAGAGTTGGCGAGACAGAGGAACGCCACGGCATCATCCGCGCGACGCTCCACGAGCTCGAGCGGAATCGTCGCTTCGTATGGCGCGCCGACCAACCATTCGTCAAAGGCACGCACGGCTTCGAGCTCTCAGAAACGGACACTGGCTGTCGTGTAGTACACGTGCTCGATGCCAAACTGGCGTGGTGGTTCGTGCCGGTATGGTTCCTGAAGGTTCGCGGGGTTCACGACCGGATCCTCGAGCGACTCCTCGACCGCCTCGAGTGAGGTGGGTGGCGCTAAGTTGCCCAAACTCTGCGCTGCGTTTCAGTCCAAGATTTTCCTGCAAATACCTCCGCCGGTTATAGTCGCGCTATGCGGTGGTTCATCGGTTTTTCATTCATGTGCACGTGCGTCCTGGCGCTCTCCTGCAAAGACGGTGGCAGCGGCAGCGGTGCGGGCGGCATTGGGGGCGACGCAGGCATCGGGGGCCGCGGTTCGGGCGGAGCGGGCGGCGTCGACGCTGGCATGGGCGATGGAGGCAACGGCGGCCTCGGTGGTAGCGTTGGAATCGAGTGCGAGCCAGGGTTGATCCGTGATTGCTACGGCGGCCCGCCCGGCACCGCGAACGTCGGAGCCTGCATGGTCGGCTCCGAGCAATGCAACGATGACGGAGGCGATTGGGGTGCGTGCGTGGGAGAAGTCCTGCCCTCCATGGAGCTGCCCACGCCTCAAGGAGAAACGCCGGTCGACGAAGATTGCGACGGCATGACCGACGAGCCGTCCGAGCTTTGATCGAGGTCTAGATGCCCAAGTTGGCGAGGCTCTCGGAGACGCTCCTCAGGATGTCTGCGAACTTGGGATAAGAGGTTTCGAAGTCTTCGATGAGCGCGGTGACCCGTTTGCTCAAAGGCCCGCCCTCGCCGGGCTTGTTCCCGGGGTCGTCCTGCCCGAGGGCGTCCTCGATTTCCCGGACGGCTTGTAGCAGGGCCTCGCGGTCCTCCGGCTCGATTTCCGCACCGGCCTCGAGCTCCCGATGAAGGGCGACCAAGGCGCGGTTCAACTGCTGGCGTGGCATACCCACGATACTGCCCGCTTCTGTCCTACAGGGGAAGAGGTCTTTCGGGCGGAGGGCACGATCTCCCAACCCTGGCCGGCTGATGTGTGCGCGCGTCTACAAGCGGTTGGAGCTGCGGCATGACCTGATGCTAGCGTCTCCCTATGGATAGCTACCCGGTGCAGCTAGAGATCCCCGTCGCCTGGGGCGACATGGACGCCTTCGGTCATGTGAACAACACCGTCTACCTGCGCTGGTTCGAGTCGGCGCGGATTGCGTTCTTCGAACGGATCGATATCGACGCGACTCGGCCGGAAAAGGTCGGGCCCATCTTGGCGTCGACGACCTGTGACTATCTCACGCCGGTCGCGTATCCGGCCACTGTCGTCGTCGGCGCCCGCGCGCAACGCGTCGGCAACACCAGTTTCATGATAGAGCACTTGGCGACAAAAGACGGAGCTCCGGTCGCTCGCGGCAGTGCCGTGGTCGTGCTCATCGACTACGAGACTGGCGAGAAGGTCCGTGTACCCGATGAGATACGTAGGGCAATCGACTCTCTCGGCGGCGGGCAGGCCAAAGAACCTCGCTGAGAGAGCCGTTTGATCGCTGCGAGCTACTTGTTTGGCTGAGGGGTCATCCGGAGGTACGGCCGGAGCTCACGGTGACCCTTTGGGAACTTCTCGGCGATCTCCTTGGCGTCGGTGATCGACGGCACGATGACGACATCGTCTCCATCTTTCCAATTGGCTGGGGTTGCGACTTGGTAGCCATCGGTCAGCTGCAGGCCGTCGAGCACCCGCAGGACCTCGTCGAAATTGCGGCCGGTGGCGGGAGGATACGTGATGGTCGCACGGATCTTCTTGTTTGGGTCGATGAAGAAGACCGAGCGAACGGTGAGCTTTGCATCGGCTTCCGGGTGAATCATTTCGTAGAGGGTGGCGACTTTCTGATCGGGGTCAGCGACGATCGGAAAGTTCATCTTTACGTCCTGGGTATGTTCGATGTCTGCGATCCAGCCATGGTGAGACTCGAGGGAGTCGACGCTTATGGCTAACGTCTTTGCATTGCGCTTGGCAAATCGGTCTCGGAGCTTCGCAACGAGACCAAGCTCGGTCGTGCAGACCGGCGTGAAGTCTGCAGGATGCGAAAAGAAGATGACCCAACTGTCGCCGGACCAGTCGTGAAAACGAATGGTCCCTTCGGTGGTCTCGGCTTCGAAATCAGGTGCCGTGGTTCCTAGCTTTAGGCTCATTGGCTTGCTCCTTTTTTTCCGGCAGCCATGCGGCTGCGACGGCGGGGTGCTCCCCGTCATCCTGGATCGATAGGGCACGGCGCGCTGGTCCAAAAGGGGCCGCCGCGAGGTTTATCTGGGTTTGCCGCGCTCAGCGGGCCCGCGGAATCGCCGTGCCACGCACTTCACGAAGCCGACCTTCGAGGAAACGGCGCTCGGGGTCGTTGGTCGCGAGCTCGATGGCCCGCTGGTAGGCGTCCTCGGCTTCCGGACCACGCCCTAGGGTCCGGAAGAAATCGGCGCGTGCGGCGTGGAACGGGCCATATCCATCGAGGTCATCGGCCAGCGGACCCAGCAAGCGGAGCCCTTCTTCCGCGCCGTACGCCATCGAGACGGCGACGGCATGATTGAGTGCGACGACCGGCGTGGGCCGCGTCTGAAGCAGCTCGTCGTAGAGTCGCGCGATTTGATTCCAATTGGTGTCCTTGGCCTCGACAGCCCGGGCGTGCTCGGCCGCAATCGCGGCCTGAATGCGATAGGCACCGCCTGGTGAAAGTTGCCCCGTCTCGTTGCACAGCCTTAGACCCTCCTCGATCTGCGCTCGGTTCCAGAGCGTTCGATCTTGATCGCGGAGAAGCACCAAGTCGCCTCGAGCGTCGCTTCTGGCGTGACGCCTCGAATCCTGTAGTAGCATCAAGGAGAGCAGACCACGAGCTTCAGCCTCCTCGGGCATCAGCTCCGACAAGACGCGCGCGATGTGGATTGCATGCGCACAGAGCTCCTGACGCACGACCTGCTCACCGCTCGAGGCGCTATAGCCTTCGTTGAACAGCAGGTACAGGACCAGCAGGACCGCGTCGAGGCGCTCGGGCATTTCGCTCCGAGCGGGCACTCGATACGGAATGCCGGCTTCCCGAATCTTTCGTTTCGCGCGAACGAGGCGCTGGGCCATCGTCTGCTCGCTCACCAAGAAAGCGCGGGCGATCTCAATCGTCGGAAGCCCAGCCACCGTGCGCAGGGTCAAGGCCAGCTGCGCCTCCTGGTTGAGCGCCGGATGACAACAGGTGAAAATCAGCCGAAGCATGTCGTAGGGGATGGGCGTCCACTCTTCTTTGCCGCCGGGCAGGTCCGCCGTATGACCGAGCTCGCTCGACTTCGCCCGCGCGCGTTGATCCCGGCGCATCGAGTCGATTGCTTTGTGTCGCGCGGTTTGAAGGAGCCAGGCGCCGGGAGTATTCGGGATTCCTGCTCTCGGCCACTGCATCATGGCCGCAACCACCGCGTCGTGCAGCGCTTCTTCCGCCAGGTCGAAGTCGCCTCCACAGGTTCGAATCAGCGACGAAAGAATCCGTGCTCGCTCCGCCTTGAGAACGACGTGCAGTAGCTCGTGAGCAGAGGTTGACACGCGCGCGGCTCTCCGATTCTAAGTCACTCGTAGTGCCAGATCGGACGGACCTCGATGGTCCCGAAACGTGCAGATGGGATGCGTGCCGCGAGCGAGATTGCCTCGTCCAGATCTTCGGCGCTCACGAGGTAGAACCCCCCGAGTTGTTCCTTGGTTTCGGCGAACGGGCCGTCGGTGGTGATGGTTTTCCCTTCGCGGACGCGGACCGATGTCGCTGTGCTCGTGGGTTGCAGCGCATCGCCGGCGACGAATTGACCGCCGTCCCGAACCGACGCCGTGAAGGCGCCGTATTCCTGGAAAACCTGGTTGCGGGTCTTCTCGTCGCGAGCGTGAAGCGCCTTTTCGTCCTCGTAGATCAGCAGCAGATAGTTCATGGGGCTCCTCCGGGGTTGCGGTGTGGGGGGCTGGGCAACCCGGTGAACCCGAAATTGCCTGCCTTTTTTGGTTTAGTCGAGTGAGGCCGGCTGTTCTCGACATGGTGCTGGAAAAAAATCGTCAGAGAGTGTCGAATTCCGGGCTCCCGGCTCGACTGGGGAATGACGGGGCCGTCGCCCCGCGACGAAAGGAGCCCTCATGAGCTATGAACACGGAAGGTTTGTTTGGTTCGAGTTACACACAAAGGACATCGACCGAGCCACGTCGTTTTATCCGGAGACCCTGCCTTGGCGAATCGAGCCCACGAAAATGCAGGCGGGGCCCGACTACTGGATGATTCAGGCGGGCGAAGCCGGCGTGGGCGGTGTCATGTCGTCGCAGGGTGACGTGCCGACGGCATGGGTGAGTTATGTCTCGGTCCCTGACGTCGATGCAGCGGCCAAGAAAGTCGTTGCCGCGGGCGGCACGACGCACATGGACGCGTTCGATGCGCCTGGCGTTGGCCGGATGCAGCCCGTCAGTGATGCGCAGGGCGGGATGTTCTGCCTCTTCAAGGGGGAGACAGGTGATCCCCCGCGTGTCGACGGGCCGGGCTCGCTCCACTGGAACGAGCTTTGGACCCAGGACCCCGAAGCATCCCTCGCGTTCTATGAGAAGGTGCTCGGATACACCCACGAAGAGATGACCATGCCAAATGGGAAGTACTACATCTTCAAGGATGGAGACCAGATGCGCGCCGGCATGCTGCAAGCTCCGAGCTCCGACATCCCGACGATGTGGCTGCAGTACATCACCGTGGACGACTGCGATGCAACCCTTGCGCGCGCCAAGAAAAACGGCGCCACTGTCGTTGCGGAGCCGATGGACGCCGAACCCGGACGCTTCGCCATTCTGCGCGATCCGCTCGGCGGCATGATCGGCGTGATCAAACCGGCAAACGCGTAGCGCGGGACCCGAGGTTCTCGGGGGCGATCCCCGCTGGCCAGATCCTTCTGAGCCCGCTATATCCGCCGGAGTGAAACACGTTCCATTTTGGCGACCGCGTGGCTGACTACGACTACATCGTGGTGGGATCGGGGTCTGCGGGGGCGATCGTCGCTGCCCGCCTCGCGGAGGATCCCAAGGTCAGCGTCCTGCTGCTCGAAGCCGGGGGGAGTGACCGGACGACGTTCGTCCGCAAACCCGGCATGATCAGCCTGGTTCAGCAGGTCAAGCAGCTCAAAGAGAAGTTGGACTGGGGCTTCGAAACGGCGCCACAGGTGCATCTCAACGACCGGCGCATCACCTACACACGCGGAAAGGTCGTCGGGGGTTCGAGCTCGGTCAACGGGATGATCTACCTCCGCGGTAATAGGGAGAACTACGACGATTGGGCCGCCCGCGGCTGCGACGGCTGGAACTTCGACGAGGTGCTGCGGTTCTACAAGAAGCTCGAAGACCACCAAGACGGCGAGACGGAGTATCACGGTGCCGGGGGCCCGATTCGGATCAGCCGGCACCCGGCGGATGAGCTCAGCCCTGTCTCCAATGCATTCCTGAAGGCGGTGTCCTCGGTCTGCGACGTTCCCATTCTCGATGACTTCAACGCGGAGAATCAGAACTGCGCGGGCATCTTGCAGATGTCCTGCCGCGATGGTGTTCGCAGCGGAACGGGTGAAGCCTACGTTCAGCCGAGCCTCTCGCGCCCCAATTTCCACTTGGAAATGCGCGCCCTCGTTCAACGCGTCCTCATCGAGAACGGACGCGCTGTGGGGGTGGAATACGAGCAGTCCGGCAGGCGGGTCGTCAACCGTGCGAACCGCGAGGTGATCCTATCCGGAGGCACGATCGGCTCACCGCAGTTGCTCATGCTTTCGGGACTGGGGCCGGCAGACCATCTTCGCGAGCACGGCATCGAGGTGAAGCAGGACCTGCCCGGCGTGGGCCAGAACCTGCACGACCATCTTTTGGTGCCTCTGGTCTTCCGGGCGCGCACCAGCCTGCACCGCGGCACAGCGGCGCATTTTTTTGGCGGCATGATCAGGGAGTACACGCTCGGAAACAGCTGGTTCGGGAGAACCGTCTTCGAGGCCTGCGCGTTCATCAAGAGCCACCCGGCTGCGCCGATTCCTGACCTGCAGCTCCATACGCTTCCCTGGGGGTATCCGGATCCAAATCAGGACGGTCCGGAGCGTGCATACGTCGATACCGGACACTGCTTGTCGGTGCTCCCGACGCTTCTCTATCCGAAAAGCCGAGGCGAAGTGCGACTGACCTCGACCGATGCAGCCGATGCGCCGCACATCGATCCGGCATACCTCAAAGAGCCCGAGGACATGCAGTTCTTCCTCCGCGCCATTCGCAAGTGCCGTGAGATTTGCAGCCATCCGGAGATGGCCGAGCATCTCGCAGAAGAGCTCGCGCCGGGTGTCGAGCGGGCGAGCGACCCCGAGCTCGTCGAAGAGATCAAGCTGCGCGCGGGGACGGTGTACCACCCCGTAGGCACCTGCAAAATGGGCGTCGACGAGATGGCCGTCGTAGACCCGCGCCTACGTGTGCATGGCATCGATGGGCTGCGAGTCGTCGATGCTTCGATCATGCCCAAGATCACTGGCAGCAACACGAATGCGCCCAGCATGATGATCGGCGAACGGGCCGCCGCCTTGATTCAACAAGGCTGAACCCGGGCCTCAAGCTCGCGCGAATAGAAGCAGCGCGAGTGCAATCATGGCGGGGAGACCCTGCAGGAACAGGATCGACATCTTCGCGGTGATCGCTCCGTACAGCCCTGCAAGAGCCACGCAACTGAGAACAAACACCTTCAAGGTGAACGCGGTATCTGGATTCGCGACCAAGAAGCTCAACACCAACCCTGCGGCCAAAAAGCCGTTGTAAAGGCCTTGGTTGGCCGCCAGGGTTTTCGACGTCTCGGCGTCCTCTTTCGAGAGGCCGAACGTCTTTCGACCCAGGGGCTTGGTCCATAAGAACATCTCGAGCACCATCGCCCAAACGTGGAAGACGATGACGTAGACGATGAGCGAGTGGATCAGGATGTTCACGCGGGGCGAGCCTATCAGACCTTCGGACGCCGTTACCAGGGATGAAAGCTGCATCGCCTGGGCTGCGGTCGACTTCGGCAATTCCCCCAATTTGAAGGGGAAGCGGGCCGTGACGCCGATAGGTGCGCTCTCGGCCGCCGCCGCTGGGTTGCGGCCGAGGTCAGTTTGCGGGAAACGGTCGCGCACATCTTCCGCACCGAGAGAAGCAACACGATGACCCAGAAGCCGACCATCCTATATACCAAGACCGACGAAGCGCCGCTCCTCGCGACGTATTCTCTGCTGCCGATTCTCCGGGCATTCACCGCTCCGGCTGGCATTGCCGTCGAGCTTCCCGACATCTCTTTGGCCGGTCGGATTTTGGCGAACTTCCCTGAAGCGCTCAGAGAAGATCAGCGAATGGACGACGCGCTGGCCGAGCTTGGCCGCCTCGCCAAAACGCCCGACGCCAACATCATCAAGCTGCCGAACATCAGCGCATCGGTACCGCAACTCAAAGCAGCCGTTGCCGAGCTGCAGAGCAAGGGCTTTTCAGTGCCGGACTACCCGGAAGAGCCGAAGACCGAGGAGGAGCGCGCGATTGCGCAGCGCTATGGCAAGGTCAAGGGAAGCGCGGTCAATCCGGTTCTCCGCGAAGGCAACTCGGACCGTCGCGCGCCGGCGGCGGTAAAGGAGTACGCGCGTGCGAACCCGCATCCGATGGGTGCCTGGTCGAACAACTCGAAGACGCACGTGTCGACGATGGGCGCAGGAGATTTCTTCCACAACGAGAAGTCGATCACGCTGCCTGCGGCCACCACGGTACGCATCGAGCATATCGCCAAAGACGGCAACACGACGATCTTGAAGGACGGCCTCGCCTTGCTCGAGGGAGAGATCCTCGACGGGACGTTCATGAGCAAGAAAGCGCTTCTCGCATTCCTCCGGGAGCAAGTGAAAGATGCACAGGCGCTGGGTGTCCTCTTTTCGCTCCATCTGAAGGCGACGATGATGAAGGTTAGCGACCCGATCATCTTTGGGCATGCGGTTCGCGTGTTTTTCTCGGATGTTTTCGAGAAGCACGCGGCAACCCTCGATCAGCTAGGCGCCAATCCGAACGATGGTTTTGCCGAGATCATCGATCGGATCGAAAGTCTTCCGGCCGCCAAGCGCGCCGAAATCGAGTCCGACATCGAGGCTGCCTACGAACACGGTCCCGCCTTGGCAATGGTCAATTCCGACAAAGGCATCACCAACCTTCACGTTCCGAGTGACATCATCATCGACGCGTCGATGCCGGCGATGATCCGAACTTCTGGGCAGATGTGGAACGCTGCCGGTGAACAGCAGGATACAAAGGCCGTCATCCCCGACAGCAGCTACGCCGCCGTTTACCAGGAGGTCATCGACTTCTGCAAGAAGCACGGCGCATTCGACCCAACGACGATGGGCAGCGTGTCCAACGTCGGATTGATGGCGCAGAAGGCCGAGGAGTACGGCTCACACGACAAGACCTTCGAAGTCTCGACCGACGGGCTGGTGAGGGTGGTCGACGAGGGCGGCAAACTGCTCATGGAGCACGCGGTCGGCGCCGGCGACATCTGGCGCGCTTGTCAGACCAAGGACGCGCCCGTGCGTGACTGGGTTGGCCTCGCCGTTCGCCGCGCGCGTGCCACGGCGGTACCGGCGATTTTCTGGCTCGACCAGGCGCGGGCGCACGATGCGCAGCTCATCGCCAAGGTGAACGCCTACTTGCCGGAGCACGACACCAAGGGCTTGGACATCCGCATCATGGCGCCGGCCGAGGCTACGCGCTTCTCGCTCGAACGGATGAAAGAGGGCAAGGACACCATCTCGGTGACCGGCAACGTCCTGCGTGACTACCTCACCGACCTGTTCCCGATCCTCGAAGTCGGCACGAGCGCCAAGATGCTCTCCATCGTGCCTCTCATGAACGGCGGCGGCCTGTTCGAGACGGGGGCGGGCGGTTCGGCACCGAAGCACGTCCAGCAGTTCGAAAAAGAGAACCACCTTCGCTGGGACTCGCTCGGCGAGTTTCTCGCCCTGGCCGCTTCGCTCGATTTCCTCGCCGAGCGCCACGACGACCCCAAGGTGAAAATCCTCGCGGAGACGCTCGATACGGCGGCGACCAAATACCTTCTCGAGAACAAATCGCCCTCGCGCAAAGTAAACGAGCTGGACAATCGCGGCAGCCATTTCTATCTCGCGCTCTACTGGGCGCAGGCCTTGGCCGAGTCCAGCGACGCCGAGTTGCGTGGCTACTTCGCGCCTGTGGCAAAGGCGCTCAAGGACAACGAGGCGAAGATCGTCTCCGAGCTGATCGAAGTTCAGGGCAAGCCAATGGACGTGGGCGGCTACTACCTTCCCAACGACGAGCTTGCCACCAAGGCCATGCGCCCAAGCGCTACGTTGAATGCGATCATCGATGCACTGTGATCAACCAGTGGAGCGGGACGTGACTCGCCGGTTTGCAGGGGTGAGACATCTGCCATGAATTTCCGTCGTGCAGTCGAGGCAGCGAGACGCTGGGCGGACGAGCATCGTGAGCTGGTCATCATCTGCGTTGCCCTTCCGTTGAGCACGGCTGCCACTGCTTGGCAGAAGATCAAGAGCCTCGGAGCAGAGGAAAGTGCCCCGGAAGGGCACGATGCTCGTCTGGCTCGGGTGCAGGCGGAGGTGAAAAGGTATGCAGAGGCGCGCCGGCGGGGCGAGGTCTGGGCACAGAAGCCACTCCGCACCGACCGAAAGCCCGCCGCTTCGCTCAATACCCGCATGGCGGACAAGTCGGCGTCCCAGACCGTGCGAATGAGCGACCTCACGGCGATTTTGAATGTGGACGCAGAAAAGGGCATCGTCCGGCTCGAGCCCTTTGCGACGGTTGGCGACGTTGCGAAGCACCTCGACAAAATGGGGTTTCAGCTCGAGGCCACCATCGAGATGAAGGACGCCACGCTTGGCGGCTTAGTGATGGCGCTCGGGATGACCACGCACTCCCACGTCTGCGGGCTCGTGCATGACACCGTCACCGCGTACGAGATCGTCACCGCGAGCGGCAAACTCGTTCGCGCAACGGCAGACAACGAGCACGCCGATCTTTTTCGGGCGCTCCCCTGGAGTCACGGCACGCTGGGGCTGCTCGTTGCCCTCGAAATGCGGGTCATCCCTGCTGCCGCGCACGTTCGCATGGTCTACCGCCCATTCTATTCTCTGCCGGCCTATGCGGACGAGTATCAGCGATTGGTCCGCGAAGACGAGCCGCCCCACTTCGTCGAAACCATCATCTTTGGAAAAGACCGTGCGGTGATCATGGAAGGGCATCTCGCGCACGAAGACGAGGCGCGGGCGTCTAAGCTACCGATCAATCCGGTCAACCGGTACTACAAGCCACTCTTCTACAAGCACGTCGAAAGCATGCTCGAGCTCGGCGAGGGCCAGCGCTACGAGGAGCTCGTACCGATGCAGGACTACCTCATGCGCCATGACCGAAGCATGTGCATGTGTCTGGCGCAGATTCTTCCAACCGCAAACGAGCCCTGGTTTCGCTACACGATGGGCTGGATGCTCCCGCCGAACACGACGTTCCTCAAGGGCACGAGGCCCGCGGCCGAGCGAGAGAACACGATTCGAAAGCAGGTCTGGCAGGAGTACGCCTTCCCTGCGGAGCACTTCGCCGAGATGGTCGCGCAGGTGCACGACGACTTCGAGATCTATCCCCTGCTCGCGTATCCCTGCAAAGTCATCGACAAGGGCGGCATGGTCCGGCTGCCCAGTAATCGCGGCATGCCGTACTCCGGCCGCGACGAGAGCGCGGCGTTTCTCGACATCGGGGTTTATGGGTTTCCTCAGCGGGTCAAAGATGGCGACGAGCGGTACCCTGCGGTGACCAAGGTTCGAGCGCTCGAGCAAAAAGCGCGATCGCTCGGTGGCTTCCTGCACACCTATTGCGACGTCTTCAGCACCGAAGAAGAATTCGTGCAAATGTTCGACCACGGGCTCTGGCGTGAGATGCGCGAACGATACCAAGCGGACGGCGCCTTCCCGACGATTTACCAAAAAGTGAAACCCGAAATGGATCCGCTTCAGTTCCTCGCGCAAGAGGCGGCCTGGGAAGGCAGCTCAGCCGAGCAGCCAGGCGATGAGCAGGCCCAGGTAATTGCCGACGGCGTAGCCCACTAAGCCCGACATCAGGCCGGAGACGAAGATGGCGCGATTGCCGAGCCTCACGGAAACCGGGCCGATGAAGGCCGGTCCGAAGAGGGCTGCGGTCGAGGTGATGACGGTAGTGTCGCGGTCGATTCCGCTGAGACGGCAGAGCACGACGTGGATCGTCAGCGAGGTGAAAATCACAGTGGCCACGTAGGCGACGATCCAGATGCTCGAGCGAATCACCTCGCCGAGGTCCGCGATGGTGCCGATGGTGACGCAGAAGATGAGCAGGATGTAGTTTCCTGCCTCGAACGTACCTTCGAGGGCGCGCACGCGCGGATGAAATGAAAAGGCAATCGCCGCCGTGGTGATTCCGAGGATGGCCACCGCTTCGCCGGGGATCCCTGCAGGGGAGAGCTTGCTCGCGCCAACGCCCAGTCCCACGCAGACGACAGCCAGGACGAAGCCGATGAGCACGTGTGATGGGCGAGCCGCCGCGATCTGATCGACGTCCAGCTCAACTTCCCCGAGTGCCGGGGCTTGCAAGACTCGTCCAAAGACCCGAGGGCCGAGCGTGATGAGAAAGAGGTAGTACGGCGAAGAGACCAAGACGTCAGCGGCATTGACCGCTACGAAGGTCTCGTTGCTCACGCCGAGTGCCTTTCCAACCGCGGCGAGATTTGGCGTGCCGCCGGTGTAGACTCCGACGAGCATGCCGGCGATCTTGGCGTTGTCCTCGATTCGTTCTGAGAAGATCGGCGCGGCGATGGCGCTCGCCAAGCAGACGGCGACTACGACCCAAAGAAATGCGAGTAAGGTGCGCGGCGCCTGCCGCAACCAGCTCACGAAATCGAGGGAGAACAAGAGGAGAGGGATCGCCAGCGCCACGGCGGCGGTGCTGAGGTCCATTGCAAGTTGCGAATCGACCGAGATGCTAGGCGTGTTTCCGATGACGAAGCCGATGATGTAGCAAAGCGCCACGGAGCCCATCACAGCCACCACGCGCACGTGTCGTTCGAGCCACAGGGCGGCAGCGGGCACCAGCAAGAAGAACAGGAGCTGGATGATCGTGCCGATCACGAGATTGTGTAGAGCGAATCCATGAACCCGATCGCAAAGTCGGACACCGCGCCGCGGTCTGGCATGGCGGCCGCCGCCCCGTAGAGCGCGGCCATTCCTTCCGCCGTGCCGGCAGGCTCTTTTCGGGCTTCCTCCACCGCCAGCCGGAGATCTTCGATGAGTCGATCGGCGACTTCGGCATGAGCGGGCGTCACCATGATGTGCAGCGCGGAGGGAAACTGGTTGCGATCCAGGTGCCAGCCCCGGGCGTCCATCTTCGAGCCGACCGTGAACACGTCGACCTCGTCGGAGTCGAACGCAAGCACGGTCATGTTCGGGTTCCCCATGACTCGCAGCCCGTCGATCGACTCGATGCCAGCGCGAATTCGGTTCGTTGCGTCCATCGCGACCTTGGCCAACTTCATGTACCCTTCTTCGCCGAGGTGGTGCATGACCGCCCAAGCAGCAGCCACCGCACCGCCAGGTCGCGCGCCCGCCATCGTCGGCGTGACGTAGATGCCACCGGGCCAATCGGGGTAGGCGTAGAATTGAAGCTTCCGCAGCTCGGCGTCGCGGTATGTGACCGTCGATGCACCCTTGGCCGCGTAGCCGTATTTGTGCACATCAGCCGAGATCGAGGTCACGCCTTTCGCACGGAAGTCCCAGATAGGCACCTCGTAGCCGAGCTTGCTCACGAACGGCAGCATGAACCCGCCCAGGCAGCCGTCGACATGCATGAGGATGCCGCGCTCGTCCGCGATCGCCGCGATTTCTTCGATGGGATCGACGACACCGTATGGATAACAGATCGCCGAGCCGACGAGAATCACCGTGTCGTCGTCGACGGCTGCTCTCATCGCCTCGGGATCGGCCCGCCAATCGTCCCGGAGCGGAGTGAACTCGATCTGAATGTCGAGGTAGTGTGCCGACTTGATGAACGCTGGATGAGCGGTCACCGGCGCGACGATCTTCGGTTTGATGATTTCGGGACGATGCTTGCGCGCCCACTGCCGCGCGGTCTTCATCGCCATGAAAATCGATTCGGTGCCGCCCGAAGTCATGCTGCCCGCCGCCGAGTCGCCGCCATGAAGCATGTTGGCGGTCATCGCCACGACCTCGTTTTCCATGTCCCTCAGGCTTGGAAACGCAATCGGGCTCAGCCCGTTCTCCGCCATGAACATCGAATAGGCATCATGCAAGAGCTGCATGACTTCGTCACCGGCGTAGTAGACAAGACTAAAGGTACGGCCGCGCTTCCAGTCGACGTCCTCGCCGCGATGGGCTTGCAGCTGTTTCAGGACCTTTTCGGTGCTCGTTCCCTTCCGAGGGAGCGTGGGCTTGGTCATGCGTCGACTCCTCGCTTGCCTTGATCCGACTGCGAGGATGGACTGCCGGCGTCACGAGCGTCAACCGGTCGCTAGATTTGCCGCTCTGCGGCCATGCGATCGAGACGCATGGAGCGGCCCCGCGCCTCGGCGCTGAACATTCCGAGAATGTAGACCCGAACGAGCATCCACCAGAAGCTTCGCTCGTTCAGCCGTGGGTCGATTTGGTCGGCGATCTTCGCGTGGGCCTCCGGCGCCTTACTCCAATGCAGCCCCGGATTTTCATGGTGGACAGTGTGAAGGCCATTATTGAACAGGAACCAGTTCATCACCGGGCCCACGATGTTGCGCGAGTGATTGAGCGACGACTCCTCGTCCGCGTGAACGTGCTGTACGTAATTGAAGATCAGCACGGAGTACAAGGAGAACTGCTGCGGAATCAGTACATAGAGCAGAGCCTTTTTCCAATCGAGCAGGAACGCTACCAGAAGGAAGGCGACCAAAAGAACGTACTGCGAGATGCAGAACCAGAAGCGGCTCTTGTTGATGCGATACTGCTTGGCCAGGTAGTCGCGAATCGGCTTTTGCTGATGAAAGGCACTAACGCTCGGATAGGTCAGGAGCGTGAGAAGATTGGTCTTCTCTGTGTACCGATGGGTGATCGTGTAGTCGCCCTCGCGGTTGTTGAACTTGTGATGGTTCTGGTTGTGCGTCGGGATCCACCCAAACGCAGGGAAGCCGTAGAACAAGGTGAGCCAATAGTCCGTCAGTGCGTTGAGCGGCTTCGACTTCCAGATCGTCAGGTGATTGTGGTTGTGCGCGATGACCGAAACCGAGACGGCCATGAACAGGTACGCGACGAACAGCAAGGGGCTGAACGAATCTCTCGTCCACAGAAGCACGAGCATGCCCGTCGTGACGATCATGTAGAGCAGAGTGCGGATGTCGGCGGCGTATCGGAGCATTGGCATATCTGGCGGGCCAGAAACATTGCCGACGCGCCCGTGGTTTCTGTCTCACTTTCGGGCAGGACGCCAGGCGACACACCGTAAAGCCGCCCAGAGCACGGGTATCCTCGCGGCGCGCACGCCCAGTGGGCCCTCTTTTGCTTATCGCTGGCGTCCTCGAAGCGCTTGGACTACTTCCCTCCCTCTGGACGCCGCATCCAAACAGAAGAAGACGTTCCGACGAAACGTCATCATCTACACGATGGCGAGCGCCATGGGCGGCCTGGTCCAGCTCGCGCACCTCCTTTGGACACATCTTCTCGACCAGGCGGACTACGGTCGTTTTGCGATCCTCGAGGGCGTCGTGTTCGGGGTTGCGACCGCCACCGTGACCCTCGCACCGCAGATGTACATTCTGGTCTACGTTCACAAGAAGCCCCGCTCCGAGCTCGCGGGCGAGCTGGGTGGCATGCTCGGCGTGTCGCTCATCATCGGCGTGCTAACGACGCTCGCGGTCATCGCCCTCCCAGATTCGATCTTCATGCTTGCGGGCGAACCGGTGCCCAGGTGGGCAGTCGCAGGTGTGGTCCTGGCAGCGACCATCACCACGGCGCGGATCATGGCGCAGACGATCCACGAAGCGCAAAGTCAGCCGACGCGAGCGGCGATGTGGTCCGAATTCGTCGAAGGCACCCGCCCATTCATCGCCATCTCGCTCTTCTTTCTTCTTGGATGGACGTGGGAGGCGCGCTGGGGTGGGCTCGTCTTCGCGCACGTTGGTGCGGGGGTTGCCGCCGTCTTGATTCTCAGTCGACAAGGCTGGCTCAAGCGTGCTCCTTCGCTCGCTTGTCTGCGTGTTCCTCTTCGATTTTCGGGGCCGATGGTTTTCACCGCGCTGGCCTACGTCGGATACCAAAGCGCCGATCGGCTCTATGTCGCGCTTTGGGACGGGGTCGCTGCAGCGGGTCGCTACGAGGCAGCTTACCGCATCGCCTTGCTAGTCAGCACCGTCAACGTAGTCACGCTTCATTCGTTCAACCCGCTCTACTACTCGGCATACGCGCGTGGTGACCGTGAGGGAGCGGCCAAGCTTCTGCGCCGGAGCAGCCTGCAGATTGCCGTCTGGGTCGTCTTCTTGGTAATCGCACTTCCCCTCATCGTGATGTACACGCCGATTCTGGAAGAATCCTATCGCACATCACCGAGCGTCCTGAAGTCCATCCCCATTCTCGCGCTCGGATTGGGATGCCTTGGCATCTCGCTGCTCTGGCAATCGGCACTTCTCGCGGCGACCCAAGCCAAGACCGTTTCCGCAATTGCAGTGACCGCAGCTCTGGTCAATCTCGGCGCCGATGTCATTCTCGTTCCGCGCATGGGCGAGATCGGCGCCGCCTGGGGTACGCTCATCGCCTTTGCCTTCATGCTGGCGACTACGATTGTAGTAGTCCGGCTCCGTCGCGCAGAGAAGTAGCTTTGAGACTCAGGGAAGCGCACCGGCGCCGACGAGGTGTGGCAGCCCGAGGTCGACACCGTTTCCGATGGCTCGAGCGGCGCGTCGAACCTGCCCCCAGATGCCTAGCCCTACGGGAGGCGAGAAGTCGGTCGTCCAGGTCTTCACGTCTCGAAACCCATGGTCCTCGAGGAACGCGCGGAGCGTCTTGACGTCCCAGGAACGAACGTGCTGCCAGCGATGAAACACGTGATCGCAGTTTGGGCAGTAGAGTCGCGACGCGCTCAGGTCCTCGTCGTTGGGGGTGGTGAAGACGATGACGCCGCCCGGCTCTAGCATGCGCTTGATGATGTCCATCGTACCAGCGAGCTGCTCGTCCGAGAGGTGCTCGATCACCTCGACAGCGAGAATGCCATCGAACTTGAGCCCCATGTCGAGCGCTTCGATGGGTGAATAGGCGCCGCGAAAGTTCGAGATCGACGCACTTCGTTCTCTTGTGAGCTCAATCGAAGTAGGAGAGAAGTCGACCCCATAGACCTCTCCCGCAACGCGTGACAACGCCGGAATGAGAAACCCGCCGCCGCAACCGAAATCGAGGACGCGCTTCTTTCCCGTGAGCATTCCCCGAAGCCGCGGCACCAGCCGGTCGCGGTACCCATAACTGAAGTAGTTTTCCGGAAATTGCGATTCGTACTCCCAGAATCGCCGCACGTGCTCGTCCGTCCAAGCCAACGCTCGGTACCGGCCCACGTCCAATGGATTCCGCGGATGCTGGCTGGGATCTTGCTCGGACACGTCGCCGACCTCTTACTCGACGCAACAAGTCCTGGCAATCGACCGAAAGCCTCGGTTTCAAGGCTTTTGGTTGTCGCTCCCTGAGGGTCTAAGATGAAGAGGTGGGGGGTCTTCTTGGCACGAGGTTGGCGGGGCTGAGCCTTGCCTTGATGCTTTCGGTGGGTTGTTCGGGCGACTCGGATTCGACGGGTTCAGGGGGTTCCGGAGGCGGCGGCGGCACGGGAGGAGTGATCTCCCCGGACTGCGGCGACCGGACACGCGATGCGACCGAGGCTTGCGATGATGGGAACCAAACGGACGGCGACGGCTGTTCGGCCGACTGCATGTTGATAGAAGAAGGCTACCGTTGCCCCACGGTCGGCGTCCTTTGCGTCGCGATCGTCTGCGGTGATTCCCGGATCGACCTTCCGGAGACTTGCGACGATGGCAACGCGACCGGCGGCGACGGATGTAGCCCGACGTGCGAAAGGGTGGACGGATGGTCCTGCCCGCTTCCTGGCGTGGCCTGCGCCGCCACCGAGTGTGGCGACGGAATCGTAGCGGGGTTCGAGCAGTGCGACGACGGCGACGCCATGCCTGGCGACGGTTGCTCCGACCAGTGCCAGCTCGAGGACGGCTATAAGTGCGACACGCCCGGTGCAGACTGCGTGCCGATTCAATGCGGTGACGGCATTCGAGAAGGCACCGAGCAGTGCGATGATGGAAACGCTACACCGTTCGACGGCTGCGACTTGGCCTGCAAGAACGAGCCAGATTGCGACGGCGGGGTCTGCCAGTCCGTGTGTGGCGACGGGGTGATCCTTCCCGGTACGGGCGAAGCCTGTGACGACGGAAATACGAACGACGGCGATGGCTGCTCGAGCAGCTGCCAAGAGGAGGAGGGCTTCGACTGCGTGCTGTCTCCGGTAGACCTGGGCGATGAGCTTTCCATCCCCGTCATCTACAGAGACTTTCGAAGCAACGACACCATCGACCCCGTGCCGACGACGTTCAGCTTGGACTTCAACAATCCCGACGACTCCAACGGCGCGATCGCATTCGACATCACGGCGGACCTGCTGGATGCAGAGGGCAAGCCCGAGCTCTCGGGAGAGAACCCCTACGTCTATGGATCCAACGAGGGCCCCTCCCACAGCGCCGCATCGTTTGCGCAGTGGTACCGAACCAGCCCTACGCTCGATCCAACCGGCAACGTACAAGTCGTCGGAGAGCTCGTCCTTCCGAACACCGGCGCCAACGTGTACGAGTTCGACAGCTCGGACTTCCCTCCGGGGTTCTTTCCCTTGGATGACCCTGCGCTTGCGCCACTCGCATGGCCGGCTGAGCCGACGTACGGCGAGACTCTTTTCGTTCCGAGTGGTGGCACCGACCCCCGCAACTTCGGATTTACGACGGAGGTGCACTACTTCTTCGTCTACCAGGGCGACGAGGTGCTTACCTTTAGCGGCGACGATGACCTCTGGGTTTTCGTCGACGGTTTTCTCTGCCTCGACGTGGGTGGGCTTCACCCGAGGGTCACCGATGTGATGAGCTTCGCAAACCCCGCCGATGCGGGAAGCGCGACTCAGGAAACCATCGTGACTGATTGTAAGTCGCGCCTGACGTCTGACGCGGTCTACGAGGTCGCGATCTTTCATGCAGAGCGGCACACCGGCGCGTCCAACTTCAGGCTCACGCTCGACGGCTTCGTCACCGAAATTTCGAGCTGTGACTATACCTGCGGCGATGGCATCGCGACCCGATTCGAGTTCTGCGACGACGGTCCCGGGCAGAATACCGGCGCCTACGGGCACTGCCTACCGGATTGCTCCGGGCTAGGCCCGTACTGCGGCGACGGCAGTGTCGACGCGGGTTTCGAGGAATGCGACGACGGAGACAACCTCGGCGGGCCTGGCGGCTGCAACCCCGACTGCACGGAGGGCCCGAGCTGTGGAGACGGAATTCGGCAGCCCGAGCTCGGCGAAGGGTGCGATGCGGGTCCGGACAATGGAGTTCCTGGCTCCGGATGTAGCGCCACCTGCGAGGTCGTCGTCGAGTAGCGCAGGGGTCCCGACCAGCCTGCCACCGGCTCTCGCTCAGACCTTGGGCATCTGTTGCGAATCGCGAAGACGCTTTTCGGCATTGCGCCGCTGGGTTTCGGCGGCGTCGCTCAGCTGCAAGGCGCCCTTGAGGTTCTCGATGAGCTCTGCTTGATCTTTCAAGCTCTGGTTGAGGTGATTGGTGATGACGTCGACGCTAACGACGGCAATGCCACAAAACACCGCGAAGATTGCCGTGATGCGCAACCAATTCATGAACACGGTCGGCTGGTAGAAGTCCAAGGTCTCGACAGTCATCAGGCCTGTCGACAAGACGGTCCCGACGCCAAGCAAAGCGACCAGGTTCAATCCGAGTGCGATCAGGGTGATGCGGCGCCCGAAAAGCACGGATGCGAGGATGCTCTGACCGGCCAGAATCAGAATGGGGGCGCCGAGGTAGCCCACCGCAAGCAGGGCGAGGACGCCTACGACGTAGAGGAGGGCGAGAAAACCAAGCGCGCGCACCGCATAGGGCAGGCGTTTCATCAGGAGGAGCACGACGGCGCCCGTGTACATGACCACCGCTCCCCCGAGCACCGTCCATGCTCCTCGCTGGACCGCATCGATGAGGGTGCGGACAAATGCCGCGCCGCCGACGACGACCGCGACGAGGAGCGACATGTTGAGCACTCGTTCGCGAAGCCATTTGGCCTCGACGACGACGTCTCGTTCCAACGAAGTGACGCTCAATTGTGCCACGGTCCGCGAATCCTAGCCCTTTGACCCACGAAGCTCCAGCCAGGCTGGGCAGAACCGTCAAAATCTAGCACCGCTCTGCATGATCGCAGCGGAGATTCCGGCTATAGATCCACCTGTGAGCATCCAGTCCATGCGTCCTTTGAAAGCAGCGCGTGCCTTGCGGGAGCTCTTTGCGAACCCGGACGACACGCAGCAGGTCTTCGAGATCATCGACGCGATGCAAGGGCCGGCCCTGGTCCAAATGCGCAAACGGCTTCAGCAGACCGAGCAAGGGCGCCGGCTGCTCGCCGAGCAACCCAACCTCATCCCCTTGCTGAGCGACCGCGAGCGGCTTCGCGCCTTGCCCAAAGGCAGCCTGGGGCGGGAGTACTTGGCGTTCGTCGAAGCCGAGGGCATCAGCGCCGATGGCTTGGTCCATGCGTCGGACATCTCACGCCAGCGCGACGAGGCCGCAGAGCTGCGATGGATTCGCAACTGGCTGCGTGATTCGCACGATGTTTGGCATGCGGTGCTCGGCTACAAGGGCGACCTGATCGGAGAGGCGGCGATCTTGGCGTTCAGCCACCACCAAACACGAAACATCGGCGTGGGCATGATCGCGACGATGGCCTGGTTCAAGATCGGCCGGGTCACCGACCGCAGCCTCGGCGCGCGCGACCTCATCATCAACGGACGGCTTCGCTCGAAGAAATCTGCGTGGTTTCTCGAGGTGCCCTGGCACGAGTGGCTCGCACGCCCGATCGACGAGGTCCGCCGCGACCTCGGGGTCGATCGTCTCACGCAATATCGCCCGGTGCGTTCCCATGAAGTGAACGTAAGCTTCGTCGCCTGAGCTTCGATCGACGCCGTGGGCTCGCGCGATCTCGATCGCCGGAGTAGAAAACCGCATGGCTCAAATCGACATCTTCAACGGCGACGCCGATGGCATCTGCGCGCTGACCCAGCTTCGCAACGCCGAGCCTTTGGAAAGCACGCTCATCACCGGAGTGAAGCGCGACATCGCCTTGGTCGCGAAAGCCGAAGTCCATGCAGGCGACCGAATCACCGTGCTCGACCTCAGCTTCGACAAGAACCGCGACGGCGTGCTGATGGCGCTCCAAGCAGGCGTGGACGTCTTTTACGTCGACCATCATTTCGCCGGCGAGATCCCCGAAAGTGATAGGCTCACGGTGATCATCGACCCCGATCCGAACGTCTGCACCAGCCTACTCATCAACGGTTACCTCAAAGGGAAGTACGTCGAGTGGGCCGTGACCGGGGCCTTTGGCGACAACCTCAAGGCCAGCGCACACACCCTTGCCGCTCCTTTGGGCTTCTCGGAAAAGCAGCTGACGCTTCTCGAGAACCTGGGCATCTACATCAACTACAATGGCTACGGCTCGTCTCTCGAGGATCTGCACTTCCCGCCGGCCGACCTCTTCGCGCTCGTACGTCCATTCCCAACTCCGTTCGACTTCGTCGAAGGTGCGGCCGATGCATTTGCCAAGCTGGAGGCCGGCTACCTCGGCGACATGGCCGCGGCCGCCGAGGTCAAGCCCACGCGCGAAACCGAAAAGACCGCCGTCATCATCCTGCCGAACGAAGCCTGGGCGCGCCGTGTATCGGGGGTCTACAGCAACGACCTCGCCAACGGCTCACCCGGACGCGCCCATGCCGTGCTCACCGAACGTGCAGACGGCACCTATTTGGTCAGCGTGCGCGCACCGCTCGACGACAAGCGAGGCGCCGACGAGCTCTGCCGCCAGTTCCCGACGGGTGGCGGCCGCGCTGCAGCGGCAGGCATCAATGCGCTCCCTGCAGATCAGCTCGACGCCTTCATCGAAGCGCTTGCGGCTTCGTACCTCTAGGTGCGGCGGCCGATACCGGACCAGATGCCTTGGTGGAGGTGTTCTAGGACGCCCTCGGGGCAGGGCTCCTCTTCGGTGACTCGTCAGGCGGCGGAATCTGGTACTAAGCGAGGGCGCCAGGCTCGGTGGTCGTCGAGACCGCCGACCCGCGCGTCCGTGGCGAGGTGCGCCGCTAAAATTACAAACTGTTAACTTGCGCGACACGGAGAAATAAGTTTACTTTATGTTAAGTAAATGACTCTCCTCGTCGACACCCAAGATCTTCTGCCCTCGGCGAAAACGATGCCGCGCCACAAAGGCCACTGGCTTTGGGGTGGGACCTTTGATTTCCAGCGCAATCCAGCCGAGTTCGTGCTCGACGCGCATGAGAAGTACGGCGACGTCTTCGTGACGCGCGTGCTGACCGGTCAATCGTTTTTCATTCGTGATCCTGCCGTCGTCAACGCGATCAACGTCACCCACGCCAAGCACATCCACAAGCCCAAGGTCGTAAAGCAGATGTGGAAGCCGTTCCTTGGTGAGGGGCTGGTTCCAAACGACGGCGAGTCTTGGAAGCGGCAGCATAAGCTGATCATGCCGGGCTTTCACAAGATGCGCGTCGACGCCTACGCACCGACGATGGCCGCGTACACGCGCGACATGATTCGCGGCTGGAAGAACGGCGAGCAGCGCGACTTCCGAAAAGAAATACTGGCGCTCGCACTTCGCGTGGTTGCAAAGACCTTGTTCGACACCGACCTCGCGCACGATTCCGAGACGGTGCACGAAGCGATGCAAGACATCGGCGAAGCGCTGATCGACCACGCGCAAACGCCGATTCCCACGCCCCGTTGGTGGCCATCCGAACGCAACAGGCGCATGGTGCGCGCGCTCGACGCCATGGATGGAGTCATCGAACGGCTCGTCGCAGCGCGTCGAAAAGACCGCAAAGACCGGGGCGACCTGATGTCGCACATCGTGTTTGCCACCGACGAGAAAGGCAGCATGTCGGACGAGCAGATGCGGGACGAGCTGATGACCCTCATTTTTGCCGGGCACGAAACCACCGCGCACACCCTTACCTGGGCCTGGTACCTGCTCGCGACCAACCGCGACAAGCTCATGAAGGCGCAGCACGAGATCGACGAAACCATCGGCAATCGCGCGATCGGAGTCGATGATCTTCGAAAGCTGCCCTACCTCGAGATGTGCCTCAAAGAATCGCTGCGCCGTCTTCCGGCGGTGTGGATCTACGCGCGCGAAGCACAAGAGGATCTGAGACTCGGCGACTACTTTTTTCCGAAGGGTGCAATCCTCGCGGTCAGCCCACTCGCCACCGGTCGCAATCCAAAGTACTTCGACGCGCCCCTCGAGTATCGGCCCGAGCGCTGGACGCGCGAGTTCGAGCGTCAGCTTCCCAAGGGTGCTTACGTGCCGTTCGCCGCAGGCCCACGGGTTTGCCTCGGCAAGCAGTTCGCGATGATGGAGATGCGCATCATCCTCGGTACCCTGATCCAGAACGTCGACATCAATGTCCTAGAGGGCTTCGAGCCGGACTTCGTTGCGGAGCTTTCGCTCAACCCTGGAGCGCGCGGCATGCCGATGAAGGTCCAGTTCCGGGAGGGGGCGCCGGTCAGGGCCGGCGAAAGCAGTCGCCCGCCCGCCCGCTCGAACACACACGCGGCCTAGTCGAGGGAAACGAGCTCGGCCCAGGCCTGTAAGGAACTGTCGATTCTCCATGAGGGGATTCATGAAATCATTATATTTTCAGCTGTTCAATAACGATATTATCGAAAAATTGTAGTATTAATACTTGACGCAATGCGTCGTCGTCTCCAGAATGGTGTGCACAGAGAACGGGTCACGAGCCCCAGGAAGTGGTCCGCAGAACCAATCGGGGGTTACCCATGGATACGCAACTACTACTCGTCATCATGTCTATCGTCGCGCTTCACGTCGCCGCCATCGGAGGTGGAGGCCTGGTGCTGGGCGTCATGCGGCTTCTAGGGCGCTGGCCTGTCACCGCCAATGGAGCCGACGAGCGGGACTCGATCCACTGAGTCGGCCGCGCGAGCTCGGGGCAGGCTAGGTCAGCACCAGGAAGCCTGGTGGCCCGGCTGCTCTAGAAGCTCGCGCAGGTTGGCGGACACCACCCGATAGCCAACGTTGCCGTAGAGCTTCTGCCGGCCCTGGTTCAGGTAATAGGTCGGGCTGCCTTCGATCTTGTGCTCGTCGCGGAGCTCGATGTCTCTGCAAAGCTCCGCCATCGCTTGGCCCGAGCTCAGCTTGGCTTCGATGGCGGGGACGGGGATTCCAACCTGCCCGAGGACGTCGAGGAGCACCTCCCGATTCGAAATGTCGCGGGCGTGCTCGAAGAACGCCAAGCGGACCCGCCAAATTGCCTCTTCGAGCAGGTTGCGTCCCTCGAGCTCCTCGCGGCGCGCCGAGTCCAACGTGCCCTCCTCCGTCAGCAAGCGCACGGCGCAGAGCAGCTCGTGCGCGGCGGACGAGGTCGTCGGCGCAACCTCGTTCCAGACCCGTTCGTGCACCGAAACGTGCGGGAACTCCTTGGCGACGCTCCGCACGTGCTCGCCAAAACCCGCGTAGCCGCCCCGCTCCTTCCAGCCTTCTGCGATTCGATGCAGGGTGGCGCCGAAAACTGGGATGAAGCGGTACTCGAGCTCGATCGAGGATCCGAACTCCTTGCGGAGCTCATCGACGCGGGCCTCGGCCACATAGGCCCAGACACACAGGACGTCCGAGACGTACGAGATCTGGATGGTCATCCGAAAACCAAATAGGCGACGCCCGCGATGAAGAGAAGGGCAAACACCAGGAGCCATTGACGCCAAATGTCACTTTGCAGCGCCGATCCGTCAGCAGGTTCCATGGCCTCGGTGCGGGTGCAGCTCGGACATCGCGGGCCGTTTCCGACATATTTGGGGACGAACTCGAGATTGCAGTCGGCGCACCGGTAACGGTCAGACATCGCGGTCACCAGCTGCCCATGCCGCCCATGTCGTGAACGTTCGTGAAGCCCTTGCTTTCGAGGAGCCGCTTGGCCATCGCGCTACGGGCGCCGCTCTGGCAGTAGAGGACAATTTGGCCCCCCTTATCGCCGAGCTCGTCAGCCCGCCCGGCAAGCTCTTGGATGGGAATGCTGATCGCGCCTTCGATGTGCCCGCCCGAGAACTCTCCGGGGCTTCGGACATCGACGAGCATTGCCCCATCCGCAACCAGGGAGCGCGCGTCGCTTCCCGAAATCCGAACGGCGGTGAACCGCTGGTAAAGCACGAACACGACGATGATAGCCAAGATGACGAGGATGATCTTCGAGATCATGCGCCCAAGGATAGTCCCACGAGCCGCGAGCGCCAGAGGCACGCCAGTGGATGCGGGGCGCCGGGCGATCGCGTACGATTCCCCCATGTTCAGGAGAACGATACTGGCCTGGCTCCTGGCGCTCGCATCGAGCGGCCTCCTCGCCTGTAGCGGTGGGGCCAGCGGGGGCGCCGGCGGTGTCGCTGGGACGGGCGGCCAAGGCGGGACGACCTCAACGCCCGAGTTCGAAGCGTTCACGTGGCAGGTCGAGGTACCCGACGTGCGCCGCGAACGGCTTTGTGCCGAGGCGGCGGCACCCGACGACGCGAGCGACACCACGTTCATCGACTGCCAGGTGGAAGGAGCGAGCTTCTCGACCGGGGAGCCGACCGCAAACGACCAGATCGTCGTCCTCGCCTACAATATCCTTCGCGGCTTCGAGGTCGACGCGCAGCTGGAGATGATCCGAAGCGGCATCGACTTCCCGGTCCCCGACATTTTACTCCTCAGTGAAGTCGACCGCGGCTGTGCGCGAACGGATTTCCGAAACATCGCCCGCGAGTACGCCGAGGCCCTCGGCTACTATTACGTATACGCGACCGAGTTCCTCGAGCTTCCGGGCGACCGCGGCCCCAGCGGCCCATACGACCCGCCGGTTTGCGAGCATGGAAACGCGATCGTGTCGCGCTACCCGCTCGGCAACGTGCGGCAGATCCGGCACGCGCAGAATCGTAGCTGGTACATGCCACCAGGGACGCCGAACCCCGACGAGCCCCGTCTGGGAGGGCGCATCGCGATTGCGGCCGACGCGAAGATCGGAACGCGGCTGGTTCGCATCTACGTGCTTCACCTGGAGTCGACGCTCAGCACGCTCGACATTCGTGACGCGCAAGCCGAAGAGATTGCAGCAGATAGCGAAGGTCTAAGTTATCCGACTATCGCCGGCGGTGATTTCAACACGTTCTTCTACTTCGACGACCTCGACAAGGGAATCGTCAAGGAGCCGGCCGTCGAGTCATTCATCGACCGTGGCTATGCCGATGCACATCAAGATCTCGACCTGGTCGACCGCTACACGTCCGCCGACCCGTTCGACATGGTCATCGACCTGATCTTCACGCGGAATCTCGAGGTCGTTGACGCCGGTCGCTGCCCACCGGAGCGTTGCGCATCCCTTTCCGATCACCTTCCGGTGTTCGTAGAAGTCCGCGGCGTCCTGGGGGACTGACGCAAAAGCGGCATCAGGACACAAAGCGCGCTAGACCTGCGGCATGAGCGAGCCGAAGGGCAAGGGCGAGGGCCAGGAGAACGCGCCGAACTTCATTCACGATTTGGTCCGCGAAGATCTCCGCACCCGCAAGCACGGCGGCCAGGTCGTGACGCGATTCCCTCCGGAGCCGAACGGTTACCTGCACATCGGCCATGCAAAATCGATCTGTTTGAATTTCACCACCGCGGAGCTGGCCGAGCGGGGTCGCTGTCACCTGCGCTTCGACGACACGAACCCGGAAGCCGAGGACACCGAGTACGTCGAGTCGATTCGCGAAGACGTTCGTTGGCTGGGCTTCGATTGGGGTAGCCACGAGTACTTCGCGTCCGACTACTTCGAGAAGCTCTACGATTGCGCGGTCGATCTCATCGAGCGCGGTTTCGCATACGTCGACAGTCAGACGCTCGAAGAGATCCGCGAAGGTCGCGGCGATTTCTACAAGCCGGGCATGAACAGCCCGTATCGCGATCGAAGCGTCGAAGAAAACCTGGAGCTCTTCGCGGGCATGCGTGCCGGCAAGTTCGAAGAAGGCGCCCATGTGCTGCGTGCGAAGATCGACATGGCGTCCAAGGACGTCAACCTGCGTGATCCCTTGATGTACCGCATTCGCAAGGTCACGCACCATCGGACGGGTGATGACTGGTGCATCTATCCGATGTACGACTACGCGCACCCGATGTCGGATGCATTCGAGGGAATCACGCACTCGGTCTGCACCTTGGAATTCGCGCACCACAATCCGCTCTACCAGTGGTTCGTCTCGCACTTCGACTTCGACCCGATGCCCTGGCAGTACGAGTTCGCGCGTCTGAACCTCACGTACACGGTCATGAGCAAACGGCTCTTGAAGCGGCTCGTCGAAGAGGGCCACGTGAGCGGTTGGGATGACCCGCGGATGCCGACAATCGCCGGAATGCGGCGTCGCGGGTACACACCGGCAGCAATCCGGCGCTTTGCAGAGCGGATTGGGGTTTCACGCCGGGACAGCATCGTCGATGTCGGCCTTCTCGAGCACGCGCTTCGCGAAGACCTCAACGCAACCTCGCCACGCACCATGGCGGTGCTGCGTCCCCTGAAGCTCGTGATCGAGAACTTCCCGGAGGACCAGGAAATCGAGCTCGAGGCGCCCTTCAGCCCGAACGACGAGAGTTTCGGCTCACGGCGCCTGCACCTGACGCGCGAGGTGTTCATCGAGCGGGACGATTTCATGGAAGAGCCCATGAAGAAGTGGTTCCGCTTGGCGCCAGGCAAAGAAGTGCGGCTTCGCTACGCTGCGCTGGTGACCTGCAACGAGGTGATCAAAGACGAAGCGGGCAACGTCGTCGAGTTGCGCTGCAGCTGGGACCCGAAATCCAAAGGTGGCAACGCGCCCGATGGCCGCAAGGTGCGGGGTACGATCCATTGGGTGAGCGCCAAGCACGCCGTCGACGCCGAGGTGCGCCTCTACGACCGTCTCTTCAAAGACGAGAATCCACTCGACGAGGCACTCGGGGGCGATTTCACCTCACGCATCAACCCGGAGTCGCTCGAACTGCTAGAGGGTGCGAAGCTCGAGCCGAATCTCGGGGCACGCGGGCCGGGCGAACGCGTCCAGTTCGAGCGGCTTGGCTACTTCGTCGTCGATGCCGACAGCACGCCGGAGCGCCCCGTCTACAACCGGACGATCCAGCTCAAAGACTCTTGGGCCAAGCTCGCGAAGCGATAGCGCGCGTTCACTTCCCCTTGAACTCGGGACGCCGCTTCTGGAAGAAAGCCATCACGCCTTCCTGCAAATCCTCGGAGGTCATCACGCGCTCCAGCGCTGCGTACTCGTGCAGGAGTCCGTCCTCGAGAGACTTCGGGCCGCCTCGAATGACTGCATCGAGGATCCCCGCGACGGCGAGCGGGGCTTTGTTGGCGAGCTCCGACGCGAGCTCAGCCACTTGCGCGTCGAGATCTTCCGGCTCGCAAACCCGCGTGAGCAGGCCCGCTTTGAACGCTTCGTCGGCGTCCAGCTTCTTGGCGAGTAGCATGATCTCGAGCGCGCGGGCGCGCCCCACGGTGCGTGTCAGGCGCTGTGTCCCTCCCCACGCGGGCACCACGCCGAGCTCGACCTCGGGCAAGCCGATCTTTGCGCCCCGCGCGCCGATCCGAAAGTGACAGGCCAAGGCAATTTCAAACCCTCCGCCGAGGCAAGCGCCGCGAATTGCGCAGACGACCGGCTTGCCCATGGTTTCGATGCTGCGGATGACGCGCAGCCGCTGCTCGATGAAACTCTGGACGCCGCGACCGGCTGCCGCGGCACCGAATTCGCGAATGTCGGCACCCACCGAGAAGTTCTCATTGCCTGCGCCCCGCAGGATGACCGCCCGAACGCTCTGGTCTCGCTCGACTTCGTCGACGACCTGCTCGAGGGCGTCGATCAAGGCCATGCTCAAACGATTGTACGGCGGCTCGTTGAGCTCGATCGTCGCCACCGAGGCCGCGCGACGAATGAGAATGGGTTCTTCTTGGCTCACGACAGCTCCTCGATACGGCGGTCGAGCTCGTCGTGCCACCATTGAATCGGCGCTTCTTCGATACCGTAGGTCATGCGCTCGTTGGCGCCGCTCGCAAGCCCCTTTTGGATCTGCTCGCAGACCCAGAGATCTTCGCCCTTGAACACACCGTTCTGGATGAGCTCGTAGTTGAGCTCCCAGTGCGCGCGCGCCTTTTCGGTTTGGGGCTCCTCGGGGATGATGAGGTCGTGCTCCCAGTGAATCTCGCCCAGGGAAGTCGGGTATGCCGTTGCGCGGCTCACGAAGCCCGGCTGCGCGACGAAAATCGTGTTCGGAAAGATGACGTAGGTCGGTGTGGCGACATCGCGGATGTTCTCGATCGCGTTGCGTGCCGACGCCTCGTAGAAGCCGCCGCGGCCGACGATGGCTCGAACGTGCGGGCCGGCGAGCTCCGAGTAGCTCTGGTGATCTTCGAAGTAGGGACCCACTGTCTTTTTGTGAAGATGCCGAACGTGGTAGCCATCGAGAAAGGCTTCCATCACGATCTTCCAGTTGGTCTGCGCTGTCGTCGTTGCTCGTCGAAAGACGACGTGGTTCTCCAGATTCAAAGGGCCGAGGTCGGGTTCGAGAGGATCGAGAAATGCGTCGAAGTCGTGGTCCCGAGCGGGCGTCGCGACCACCCAGATGAACCCGAAGCGTTCGGTCACGGGCAGCCCGCGCAGGTTGAGCTTGCTCTTGTCGAGCGAAGGGAAGAGCTCTTTTCGGGGGATTTGGCTGAGCGCACCGTCTAAATCGTATGCCCAGCCGTGGTAGCGGCATTGAAAGCCCTTGCGTACTTTACAGAAGCCGGACTCCTCGAGAAGGCGGGTCCCCCGATGGCGGCAGACGTTGAGCATGGCGCGAAGCGCGCCTCCACGGTTGCGGGTGATGAGGATCGGCACGCCAAGCGCGTCGTGGACTAGGCACGAACCCGCAGACGGGAGCTGGGATACGTGCGCGACCGGCATCGGCAGCGAGCGCAACAGGCGTTGCTCCGACTCGAGCCGCGCTTGGTCGGTGTAGGCCGTGACCGGGTTCTCAAAGACACCAAGAGACTGGCTGGGCCCCTCGTCGTATACGCGAACGAGCTTTTGTACGAGCTCTTCGTAAATCGGCGGGTTCTTCATGTTGCCCCCGGTGTCAGTACCACATCGAGGCGCGCCGCTGCGCGGAAACCTCTGGTATGCTCGCGGCCGCAGTGCGCATTCTCATCATCGTCATCGTGCTCGTCGCGCTCGTCGGTCTCGTGGCCGCAGTTTGGCTCACGACGCGCGGGCCCAGCGCTGCGCAGGCCGCGCGCATCGCCGAGGTGCTCGAGGACACGACCCCTGCCGGTGAGCCCCCTGCATTTGCGCATTGCGCGTCTTGTCATCTGCACGACGGCAGCGGCAGGCCCGACGGCTCGATTCCTCGACTCGCCGGACAGAGGCGTGCAGTCCTCGAAAACAAGCTCTACCGGCTGAGAGCCGGAACGATGCACCTTCCGGTGATGGATCCATACGCCCGCACCTTGCTGCTCACGGAGGTCACCGACATCGCGATCTACCTTTCGCAGTTGCCCGAGATCGAAGTCGCGTCCAGCGCCGCGAGCGACGAACAACGCGCCGCGGGTGCAGCGCTGTTCGCTCAGCACTGCGTCGCTTGTCATGGCGCACGCGGCGAAGGGGACGATGGCTTGTTTGCTTCTCGACTTTGCGGTCAGTACGCCGGTTACCTCGCGCGTCGTCTCGAAGAAGCCGCCGCAGGAACGCGCGGCACCGCGGATGCGATCATGCAGGGCGTTGTGGACACGGTGCCCACCGACGACCTTGGGCTGATCGTAGCCTGGTTGGCCGCCGGCAAGGGATGCGGGTCACCATGACGAATCGATTCACCCGCAGGCGATTTGTCCGCGTGACCGGAGGCGTCGCCGCGGCGGCGTCGATTGCAGGGCCGGGTTTGGTGCGAGCCGCCGCCGCCGACGAAGCAGCGTCCGGGGCGCGACACGTGAACGTGATCATCATCGGTGGAGGGCTCTCGGGTCTGATGGCCGGGCGCGAGCTCCAAAAGCTGGGTGTGGATTCGTTCGTCGTGCTCGAGGCGCGGGAGCGCGTGGGTGGGCGCACGCTCAACATGCCCATCGGCGGCGGGCACATCGTGGAGGTCGGTGGGGAGTGGATAGGCCCCGGTCAAAACGCCATTGCCGCCCTGATCGCCGAGCTTCGGATCGGCGCCTTTGATCACTACTACGACGGCGACACGACCTATGATATCGAAGGTGTGATCTCGCGCGGTCTCCTGCCGGACGTCAGCCTTTCCGAAGCGGTCGACTTTGGTAAGGTCGCCTGGCAGCTCGATCGTCTCTCCAAAAAGATGCCGGTTGGCGAGCCCTGGCGGATGCCCGATGCCGCGGCACTCGACCGGGAAACTCTCGGTAACTGGCTCCGCGAGCATGCCGCGACGAGCTTCACGCCGTCGGTGTTTCGCTTGATCAGCCGCGCCGTCTGGTCGGGCTATCCCGAGCGCATCTCGCTGCTCTGGGTCTTGCACTATCTGCGATCGGCCGGAGGCCTCTTGCCGGTGATCCTCAACGACGGTGGGGCCCAGGACCAGCGCATCGAAGGGGGCTCGCAGGTCATTTCGCAGCGCATGGCGTCCGACCTTGGCGATCGTGTTCTTCTCGGCCGCCCCGTCCTGCGCATCGAGGATCAGGCTTCCAAGCGTATGCGGGTGGTCACTTCAGCCGAGACTTTCACCGCTGACCGCGTCATCGTCGCCATGGCGCCCGCCGACACCGCAGGGATCGCGTTCGCACCAAACCTGCCCAAGCCGCGCCAGGACCTGGTCTCGGGCTGGGCGCGCCTTCCGCGCCTGCCATTGGTCAAAGCCGCCATGCTGTACGAGCGACCGTTTTGGCGAGCAGACGGCCTGAACGGCGCGATGCAAAGCGACCGCAGCCCGATTCAGCTCGTGTTCGACAACTCGCCCGAAGACGCATCGATGGGCGTGCTCAGCTGCTTCCTTTCGGTCGTCGAGTGTCCGCACCTCGCCGACCGAAAGCTGCGCGAGGAGGGTTTGAAAGAAGAGCTCGCGCGCTACTTCGGGCCGAAGGCGCTCGACGCAACCGGCTACGTCGAAAAGGACTGGGCGGCCGACCCCTGGAGCACCGGCTGCATCACTCCGTTGACACCCGGGGTGCTCACCGCGGGCGGCGAGCATCTGCGGAGGCCAAGCGGCCGTATCTTTTGGGCAGGCACCGAAAGCGCAAAGCGCTGGTGCGGGTATATGGACGGCGCCATCTCCGCGGGCGCGCGCGCGGCCGGCGAAGTGCACGCGTCGCTGAAGGGCTAGGGCCCCACGATGGCGCTGAGGATCCAGCGGCGGCTGTCGACGGGATCGATCACGGCATCGATCTCGAAGTGCGCCGCCATGTTGACGGCCTTTCCGCGCTCGTAAAGCTTCTCGACCATGTCCTGGAACATCGTTTCGCGCGCCTCGGGATCCTCGATTGCCCCGAGCTCTTTGCGAAAACCGAGCTTCACCGCCCCTTCGAGGCCCATGCCCCCAAACTCGCCGGTCGGCCAAGAAATCGTGAACGCGGGCGCTTTGAAGCTCCCGCCTGCCATGGACTGCGCGCCGAGCCCATAGCCCTTGCGCAAGACGATCGTGCAGAAGGGAACCGCGAGGGCGGCACTCGTCGTGAAAAGCCTGGCGGCGCGTTTCACGAGCCCCGTCTCTTCGGCTTCCGGTCCCACCATGAACCCCGGCGTGTCGCACAAGAACACGAGCGGAATCCCAAACGTGCTGCAGCGCTTCATGAAGTCGCTTGCCTTGTCGGCGGCCTCGCTGTCGATCGCGCCCCCGAGGTGCATCGGATTGTTGGCGACGATACCCAGGGGCATGCCTTCGACCCGCGCCAAGGCCGTGACCATCCCCACGCCAAAGCCGCCCCTCAGCTCCAGGACCGAATGGTCGTCCGCCAAGGTCTCGATGACCCTGCGCACGTCGTACACACGCAGGCGGTTTTCCGGAATCGCCGAGCGGAGCAGGCGTTGGTCCGCGCAGCTCCAGTCGGGGAGGGCGCCTTGAAAATAGGAAAGGCACTTCTTTGCCGCGGCGACCGCCTCCGCGTCGTCGTCCACCAGCACGTCGATCACGCCGTTTCGATACTGAGACGCCGAAGGCCCGACGTCTTCAGGCGCATAGACACCGAGACCTCCGCCTTCGATCATCGCGGGCCCGCCCATGCCGATGTTCGACGCCTTGGTCGCGATCACGACGTCGCAGCAACCGAGGAGGGCGGCATTGCCGGCGAAACAGTGGCCGGAATTCACGCCGACGAGCGGAACTTTCCCTGAAAGCTCCGCGAAGTACTGAAATGCCCGGCAATCGAGGCCTGCAACGATCGCATGGTCCGTGTCGCCTGGCCGGCCGCCGCCACCCTCGGAAAAAAGGACGACGGGAAGGCCGCGTGCCTCGGCAAGCTCGAACATGCGGTCCTTCTTGAGGTGATTCATCGTGCCCTGCGTCCCCGCGAGCACCGTGTAGTCGTACGACATGACCACGCACTGCGTTCGCGTCGGTCCAAAGGCCTCGCCGTTCACGCGACCGATGCCCGCGACCATCCCGTCGGCGGGCGTGCGCCGAATCAAGTCCTCGATCGATCGCCGTCGTCTCTGGGCTGCAATGACCAAGGCGCCGTATTCGACCAGGGTTCCCTCGTCGACGAGGTCCGCGATGTTCTCACGCGCGGTGCGCTGTCCCGTCTTGCGACGCTTCGCCACGGCGTCGGGGCGGTTCGCGTCGAGCCCGAATGCGTGCCGCTCTTTCACTTCGGCGAGGTCCGACCGAACCTCGCCGAGCGACGTGATCTCTTCTCCAGCCGTCGCAGTCACGACCTGCTCGACCCGCTCCAAGACCAGCAGCGTGTCTCCGGCCCCCACCATCGCGTCTGCCTCAACGAGCACCTTGCGGACGACGCCGCTCTGCTCCGCGGCCACGACGTGCTCCATCTTCATGGCTTCGAGGATCACCAGCGCCTGCCCGGCGGCGACCGTCTGGCCGACGTCCGCGCGAACGGTGATGACCACCGCCTGCATCGGAGCGCAAACCTCGAAGGTACTGGTCATCGCCCGGTGTTAGCAGCTTCTTCCAGAAACCAACCAATTCAAAACGGGGACAGTCCCCTTTTCAAAAGGGTTAATGGCTTGCGGGGATTCGACTAGGATGGCTGGATGGAGCGTACGGAGAAGAATGTTCGGTTGGGGATGACCCTGCCGGTGGCGGGGGCGGACAAAGCGGTCGAGCTGGCGCGAGCTGCCGTCGACCGAGGCTACGAAGAGGTTTGGATGGCCGAGGTCAACGGCGGCGACTCCTACGCGCTCGCGGGCGCGGTTGCGCAGGGCTTGCCCGGAACGCGTATCGGGACGGCCGTGGTTCCCGCGCAAACACGGACGCCGATGGTGCACGCCATGGCGGCCATGACCCTGAGCCAGATGACCAACGGCAATTTCATCCTCGGCCTCGGGCTTTCGTCTCCAAATATCGTTCATGACTGGGCGGGCCAGCCGTTCGACAAGCCGCTCACGCGCATGCGCGAGCACGTCGAAGTGCTCCGTCAGATGATGAGCGGGCAGAAAACCAACTACGAGGGCAAGACCCTCTCGGTGAAAGGGTTTCGGCTTGGAGGCGCCACCGTCGGGGAGGTTCCGATCTATCTGGGTGCGCTCAACAAGGGGATGTTGCGCTTGGCCGGCGCGCTGTGCGACGGGGTGTGTCTCAATATGGTCCCCGAGTCGGCTTTGCCGCAGGTCCTTGGCGAGGTGCGGGCTGGCTCCGAGGAGGCAGGACGCGACCCCCGAACCATCGAAGTCGTCGCCCGGCTTCACGTGGTGATGGCCGATGATCCCAACATGGGTCGCAACTTGATCCGCACCGTTTTCGGCGCTTACGCGGCCACGCCTGGCTACAACAAATGCTTCGAGTGGATCGGCTACAAAGACGAAGCGCGGCAGATTCGCGAAGCCTTCGCCAAGGGCGACCGAGCAGGCGTCGCCCAAGGAGTCACCGACCGGCTCTGTGACGCCATGGCCGTCGTCGGTAATCGCGAAACCATCCGGGCGCGCATTCGTGCCTACGCCGAAGCCGGCATCGACGTCTGTGTGGTGAACCCCATCGCGGACGCCTCGGCTGTGCCGCAGTTGCTCGAGGACATTTCCGGCTGCCTCGACGGCCTCGAGCTGCGCGACAGCGGGGTCATGCGCGCGACGGGCGGCAGCTCTTGAGCCGATACCCGGTCCGTGCTTTGCTTTGGCATGCCTCGCGTTCTTCTCATCTCGTCCGTCCTTCTCATCACCGTGCTCGTCAGCGGCGATTCGTTCCGGAGTGAAGCCAGAGCCGAAAGCGCCGAATCGAGCTCACAGGCGAGCGACGAGCCGACGCAGCAGCTTCGCATCGCCACCTTGGCGCCCAGGCAGTCCGAGCTCGGCAGAGCCTTTCAACAGCTCCGCAAGGAGCTCAAAGAGGTCACCGACGGCCAGGTGAATCTCAAAATGTATGCCGGCGGCGTCGCCGGCGACGAGATGACGGTGGTCCGCAAGATGCGCGTCGGCCAGCTCGACGGCGCGCTCCTGACCTCGACGGGCCTCGGCGCGCTGGTGCCCCAGGTGCTGGTCCTCCAGGCGCCAGGGCTCATCACCAGTTACCCGGCGCTCGACGACGTGCGCGAAAAGCTCGGCCCCGACCTGGTCGCGCTCTTCGACAAGGCCGGCTACGAGCTGATCTCCTGGGGAGACTCCGGGCAGGTCCGGATTTTCTCCAAGCACAAGATCCAACATCCCAACGACTTGAGGAACGTTCGCCCCTGGGTCTGGCGTGGCTCGCCGACGATGAAAGCGTTCATCGAGGCGGCGGGGGCGAACGGGGTGACGATGGGTCTGCCGGAGGTCTTCTCTGCTCTCCAGACCGGCATGGTGGACACCGTCATCGCGTCCTCGATCGGCGTCCTCGCGTTTCAGTGGCACACCAAGCTCGTGACGATGACCAAGCCTGGTGGAGGTATCGTGGTCGGGGCGTACGTGATCAAAAAGGATCGCCTCGCCGCACTCCCGAAGGCAGCCCAGGATCACATTCGGCAAAGCGCAAAAGACCACGCCCAGGAGTTTCGCGAGGGCGGGCGGCGGATCGACAAAGAAGCAAGCGACGCCCTCGCGGATCGACTGAAGGCCGTGAACATCTGGCGCAACAAGGACGCCTGGGAGGCGGTTCAGCGAGACGCGCGAAATTCACTGGCCGGACGGCTCTACTCGAAGTCGTTGATGACGCGGGTGCAAGAGATCGTGGGTAAGAACTATTGAGGAACGAGATGCTTAGACGGCTTTTTTGGGTGTCGCTCGTGCTTAGCACGAGCGCGTTTGGATGTGCACAAGCGACCGAGTCGAGCTGCTTCGGGGACACGATCGTGTTCGAACCCGGCCCGACCTGCACGGGGTTCTGCGCGTTGGCCGTGGTCGAATGCGAGGTTGCCCTTCTGGGCACCGAGGACGAATGTGAGCAAAATTGCGAGCGAGAACGGTCGTGCGCCGAGCTGACGTCTGAGGCGTGTCTCACGGCGTTCGAAGCGGCCGTCGACTGCGCTGCCGGCCTCGACTGCCAGGACATCATCGACCAGGTCAATGGCGTGAACGTCGATGCCTATCCCTGCCGGTCCGAGCTCGAAATCAGCGATCAGATCTGCACCGGCGAATAGAAAAAGGCACCCAGCAAGTGGGTGCCTTTCTTCGAGTCAAGCCGCTAGGCGATGCCTAGTTGCAGTCGCCAGAGCTCGGGAGCCCCGAGCACGTATCGAAGTCCGGGGTGCAGTTGTTCTCGCAACGGCATGCAATGCAGTCCGGTGCGTTGGTATCGGAGACGCAGAGGTTCGTGCAGAACGCTGCGCCGCAGGCCACGGTAGCGCCGGTACACGCCATGCACTCAGACGAAAGCCCTGGCGGCGCGATTCCCGCGGTGGTGTCTTGCGTGCACAGGGCGACACAATCTGCCAGCGCGTTTATGGTTTCCTGGGGACACCCGCTTGCGAAACAGCGAATCACGTCGCCCGCCTCTTGCGAGCAACCCCCCACGACCGGCACGGAGGCCTGAGAGCCGAAGATGCATTGGCTGCCGATGGCCGAAGCCGCGGCGGACCCGCTGGATTCGATGCCGTCGTCGTTGATGAAGGTGAGGTCGGCGTACACCGCCTGGTCCTCGGCGTTGGTGCAGTTGCCGTCGCCGCCAATGCCGGCACTGCCGCCACTGCCGCCACTGCCGCCACTGCCGCCATTCCCCGGCGGTGGTATTCTCACGTTCGTAGTCGCAGTGCCACTATTGCAGCCCATCCCCGCGCCAGCCAAGGCGAGAACCCAAATAAGATTAGTTAGTTTCATGGTCGGTCCCTTTCTCATGGCATACCCGGTTAGAAGATCATGGCAGCACGGAGCTGTACCGTCCAGAGGTAGGCGTCATTGAAGCCCGCGTTGGTAAATACCTGTTTCGGCTGCATCAACCCGGTTTCGAGGTCGACCCAGATGATGTCCTTGGCGCCCATTCTAGCTCGGAGGGCGAGGTCGGCCTCCCAGCCCATGAAGCAATTGGCGTCGAAGGCGCACTGGCTGTTCTCGCTGACGTAGATCTTCGGATCGAGCTTGTCGGCCCAGGCCACGAGGAACTGGGTGTGTATTTCGAGACCCGGTACGATCGTGAACCGGAAGCTCGGCATGAGGTACTTCGAGTTCCACACGCTGCCGTTGGCGCCCAGCTCGATCGCGTTAATCGGGGCTAGCGTCTGCCAGGTCAAGGCCTTGAGCGCGACCTGGTACATCAGGAGGCCGACTTTCACGTTTTCGTTGAAGCCGCGCGTTCTGAGAATGGGGGGGTTTTCAACCGGAGGCCCGAGAGCCCCGGACAGAACGTTGTCATCGCCTGTGGACAACCCGCCTTCCGCCTGAAAGGCCCAGCTGCCCTCGTCCATGACGCCGATGCGCGCAAGGACATTGTGGATACGCCCCTTGCCGCTGTTACAAGGTTCGGGGGGGCATCCTCCGCTGAATGCCAGCGCGCCGCTGTGGCCGAGGATTGCGCTGTACTCGCCTGCGGTGGTGATCGCCAAATTGCGCTTCTTCTTGAGCGTATACTTCATTCTCCAGGACACGTCCGGGATCGTGATGCGGCTTTCGGTCGACTGCTGCCATCGATAGACGACGTACGTGCCGGCGAAGAGCTCATCGGTCGCCGCACGCCCGAAGTCCTCGTCGAACCACGCCAAGACGTTGGCGATCTCGTTCACGCGGCGATCGAGGTTGGTCAGGTACGCCAGGGGGAACGTCGAGCGCGCCGGGAAGGTCGTGTAAAACGGCTTGAAGTTCGGATTGGTCGCAGCGCCCCCGCCGCCATCGAGCGAGGAGGAGATGGTTGGGTCGACGACCGGATCCTGCGAGAGACGGTCGTACAAAAACGCAAAGATGAGAGGCGTCTGTCGCGTGTCCCCCTTGCTGATGCCGCGAGCGAGGGTGATCGGTCGCGTCGCGAACAGAATTCGGTCGAAGGTCTCGCCGCGGTAGAACTCGCCCCATTCGGCAAGGCCGTTGCCGGCATGCGTCAGAAGCCCCAGGCCCCAATGCGATTCCATCCGGCCGACTCGAACTTGCCCGATGGGAACCAGGAACTCGATCCAAGCGCGCTCGAGCTTCAGGGACTCCCTGAGATCGAAACCGTTGCGGTCGGTGTTGGATTGATCGACCGCGAAGAGGGGGACGCTGAATACGCGCGAATTGTCGCCGAAGACGACGTTGTCGAAGCCGTCGATGGTGAAGCGAAGGCGGGCGATCGGAAGGTCGGGGTTGGGACCGTAGCTTACCTCCGGGTCGAGACGCAGTCGCATCTCACCGTACGAGGCGTTCTTGCTCGGGAAGGCCGATGTGGAGGGCGTGCTTCCGACTTGCATCGGTGCGTTGCCGATCCAGTTGTAGCGAGCCCGGTAGTACCCGTGGAATTCGAATCGTAAGGGGATGGCGTCTTCTTCGTCTCGACGAACGCTCTTGCCGACGTCACCGATGCTCTTCCGCATGCGGTCGCGCTCGGCGGCTTCGCTGCCCATCCCGGTGTCAGCCGCTGCAGGTGGCATTTCCGACTCCGCGTCCATCGCCCTGAGCTTATCGAGCTCGGACATGGAGTCGTCGGTGACCGTATCCGGGTCTGGGATGGGAGACTCATCGGCCCCGATCTCTTCGGGCCCGTATGTGCCTTGAGCCGCAACCTGCCCTGTCGAAAACAAGGCCGCCATCATGGCGACTATCGCAATCCATCCATACTTCACGTCGCACCTCCACCTTCTCGAAACGAGAGCGCACCGAATGCGTATTCCAGAGTCGCAGTGAACCCCGGTGCAGCGGAGAATGCACAATGGCGTGACGTTCTGTCTACCCCCTTTTTCATCGTGCTCTGCGTCATGACCGCATGTTGACTCCCGTTTTCAGCGGTAGCGGCGTTGTTGCAGCGTTGTGAGATGCTGAACAGGCAGCCGGTGCGCATCGAAGCAATCGACCAAAGAGCCTCTTTTCATGCTCGATCGAGGCGCACAATCTGCGCAGTTCGCCGTTTTCGGTCGTTCTGTGAGTCTATTACGGACTCGAACGGCGAAGGATCCACTGGCGGTTGCCCACGCTCGCATGCACTTGAACGGGCTGCGCACCGAGCGTTTTGGCCCAGGCAGGGAGCTTCGGTTCCGCGATGAATACGACTTCGTAGCCATCGAGCGAATCGCTGAGGGCCGAGCTGAAGAAGGCTTTCGCGTCCGTGTCGGACTGGAAGCGTTGCCCTACCGCCGCCACCGCCATGCCTGCGTGGAGCGGACGCGGAATGAACTCCCGGGCGGTGGCTTCAGGAACGACCAACACGTCGGGATGGCGCTTAACAACGTTGCCGTACGGCTCGTCGATCTCCTCCGCCCCGACCAATGGGTTGCGTGTCTTGATCGGGCGTCTGCTGACGCGCTGAAGGCTGTAGGGCGAAGCCTCGGACACGTCGAAGTGTGGAAGATGAACCAGCCAGCCATAGGTTTCGACGAGCGTGCCTTCGGGTAGTGAAGCCAAGAATGCATGCACTTCGTGTCGCGCATCGCCGCGTTGCGTCAGCTGCACTTCGAAGCTGTGCCCGGCCGCCCAAAGCACGAGCAGGCCGAACGCGACCTGCGCGCCACGGAGCAATACCAGCCCCTTGCCCGCCACCCGCGCGAGCACTGCCGCGGACGCGACCCCGCCGTAGTACGCAAGCCAGAACCCCATCGGCAGGACGAAGCGGTGCTCGCAGCGCGCAACGACCAGGGTGAAGAAGAGGAGGCTGCTGATGCCGGCGCTCAATGGAAGCAGTCGGAACGTGCGCGAGCGGATCCCCTCGCCACCGGGACGCGCGACCACCTTACCGACACCGACCCAGCAGAGCGCGACGACCAGCCAGGGCCAGTAATAGGTTTCCTGACCAACGATGATGTCGGCGATGTTCCGCAAGAGCCCTTCGGGTGTTCGCGCATAACTCATCCAATCTTGGCTGGCTCCGCCGGTGAGCTCGCGAAGGCGCGCCATGAAGCCCGTGGGATTGAAGAGACCTCCGCCCAGAGCTCCGAGTGATAGGGCGCCAGCCAACGTCGCGAACATGGTGTTCTTGTAGTGAGCCGCCCGCGGTCCGAATGGCTGATCGCTTCGAAGTGGCGAGAGCAGAACGTAGATCAAACCCGGCAGGACGAGGCCCGCGTAGGCCTGGTCTTTGGTTGCGACCGCGGCGCCCGCGAGCACGCCGAAGAGCACGTAATCGCGGCGTTTGCGCGTTTCGGCAACCCTGAGAAGGCGGTCGATCGCCAGAGCGGTCCACATCAGATAGGGCCCATCGAGGTTGCTGACCCGTCCGTAGTACGCAAACGACAGGCAGGTTGCCGCCCAGACCGCTGCCCATCGACCCGCTTCGGCGCTCACGGTGCGTCGGGCGATGCGCGCGATCACGAGAAGGGCGACGCAGGCCATGAGCACGCCCACGAGCTTTGCGACGAGCGAGACGCCGGTCATCGTCGGTACGGTGAGGATCTGCTCCATCAGCGCGGGGAGGGTCCAGCTCTCGGCTGAAAGGGCAGGGGGCAGTAGAATGGGGACGGACAGAACGCCAATCAAGAGATTGTGGAACAAGGGATAGCGATGCCCTTGTCCCGGCGTCAGGTTGATGCCGATGCCCGCAAAGATGTCGCGCGGGGCGATGCCGTCGTTTTCCCATCCGTACGAGCCTGGCAAGTCCCAGCCGATCGCGACGAGCTGAGAGAGCGCGAAGACGACGACGATCCAGGCGACCGTCCGATCTTCCCGGATGAGCCTCACGTCGCTCTGCCGGGGCGGAGCTTGTACGCGTAGAGTCGACCGAGGTGGCGAAGGAAGTTGAGCTGCTCCTTCAGCGAGAGCTTGCTTTCACCGTGCTGTCGATCGGAGAAGTGAATCGGGACTTCGCTCGGCTGATTGAAGCCGCCTTTGACGAAAATCTCGAGTGCGATCTTGTACCCCACTGGCGAGAGACGGCTCCTAGGGGGCATCTCCGTGCGTCGAATCGCGAAGAAGCCGCTCATCGGATCTTTGAGCGGGCACAGAGGCTTCGCCATGAGCGACGGGATGATCGAGTTGAGCTGGCGAAACACGCTCCAGTCGTCGTGGATCGAACCACCTTCCACGTAACGCGAGCCGAGTACGAAATCGCTCTCGCCGCTCTGCAGGCGCGCGATCATCGCGGGGATGGCGCTTGCCGGGTGGGACAGGTCGGCATCCATCACGACCACGATGTCTCCGGAGGCCATCGAGATGCCGTGAATGACGGCCGTCGCCAGCCCGCGCTCGCCCTTTCGCACGACGATTCGGACGGGAAAGCGCGCGGAGAGCTGGGCGCAGATCTTGGCCGAGCCGTCTCGCGAATCATCGTCGATGAAGAGGAGCTCGTAGTCGTATCCGGTGCCTGAGAGGGCCGCGTCGACGGCCTCCGCGAGCAGAGCGAGATTGTCCGCTTCTCGATAAGTCGGAACGACGATCGAAATCACGCGAGCGGGTCTAGCACAGATCTGCGAGCTCGCGCGGAGTGGTGCCCAAGAGCTCGCGCAAACCCGCAATGCCGCAGATGCCCTCAGGCCTCGTTCGGCTGCTTGGCGGTGCACCAGGCGCGAAGCCAGATCAGGTTTACGGCCAGCGCAACCCCGAGCCCGATCACCCCGACCTGCCCAAGTGACCGTAGGCCCGGGCTGTCGGCCGTCATCAATGCGCCAAACGCGACCATCGAAGTCAGGGTCGATGCAGCGACGGCCTTGTAGGTCGCGTATCGTTGCCGTGGGCTGTCGTAGTCGTTTGCCCAGCGAACGTGCACCGCCCCGTCGACGGCCAGGCCGATCACGACGGGTACCGCGAGCAGGTTGTAGAGATGAAGGTCGATCCCGAACAGAGTCAGCGTCGCAGCAAAGAAGACCGTCGACAGCGCCGTCGACAAGAACACGTCGCGCGTGACGCCGACCGACCGGCTCGCGATGGCCGTTGCCGTGATTAAGCCCAAAAACACCAAAGCAATGATCCAAGGCGAATCGGCGATCAGGGCGGGTGTCACTTCCCCGAGGAGCGCGGAGGCGGATGCGAAGGTCACGTCAGGATGGGCTGCGCGCAGTTGATCGAGCCACGCCGCCAGCCGCTCCATCGCTTCCGCATTCGAGCCCCGCAGTGGCACGTAGATGATGCCGCTCTTTCCGATCGAGCCGTCCTTGAGGACGAGCGTTGCCGCGAGCCACTCGGGGATCTGGTCGGGTTGCGGCGGGCCCTCGATGTCGACCCAGGGCTCGAGCTCATCGAGCTCCTCGAGGAGCTTGCTATCCTCTCGCTCGATCGCTTTTTCCCGCGCTCGCACGAGCGTTGCCCTCAGCTTCGTCAGGATTTCAGTCTTTTCATCGGAGTCCTCGGGGAAGATCACCTGCGCAGACACCACGATCGGCTTGGCGCCCATCGCCTCGACGGCGCCTACCGTCATCAGCTCGTCGCCGATCGCCTCATTCACCGCTTCGCTCGACTCTCCAACGTATAGCGCGTTGATGTTGCCGCGCGCGCGCATCATCGAGTCGTCCATGCCGTGGTTGGCGCCCTTCGGTTGCAGCTTGCCTAGGTTGGGCTCGAAACCGATCTGCAAGGCAAAGGGAATCGCCAGCAGGGCTAGCAGGAGAACGAACCAGGCGAAGCTCCGTGCGCTCCACTGTTTCGCCGCCGGTTGCCGATTGATCTTGGCGCTTCCTGGGACCAAGCGGACCATGCTCGGGAACACGGCAAGCGTCCAAAGCAAGGTCACGATGATTCCAAGCGAAGCCATCCATCCCATCTGTGAGAAGCCCTGAAAATCTGTCATCGACAAAGCGCCGAATCCGCACGCCGTGGTCACGCCCGCAACCAGGAGCGAGACCCAGAGATCTTGAACACTCTCCTTCGCCGCGGCCCCTGCGCTCAAGCCTTCGGAGCGTGCGGATTGGTAGTGCATCAGGAGATGAATGCCGAAGTCGATGGCCATGCCTGCCAGAATGGCCAGCGCAGCGGCGCTGATGATGTTGATCTTGGGCTGAATGAGGGCAATGAGACCGACGGCAACCGCGAGACCGCTCAACATGGGCACCATGAGCTGCACCACCGCAGTGAGATCCCGAAAGAAGATCAGCACCATGAAAAGCGAACCGAGCGCGGCGAGGATCGAGACCAGCCGAAGGTCGTTCAAGATGATGCCGTGCTCGAGGGGGGCGACTCGGTAACGCCGGATGACCTCGATCCGGGTCCCCTCCGGCTCCGACTGGACCAGCGGTACGGTGATCGCCTCGGCCCGCTCCTTGATCATTCGGGCGTAGCCAATGTCACCCGGTGAGCCGCTCAGCATGATTTGCACCGCGCAGACCGTGCCAGCGTCGTTGCAGAGCGCCTCCTCCCCCTCGTCCTCGTCGCCCTCGTCGCTCGAGCCCGCCCGTTTGGCCGATTTGCCCGTCAGCTCATGGAGCACCGTGCCGGCCGGAGAGCGATCGACGGCTGCACGAACCTCGTCGCTGTCGGGTAGCTCGGGTGGATCCGCGATGGTCACGCATAACGGTGAGGCCTTACAGACCTCCCAGTCGAGCGCCTCTTCGGCGAGCTCACTCCATTCGTAGAGTGTCTCGGCATCGACGTAGTAGAGCGCGCGTTCGGCGAGGGCGTCTAGACCGTAGCCGGTCATCACCCAGACCGTATCCGGCCACTTGGCAAACGTGTCGGCGAGCTGAGACGTGAGCGCCTTGCTTCGCTTTGGGTCGTCGGTTTCGACGAGAATCGTGAGCGGTTCCTCGAGGCCGAGCTTGTCGCGCGTCGCCTGAATCGACAGAACGGAAACGGAGTCAGACGGAAGCAGCGCTTCAAGCCCCGTGTCCAACTCGAGCCCGCTGGCGAGCCACACCGCGGCAGACGCGAGGCCGAGCGCAACGGCGAGTGTCAGGACGGATCGCGTCACCGCGCGGAACTATAGGCTTCGCCGCGAAGATCACAACTCCGGCCGAACTTCCGACCGTCGTCCATGCCGAGCTGGAACGTCTCCTCCAGGCCGTCGGGATTTGCGTAGTCGAATTTGTCGATCGTGATGTGCTTCGAAGGTTGCGCCCAGGTAACGCGTTTCTTCGACGGGAGCTCGCGCTCGTACTTGCGGCTAAGAAGAACGAGCGTTTGGCCAGGCTCGTTTTCTGCCAACCGAACCGGGATGTTCTCGATCAAGCCACCGTCTAGGACCTTTCGGCCTTCGAAGTGCCCCTCCGGCAAGATGGGAGGAATGCACGATGCTGCCAAGACCATGCTGATGTAGTCCTGCAGCGTGCTGCAATCGTGCGCACGTCCGATGAGCGGCTTGAAGCCGGCTTTTGCAGGCCATCTTGGGTGAAGCGGATCTTTGCGGAGCGTCTTCTCGAGGCCGTAGATGCAAAGCGCCGCCGTTGCGCCGATCGCCCCGCCAAACCTTTTCGGATATCCGCTCATCAGGAAATGAACCGAACGCTTCCTGAGAGCGTCCAAATCTTCGGGTCCGATGAGCTCCTTGAGCGCTTCGCGGTACATTCGAGCATGAGGAAGCAGCGTGCCGCGCGTGAACGGGCTGACATTTTCCCAGTGGATGTTCCTTGGGTTGCGCGCCGTGAAGCCTTTGAAGAGTTGCAGCGCGTAGTGTGACCTGTCGAGTACCGCCGCCGTGGCCATCGCACAGCCGGCGCTGGTCGAGCCGACGAACTCCACCGAGCGTTGGAGATCGAGCCCGGATTCTTTGGCGCCCTCCCAGAAGCCGAGTTGCCAAAAGCAGCGGCTGCCTCCACCGGCGAAGATCGCGTTTCGGAACGTCATGGGCTGGCCATTGTTGATCCTCAGAGGGCGGTCTGTCGAGCCGAACCCGGTTGCCTGGGCGAGAAAATCGGGTAGACGAAGCGCCTTCGCGCTGCTGCCCGATGTTGGGCCTCGGAGTACCGCTCATGCCGCCACTCGTCGTCTGCCTCGATCTCGAAGGAGTCCTCATCCCCGAGGTCTGGATCGCTTTTGCCGAGAAGACTGGAATCGACGCGCTCCGGCGCACCACCCGGGACGAGCCGGACTACGACAAGCTCATGCGTGGGCGCCTCGAAATTCTCGACGAGCACGGCTTCAAGCTCTCCGACATCGACGAAGTCATCGGCGCGATGGAGCCCTTGCCCGGGGCCAAGGAGTTCCTCGACGAGCTCCGCGACCGAGCCCAGCTGATCATCCTCAGCGACACGTTCTACCAGTTCGCCGCGCCCTTCATGCGGCAACTAGGCCAGCCGACGCTCTTTTGCCATGAGCTGCTGACCGACGACAGCAATCGGGTGACCGGCTACAGGCTTCGACTGCCCGACGGCAAGCGCAAGGCCGTTCTGGCGCTCAAGAACATCGGGTTTCGGGTTCACGCTGCGGGCGACAGCTACAACGACACGACCATGCTGAAGGAGGCAGACCGGGGCATCCTGTTCCGCTGCCCCGACAACGTCGCCGAGGAATTCCCGCAGTTCAAACGAACCGACGCCTACAGCGAGCTCCTGCCAGCCTTGCTCGACTAGCCCGCGGCGCCGACCCTGCTCCTCCTAGGCGCCATCACCGTAAACCGCGGCGTGCACCGCTTCGGCCGCTTGCAGCATACCGAGCCCCGGGTCGGTCAGCAGATGTGTTTCGATGCTGCGCACGCGGCCTGCCTTGCAGGCGGCGAGCGATTCGAAGCCAGGGTGGCGGCACAGCGAACGCTCCGTGCCGGGATTGGTGATGATCCAAGGCGGGTCGAGACTCAGAAGTTGCTCGTTGGTGAACGCCGGCCATCCCTCGAACCCCGCTTCTGCCGCAACGTCGACCAAACCCGCCGCCACTAGGACGTCGTGAAAGCTCGTTCCCGCGGTTCCGCCATAGAGCCGGTCGCCGTGGATGCCGACGTAGAGGCCGCGTTGCCGTTCGCCGTCGGGGATGTCCGCAGAGACCGCATCGAGCTTGTGAACGAGTTGGTCGGCGAGTGCCCGGCCGCGCTCGGGCACCGCAATCACGGAGGCGAGCTGCGCAATATTGGGCAGCAGGGTTTTGAGACCTCGCATCGGGCCGAGGTCGAACACGTTGAGACCGGCTTCTTTGAGGCGCTCGACCTGGCGCCGATCGATGAAATTGTTGATGAAGACGATGTCGGGCCGGAGCTCGATGATCGTTTCGATGTCGCGTGCGTGTTCTACGCCGATCTTGTCTTGGTAAGGGCGGGACGCCTGGGACCGGAGCGTGTGAGCGCTGACCGCGAGCAAGCGCTCGGGCTCGATGATCTCGATGAGCACCTGATCCGCGATGGTGCTGGTGCTGACGATGCGGGTGTAGTCGCGCGCTGGAATGCGCTCGCCGGTCGCGTCTTCAATGGTGCTTACGCGCGATTCCTGCTGCTCCTGCGGCGTCCCCTTAGACATGACAGCCGTCACGCCCGCGCTCGCCAGGACGGCGATGAGCAGGAGCGCGACATTGATGACGTTTACCCGCTTCACGTCAATCCCGGCTCGCGGCTTCGGAGTCGGGCTCGAACCCAA
>JAOTXX010000089.1 GCA_029862185.1 Myxococcales bacterium
GGCCGCTCGTTGCTCGCCGCCCCCCTTGTCCCAGTCGACCTTGACCCGCCGTGCCCGGGATTCGATCTTCCCGCGCTTCCAGGAAACCCACTCGGTGCACCTGCGCAGGTCGGGCTTGGTGGGGACGCGGTCACGGATGGCGGGAGGAAAAGCCTCGAGGGGTTGGTCGGCGCGCCTGAGCACCTGGATTGCGACCGGGCTCTTCGCGTTCACCCGTGTACGCAGATCAATCACATAGGTTCTTCCCGCGCTGAGCCTGACCTCCATGAGCTGAACGGTTGGCGGCGCGGTGCCGGTGATGACCATCAGCATGTGCTTTCCCGGCCACATCGGCGCGGCCATCAGCCAGTCGTTGTCGAGCACGGCGATGCACCGGCCGGCCTGGTTGACGACGCGCATCGTCACTTCGCTGGCTTGCCTCCGACGGGGACGCGAAAAGACCAGCAACGCCTGATCGGCCGGAGCGGCATAGGGCGCCTGGACGGTCTTCGGGATTTGGGCCTCGGACGTTGAGCTCGCGCCCAGCAGCGCGAGGAGCAGCGTGCCGATGAGAGGACGAGCTAGACCAGGGAGGCAGCGCATCTTGTGACCTATCTCGCATGTCAGGCCGTCCGCAACCCGGCGGATTCGAGCCATTCCCGCATGGTTGCGTGGAGTTCGCATTTTGGCTGACGGATGCAGGCAGGAGCCCTCATTTTTCGCAATACTGTAGCCGTGCGCACTTCAAAAGGGGGGGACCGGGCGCCCACGCTCCCGTCTGCTTCAGATTCTCAGATGCCGCGGATCGGCGAGGTCTTGGATTCTCGCTACCGCATTACCGGTGTTCTTGGCTCCGGCGGGATGGGGTGCGTCTATCTCGCGGAGCACGTTTCGATTAAGCGGCCGCTGGCGCTGAAGCTCTTGCACCCCGAGGTGGGCGATATCGACGAAGTCACCAAGCGTTTCGAGCGTGAGGCGTTTGCCATCGGGCGCGTGGACCACCCGAACTGCGTCAACGTCTCGGATTTCGGCAAGCTTTCGGACGGCACCTTTTACATGGTGTTGGAGTTGCTCGACGGCGTGCTGCTTTCCGACTTGCTCGAGCGCGAAGAGCGGCTCGGCTGGAAGCGGGTCCTACACATTGGCCGCCACATCCTGAGCGCGCTCGATTACGCGCACGGCGCGGGGATCATTCATCGCGACGTCAAACCCGAGAACGTCATTCTGGTCGAGCAGGACGACGACCCGGACTTCGCCAAGATCCTCGATTTCGGCATCGCCAAGCTCCACGACGACGGTGCGAATCGTGACGACGACACCAGCCCGCTGAGCAACGATGCGAAGCTCACCCAGCATGGCGTCACCATCGGCACGCCAACGTACATTGCGCCCGAGCAGGCGTACGCGCAGCCCGTCGATGGGCGGGCCGACCTCTATTCGCTCTCGGTCATGATGTACGAGATGATCACGGGGGTGCCGCCCTTCGACTGCGACGACGTCGGAAGCCTTCTACGGATGCACGTTTCAGCTCCGGTCCCCCGTTTTGAAGAAGCGGCGCCCGACCTCGACGTTCCGGACCCCGTCGAAGCGCTGATTCGCCACGGCCTCGAGAAGAAGGCATGCGATCGCATCGGGAGCGCTGCCGCGTACATCGAGCGCATCGACGAGGTCATGCGCGAGGAGGGCCCCGGCCAGTCAGGGCTTCGCGCCATTCCGTCAATCGTCGCCGATGGTTTCCGCGACACGCTCACGTCATCCGGCGTTCGGGAGGGCGGCAAGAAGAAGCCCATGAAGCGCATCGTTGCCGGAGCGCTCCTCGTCCTTGCGTTGATTTCCGTCACGGCCTTCGCGCTTGGCCGCAAGGGACCGAACTACCTTCCCAAAGGCCCGCTCTTGCCGATTGGTCCGACGGCCTACGGGCCCGAGGCGGAAACGGCGGCAGCGATGCTTTCGCAGGGCCGCCCCCAAGAAGCGGTTTCGTACCTGATGGGTCATCAGCAAGAGGTTCGCGAGGCGCCGTACGCTCAGATGGTTCTCGGACACGCGCAGGCCAGCGCGCAGCGCAGCATTTTGGCGCTCGCCGCGTATGGCAAAGCCGTGAGGCTCGAACCCAAGCTCGCGAACGACAAGCTCATGCGCACCAACCTCGCGCTCATCTTGGACAAGAACGCGCCAGGAATCGTCGACGACGCGATCGAGCTTCTGGGTGTGCTCGCCTCGGTGGGGGACGACGCAACGGCCGCCGACCAGCTAATCGACTTGGCTTCCTCGTCCAAGGACGCAAGGCGGCGCCACAAGGCCATGGCCGTCGCAGACGAAGTCGGCCTCGGCGACCAGGTCGACCGCTTCAGTTCGTATCTGCTCGACCTCGAGCACGGCGAAGACTGCGCAGCGCGCAAAGAAGCCGTGGCGAAGCTGCGCACGCTCGGCAACAAAAAAGCGATCCCCGCGCTGCGCAGCGCAAGGAAGCGCATCCGCACCGAGGGCGGCATCATCAAGCGCAGGGTCAACACCAACGCCTGCCTTCGCACCGACGCGGCCGAGGCCATTCGGTACCTCAAGAGCCTCTAGGTTTGCGCCTGACGCCTGCGCGTCGCATTCATCATTCGTGATGAGGATGGTGACTCCGAGCCACGCCCGCGGTGCACTCTGGCTTTGCCTGTGTCTATCGACGCTTGGCTTGGCTGGGTGCGGCCGTTCATCGCCGGGCTGCTCTCCTGGCGCCGCGGGGGCGGGAGGCGCAGCGGGTTCCGGGGGCGCAGCAATCGACTTGGCTCCAAACGAGCTTGCTGCGACGACCCCGCTCGTTTTGGGTGAGGGGCAGGAGGTGCTCTTCGTCAGTGGTTTCCTGTCGGAGCTCTACGAGGAGCTGAGCGTCAACCTCGAAGACGAGATCAACGAAGCGCTCCAAGACGCCGCGCGCGCGCTCAACGTGCACATCGACTTGCCATTCGCTCGAGACATCGACATCCCGATCGGGGATTCAATTGCCAATGCGCTTCCGCGGATCGACCTCCCGATCAAGCCCGGGGGCTTCGTCTCGTTCTACCGGCAGATGCAATACTTCGATGCGCAGGGAATCGCCTATCGGAATTTATCGGCGGTGTCGGAGCCGTTCAATACGTCGGCAAGCGTCAAGCACAACGCTGCCGCTCTTCTCGAGGTCCTTCGACGCACCAAGAAGCAAGTCATCATCGTCTCGCACAGCAAGGGCAGCCTCGACACACTCGATGCGCTGCTCGGTGCACCGAGGTTGGTCGGGACGAGAGTCATTGGCTGGGTCGCCATTCAAGCGCCATTCCATGGTTCGCCGGTGGCCGACTCGACGTTTGGTCCCCTCAACGGCTTTCTGCTCGAAGCGCTCGGCGGGAACGGCCAGTCGGTCGAGGATTTGAAGACCAAAGTGCGCGAGCCCTACATGGAAGCGAACAAGGCTCGAATCGAGGCGCTCACGGCGCGAATTCCGGTCATTTCGGCGTATTCGACCTACGAAGCCAGTGGAGGCGTGACCGGTTTTGCCGGCACGTTCGCGAGCAGCATCTTCAACGCGGGCCTGGTCTCGGAGGTCAGTGCAATCGTCGTCCGCAACTACCGTGATACTCCCCGGAACATCTCGCGCGTCGTTGCGGCGTCGACGAGTGAGGCGATTCGGCTGGTGCGCGAACGGGTGGCCGGCGCGCTCACCGAAGCCATGGCAACCATCGGCCTAGTGGACTTCACCAACGTGTACATGAACGGGGTCTTGGAGCTGCCCAACGACGGACTCGTCCCGCAAGCGAGCACAGAGCTGCCCGGTGCGATTTCGGCGGAGCTCGCGACCGGCGACCACGCAAGCCCGGTAATGGATGTGGACCCGTACAAGAACTACTGGTCGGTGGCGGAACGCAACGCGGTCACCGTGGAGCTGATTCGCGAAGTGTGGAGGCTCACCAAAACGGCACCCCAGTAGCATTCCAGGTCCGATATATGAGCTGGCCCACATCGAACGCAGTTGTCCCTTTGTCGGCGCAATCTCGGCAAGACAGGCGCACCGCCGTTCTTGTAGTGTCAGTACGCCCTCGGGTCGTGACCGGGACGGCGTTAGGCAGGCATTCATGAACTTCAAAGCATTCTCACTCGCGATTCTCACGGCTTCCGTTGTGCTCGTACAAAGCTGCGGGACCGACACCGGAAGTCGCGATTCGGAGCTCGCAGCCGTTCTCGACGCAGCTGGCGATCGAGAAGGCGTTGCGCACGGCGAATGCCGCGACGGCTGCACAGCCGAGGGGCTTGCGGTTTTCGACGAGTGCACGGCCGGCGGTGAGCACCGTGAAGCTTGCTTCGGCAGGGCGATTCACAGCTTCTACGAATGTGGTGAGAAGTGCGAGCCTGTGACCTGTGAGGATGAATGCCAGGCGAGGGTCGAGGAGGAGCACGAGGAATGCATCGAGCTCACCCGGAACGAAGGGGCCTGTGGAATCGAATCGCGGGAGTTCCTGAATCTCTGCGTCGACGAGTTTTGCGACGAGCCCGAGCCCGAGCCGCCGACCTGTGAAGATGGCTGCGCAGAGCATGCCGAGCATGTCTACGACGCCTGCATGAGCAAGATCGACTCGGAAGAGCGCTGCGCGGCGATGGCACACGCGGTTTTGGAGCACTGCATCGACCGGTGCGAGGGGCATCCTTGCGACTGTGACCGGGACTGTGACTGCGACGATGATGACAGTGACAGTGACAGTGATTGCGACTGTGACGATGGCTCCGACTCTGACTCCGACGAGGACTGAGCGCGCGGTTCGGCGCGCGAGGGCGGAGCTGCACGTCTGAGCGCGTTGCGGTCTGAGTCAGCGCGGTTTTGTGCTAGCGTTCCGCCGCTTCGATGCGGGTGCTCACGCTCAACGTCAATGGTCTCCGCGCTGCGGCGCGCAAAGGGTTCTACGAATGGCTCGCGGGCCAAGATTCGGACTTCGTTTGTCTGCAGGAAATCAAGGCGCGTCCCGAGCAACTCTCCGAGGGAGAGCTCGCTCCAGCCGGCTACCACAGCTTCTACGAACCGGGCGAGCGCAAAGGGCACAGCGGCGTGGCGGTCTTTGCACGCGCAGAGCCGGACGAAGTGATCCACGGCTTTGGCTCCCCGGAGTTTGATCCGGAGGGGCGCTACATTGAGGCGCGGTTTGGCGATGTCAGCATTGCATCGGTGTACGTGCCGGCTGGGACGAGTGGGCAGGTGCGGTTGGCGGCCAAGTTCCGATTCATGGAGGCGTTCTCGGCGCACCTCGCTGGCCTCGTCGCGAGCGGCCGCCATTGCATCCTCTGCGGCGACTGGAACATCGCGCACAAAGAAATCGACCTCAAGAACTCGAAAGCCAACCAGAAGAACTCCGGCTTTCTTCCCGAAGAGCGGGCTTGGCTCGACCAGGTCTTCGGGCCCATCGGCTTCGTCGACGCGTTTCGACGAGTCAACACCCAGCCCGGTCAGTACAGCTGGTGGTCACTGCGGCATCCGACCACCCGCGAACGAAACGTTGGCTGGCGTTTGGACTACCAGGTCGTCACCCCGGGGATTGGCGACTGTGTCGTCCACGCATCGATCCCGCGCGAACCGCGCTTTTCGGACCATGCGCCGGTTATCGTCGACTACAGGTAGCCTATGCGGTTACAACGTTGGGTCATGAGGTTCTTCGTCTTGGTTGCGCTTGGCTCGTTGGTGTTTGGCTGCGGTGGCGGGACTGACGGCACAGCCGGAGACGGCGGCAAGGGCGGCACTGGCGGGATGGCTGGCATTGACGGCGCCCGTGGTGACGGCGGTGTCAGCGGATTCGACGGTGACGGTGACGGTGGCGTCGGCGGATTCGGCGGTGGGTTTGGCTCTGACGGTGGCGTCGGCGGTCAGTCTGGCGCCGGCGGTGGTGGCGGTGGAGGATTCGGTGGCGCTGGAGGAGTCGGAGGCGCCGGTGGATTCGGTGGCGTGGGCGGTTACGGCGGAATGGGCGGGTCCAACGGCAATATCTGCCCGAACTTGAACGTCATCAATGCAATCCCCTCGACGATTCAAGCTCCCGACAACAGCACGAAGATTCAGACTCGTGCGACAGAGACGGACGGGTTGCCGATGCCCCTGCTGCTCACCTTGAGCGCACTCTGGGGGACCTTCGAGAACACCGAGAATATCCCGATGTCGGGCAACGTCGTTGGCCAGAACGCAATGTACTTTTGCGAACGCCCAGGCCCGGTCGAGATCTGCGTCGAAGCGACCGATGGTCTATGCGTCAAGACCCTTTGCACCACGGTCATCTGCCCCGAAGAATAGCCCTCGACCAACACGCCTCCGCGCTGCGACATGGACACCCCTCTGAAAACATACTGTGCTTCGCTCGCCGCAGCGTGCGCGCTGATGTTGGCGCAGCCGCACCCAGCCGCCGCCTACGACAACGCGGATTTCATTGCGCCGAAAGACGAAGCGCTCGTCGTGTTCATTCAAAACCTTTATGAAGATCGCGCAGAGAGCTTCATCGTCTTCGACGCGGACAAGCAATGCGTGGCCGAAGTGGGCGGCCGCCAGGCCGAGGTCATCTCGATGAAACCCGGGAAGTACATCTTCTACGTCGCCAGCTTCAGGAACCAACGCATCGAAATCGACCTCGCCGCCGGCCGCACGTACTTCGTCCGCCTCAATTCAATTGCGAAAACTTCGAACCGAGGCACCGAGGTGACCCTGGTCCAGCGTCGCACCGAATCCTTCAAGCTCGTCAAGACGTGGCTCCAGGGTGCCCGCGTCACCCACGGGCGTGACGACCCGTGCCGAGGCAAGCCACTCAAGGAGCGGCAGAATCGAATCATCCGTCGCATCAACGACGCCAACTCCGAGTGGAAAAACGGCGACGAGCTTTACCGCTACCGCTACATGCTGCTCAAAGAGGACGGCCTGACCCCCACCGAGGTAGGCTGGCTCTGAGGGAACCGATGAGCGACGCAGGCCAAGTGACCGCTAGCGCAGCCGAGGTCTACGACGAGTTCTTCTTGCCCGCGCTTTTCGCGGCCTGGACGCCTCGGGTCGTGGCGGCTGCAACGCTTCAACCCGGGCAGCGCGTCGTTGACGTAGCGTGCGGCACTGGCGTCCTTGCGATGGAAGCCGCTTTCGCCACATCTCCAGGCGGGCACATTGTCGGCGTCGATTTGAACCCCGGCATGTTGGCCGTGGCTAAGCGCAAGGCACCAGAAATCGATTGGCTCGAAGCTCCCGCGGAGTCCCTCCCGTTCGAAGCCGAGACCTTCGATGCGGCCATCAGTCAGTTCGGCTTGATGTTTTTCGAAGACAAGCTGGCGGCGATTGCCGAGATGTGGCGCGTCATTCGCCCCGGAGGCCGTCTCGCCATCGCAGTGTGGGACTCCCTCGAGAACACGCCCGGCTATTCAGCCATCACCTCGCTCTTGGCTCGCCTGTTCGGCGACGACGTGGCGGCTTTGCTGCAATCACCGTACTCGCTTGGAGATCCGGACGCCCTTCGCGCGCTCATCGCGCGCGCCGGCGTCACCGATCCCGAGGTCCAGCGCATGCCCGGCGAAGCCCGCTTTCCTTCGATTCGCGCCTGGATGCATAGTGACGTTCGCGGTTGGACGCTGGCCAATGAGCTCGATGACGAGCAGTACGAACGGCTGGTCGCGGAGGCCGAGGTAGAGCTGAGCCGATTCGTCACCGCCGACGGCTCCGTTCGATTCGCACATCCTGCGCTCATTGCCACGGCGCAGAAGTCCTAGGACGGCGCGAGCGTCTCCTGGTGCAGCCGTTTCGAACCGAAGAACGGCTCCGTGACACAGCGACGATGTTGTCAAAACCTGCACAGTGTGACGCGACGGCCACGGGGGCATAGGAGCGCGTTCCCGTAATCATAGCGGAAGCATGCTGGCATGCTCTTTGCTCATGCCAAGAGCAGGAGGTGGTCATGTTCATACGCATTGCCTGCATGGGAATCTTCGTCTCGAGCACGCTTGGTTGCGGCGACAACACCAACTACAATCGCTGGGTCAGCCCGCCTCGGGACGACGGTTCGGTGCTTCACACCCCGTCGAGTCCACCGCCTAGCTTGCTCGAGTGCATGCCAAGTGCTGCGGCCTGGAACGACATCACCCGCTTGTACATCGATACCGAAAACTCGATCCACGAGCTGATCACATGCGGGCAAGTACAGGTGCGCTTGGCCCAGAGCATGCTCGCCATCGTGCTTGCCTCCAACGAAGAGCTTTTTCGAGGCGACGCGTTCGAGACGATTTCAGGGTACGCAGACATGCTCGGCTTGGATTTGCAAACCCCGTTCGAGCCTGCGGAAGACGGCCGCTGGACGATGCCGATTGCCGGCGCCGACCCGAGCTCGCGTTTCTGGGTGCAATTCTTTCGTCCGGGCAGCGACGCGCCGATTCTGGACGACCCCTTCCGCCTGGATAGCTACCTGAAAGGGGTCTACGTCGACACCGAGCTCACGCTGGATCAGATGCTCGACGATCTCGATCGCAGGAACACTTTCTCTTTCACCTGGGAGCAAGAGGGACCGCTCGTCGACTTGTTGAACGGTGGGAAGCCCTTGGCGCAGCTCTTCACTATCGAGGTATCCATTCTCGACATCGCTTCGTTGGTTTGGCCGTTTGTCGATAGCGAAGGGGCGGATTTCGGGCCATTGCTCTCGCTCGTCGATGCAGAGATGATCTCTTGTGTCGAGCTCAAGGACACTCGCAACAACACAATAGTCGAGTACCAAGCTGATGGTCGGCGAGACTCCATCTCGGAGATCGCAGGCCAGGGCCAAGTCGGCTTCGACCTCGATGCGATCCAGGCCACGGACGGTCGATACACGCTGCTTGGTGATGCAAGTGACTTACGTTACGTCGGCGTAAAAAGCCTCGCCGGCGAGATCCGATACGAGGCCGCGGGCCTAGATCTATCACTCCGAATCACCAGCGACTTCGGTTCTGGCCAACCCTGGCCCGTCACGTCTTGGGACTGCGATCCCTGCGTGCCCGATTGAGGGACACCCATGTCGCGAAGCCCGTCAGGCCGCCACCTCGATTCGACGCTGCTTGGCGAGCACCTCCGAGACCGCCCCAAGCGTCCGAGCCGTGGGGTTTGAGTTCCCCGGGCACTCGAGCTTCTGAAGTTGCTGTGCGCTCACAAGGAGATCGGGCGTTAGCGTGCTACCCAATTAGGGCATGGCTCGCACGTACCGCCTCTCCAAGTCTCGATTCACCGCCGGGCTGCAATGCCACCGGCAACTCTGGTGGAAAGTGCACGAGCCGCGTGCGCCCGAGCTGCGCCCTGACGCCGCCCTTCAAGCCGTCTTCGACATGGGCAATCGGGTCGGCGAGCGCGCGCGCCAGGAATTCCCGAACGGCGTGCTCATCGACTTCGACTATCGCCGCCCGCTCGCTTCCGTCAAACCCACCCGCCAAGCCATCGACGCCGGCGCCCCGGTCATCCTCGAGGCGTCGTTCTTCGAAGATGACATCTTCGTGGCCGTCGATGCGCTCTCGAAAGAAGGCGACGGTTGGGTGGTCACCGAGGTCAAAGCCACCACGCGGGTCAAGCCGCAGCACATTCCCGATGCGGCCGTGCAAGCGCACGTCGTCGAGAAGGCCGGGCTCCCGGGCGTTCGCGTCGAGCTCATGCACCTCAATCGCGAGCACCGGCATCCCAACCATGGGCCGCTCTTCGTCCGGGCCGACATCAGCGCCGAGGTCGCGGCGCTTCGGAGCGACATCGCTGGCGAAGCAAGCGCGCAAATGCAGATGCTCGCGGGCGAGCTCCCGTACGTCGAGCCCGGCGCTCATTGTACGTCGCCGTACGAGTGCCCATTCCGCGACCGATGCGTTGCGCCTGCGCCCGATCACCACATCGACGAGCTCAACGGAATCCGAGCCAACAAGCTCGACGAGCTTCGTGAGGCCGGCATCGAAACCGTCGACCAAATCCCAAGCGACTTCCCGCTCGAGCCGCTCTGGGCGCGCCATCGAGCCGCCGTCCTTCGAAAGCAGCTCATCGTCGAGCCCGGCCTCCGCGACGCGCTCGCCGCCTACCGCTACCCCATCGCTATGCTCGATTTCGAAACCGTCGGCCCCGCCTTGCCGGTGTGGAATGGCTGTAGCCCATTCGGCGCGGTTCCTGTCCAGTTCAGCGTGCATACCATTCACGAGGACGGCGAGGTTTCCCATCGCGCGTACCTTGCAGATGGTCCGGGCGACCCGCGTCCCGGCGTCGCGGAGGCGCTCGTCGAGGCCTTGGACGGCGCCGAAACCGTCCTCGCCTGGCATGCGAGCGTCGAGAAGCGCTGCTTGAGCCAGCTCGCGACCGCTTGCCCCGAGCATGCGCCGGCCTTGCTCGAAGCACGCGACAAGACAGACGACCTGCGCGTCGTCTTCAAGAACAACCTTTACCACCCCGACTTCCGTGGGAGCTTCAGCATCAAGAACGTCGTTCCCGCACTGCTCCCCGAAATGGCCTACGACGACCTCGATGTGTCTGACGGGCAACTCGCGTCGTCCTTGCTGGAAGGGCTCCTCTGCCGGCCGGAAGACCTGAGCGAGGGCCAGGGCGAAGCGCTACGAACGCAGCTGGCCGCCTACTGCGAACACGACACCGCGGTCATGGTAGAGCTCCTAAAACTGGCGACACGCTCGGCCCCCACGAGCCCCGTGATATCAAGCACTTGAGGAGCACACCGCGAAAACCGAAACCCTCACGCTTGCGGGCCCGCTCCGCGTAAACCATCCCGACGCCGGTTACCCCCGCCGGCGCTCCCTACCGCTTGGTGTGCGCGCCTACATCGACCACCTCGCCGAACGAATCCGAGGTTAGCCATTCAAACCATCGAACCATTTTATCTTGCGCTGGCCGGCGTCCCCGCGCTGCTCGTCGTGTTCATTCTTTGGAGGTGGTCCGCAGGCGCCGTTCACAGCTTGGCGGCGTTGGCCCGCATGGTCATCCAGCTCCTCCTCATCGGCTACATCCTCGTCTACATCTTCGAAGCCGACGTCTCCTGGATTGTCCTCGCCGTCATGTTGGTCATGGTCGTCGCCGCAAGCTGGATCGCCCTTCGCACCGTGCCGAAGCTCCGGCCCAAGCTTTACGGCTACGCCTTCCTCTCGATCGTCATCGGAGGCGGCCTCACCGTCGTCTTGATCACGCAGGCGGTCTTGACGCTCGACCCCTGGTATGAGCCGAGCTTCATGGTCCCGCTCGCCGGCATGATCTTCGCCGCCTCGATGAACTCCGTCAGCCTCGCGGCCGAGCGCATGCTCGCCGAGCTTAGGCGTGGCGTTCCTTACGTCGACGCAAGGCGCATCGCGATGCAGGCCGGCCTCATCCCCATCGTCAACACCTTGTTCGCCGTGGGCCTCGTCTCACTCCCCGGTCTCATGACCGGCCAGATCCTCTCCGGGGTTTCCCCCCTCGTCGCCGTGCGCTACCAAGTCATGGTCATGTGCATGGTTTTCGGCGCATCCGGCATGTCCGCCGCACTCTTTCTCACGCTCCTCAAAACCCGCGCGCTCGCCGGACAGCTCGCGCAACCTTGAGCTCGCCTCCGGGCTCCCCCGCCACTCAGGCCCGGAGCCGATACCCCGTCTTGAAGATCCAGCGCACGAGCAGCAGGCACGCAGCCAAGAAGAGCAAAATCATTCCGGCGCTCAAGGTCACGCTCACATCCGCCACGCCATAAAAGCTCCACCGAAACGCGCTAATCAAATACACGACCGGGTTGAGCAACGTGACCTTCTGCCAAAACGGCGGGAGCATGTCGATGGAGTAGAAGCTCCCGCCAAGGAATGTGAGCGGCGTGACAATCATCATCGGGACGACCTGTAGCTTCTCGAACCCATCCGCCCAGATGCCGAGGATGAAACCAAACAAGCTGAACGTCACAGCGGTGAGCGCCAAAAACCCGACCATCCAGAACGGATGTACGATTTCGTAGTCGACGAAGAGCCGGGCAGTCAGCAAAATCAGAAAGCCAAGTACCATCGATTTGGTAGCCGCCGCGCCGACGTAGCCGAGAAGAATCTCCACATAGGAAACCGGCGCGGACAGCAACTCGTAAATCGTCCCCGAAAACTTCGGCATGTAAATGCCAAACGAAGCGTTCGAGATGCTTTGGTTCAACAAAGACAGCATCGTCAAGCCCGGCACGATGAACGCGCCGTAGCTCACCCCGTCAATCTCGACCATCCGCGAGCCAATGGCCGAACCGAACACCACGAAATAAAGCGACGTCGACAGCACCGGCGAAACGACGCTCTGCATCAGCGTTCGCCCTGTCCGCGACATCTCGAACAAATAGATGGCCCGAATCGAGTAAAAGCTCATCGGTCCTCGTTCACGAGGGTCACGAAGATCTCCTCGAGGGAGCTTTCGCTCGACTGCAGGTCTTTGATGTGGATTCCGTTTTCGTTGAGCTTACGCAGAAGCCCGGCGATTCCCGTGTGCTCGTGCTGCGCATCAAAGGTGTAAATCAGCTCCTTTCCGTCCTCCGAAAGCTCGATGGGAAGTCCAATGAGCTCACCCGGAATCCGCGCGAGCGGGCTCTGCAAGTGCACCGCTAGCCGTTTCTTCCCGAGCTTGTGCATCAGCGTCTCTTTGTCCTCCACCACAATGACCTCGCCCTTGCTCATCACCCCAATCCGGTCGGCCATCTCCTCTGCTTCCTCGATGTAATGCGTCGTCAAGATGATGGTCACGCCGCTCTTTCGAAGCCCCCGAACCATCTCCCACATGTCGCGCCGAAGCTCGACGTCCACCCCAGCGGTTGGCTCATCGAGGAAGAGAATCATCGGCTCGTGTGACAAGGCCTTCGCAATCATCACCCGCCGCTTCATCCCGCCCGACAAGTCCATAATCTTCGAATCCTTCTTGTCCCAAAGCGAGAGCTGCCGCAGCAGCTTCTCGATTTGTGCTGGATTCGGGGCCTTGCCGAACAGCCCTCGGCTGAAGCTCACCGTCGCCCACACGGTCTCGAACGCGTCCGTCGAAATCTCCTGCGGCACCAACCCAATCATCGACCGCGTTGCGCGGTAATCTGAAACCACATCGTGCCCATCGACCCGCACCACCCCCGAGCTCGGATTCACGATCCCGCAGATGACGCTAATCAGCGTCGTCTTGCCCGCTCCGTTCGGTCCCAAGAGCGCAAAGATTTCCCCGCGCTGAATGTCGAGGTCCACGTCGACTAGGGCTTTGAACCCTGACTCGTACGTCTTGTTGAGCTTGGCGACAGAGATGACCGGTTGCATGGGAAGTCCCAGACGCGTGCTCTAGCACAAACCGCTACTCTTTCGGCGCGATGCAGAAGTCGAGGCAGTACTCGTTGCCTCCGCACGTGTCGCAGCAGAAAAACGGGACGTACGAGCACTTCTGCGCCACCGCTGCCTTGGACGCCGCTGACGACTGGAAAGGCACGCAAAAGCCGGCCGGAAACGGATTGTCACCGCATTCACCCGCCCGTCGGTCGCCGCAGCCGAGCACGAGAAGCAATCCAAATGCCAACGGGTACAACACCTTCACGATACGTCCACCCAGCCCTCATAGCAGCCCTGCCGTGGGGCTGTCGCTGCTCGGGCCGCATACCTGACATCGATGCCCGAGTGGATCGCCCCGACGCGTTGCCGCGAGGAACCGTCGCCTCGCCTTCACCTACCGTCCCGAGTACGATTCGGCCGTTGACGAAGCATCGCACCCGAGCTGTTGGAGCTGGCGTCACGTACTTTGCAATCGTGTTTGCGGCGGGCTTCGCGCTCGGCACCGCGCGCGTGCTTCTACTCGTGCCTCGATTCGGCGAGCTTCCCGCAGCGCTGCTCGAGCTCCCCATGATGCTCGGCATCTCGTGGTTCGTCTGCGCAAAGCTCGTCGCCCGCTACCAGGTCCCGCCCAGTATCTCGCCCCGCTTGACGATGGGCGCCGTCGCGTTCGCCCTCCTGATGGTCGCCGAGCTCGCCCTCTCGCTCACCCTCTTCGGCCGCGCGATGAACGACTTCGCCCAAGCCCTCGCGACCCCTCACGGCATGATTGGCCTCGCCGGCCAAGTCCTCTTCGGCTTGATGCCAGTCATCGCGAGAAGCGCATGAGGAAGCTTCTACTACTATCGCTCTTCGTTTTGCTCCCCTTGCTGCACTTGGCGGCGCCACGGACCAGCGCGGCGCAGCAACCCAAGCTCGACATCAAATTCTTTTTGGGCTTCAGCGAGACGACCTACGTGGCCATGCTCGAAACCGGCCGCGAACGAAACCTCTTCCCGAGCTACCAGATCGGCTTCGGCGCGCGGGTTCGGAAAAACAAAGCGTTCATCGAAGTCCTCTTCTCCTTCAACCGATGGCTTTACGAGGGAGTGAACCCGGACCTCGGCGGAGTCGAAACGCAGGTGAACTCCTTCGAGCTCCCTTTCCTGGCGGGCTACATCCCGTACCAGAACCCGTACTTCAAGCTGTTCCTGTACGGCGGCTACGTGAATCACTTCAACACGAAAATCATCGTTCGCAGAGAAGGGCAGCCCTCGCTCAGGCTCAAACCGAAGGCAGACAACCTCGCCATCTACCAGGCCATCGCCCGGTTCGGGGTGAACGTCGATTTGGCCATGTTTAATTTCGACCTCAACTACTCCATCAGCCTCAACAGCGCGACGACCACCTCGTATCGAACCGGCTACCACCAGATCCAGCTCAACCTCGCCTACGTGTTCTAAAGCTCGAGACTCCCTGGTATTCTCATTTGACGTTTGATAAGGAGCGATCATGAAGTCCCCGATTTCAACGTGCGTGGCGACGCTCGCATTCGCCGTCCCGAGGGACATGTGATGGGCAAAGATATTCAACAGAGCGTAGAGCTTCCCGCTTCTCCCGATGCGCTCTTCGAGATGTATGTCGATGCGAAGCAGCACTCGGCATTCACCGGGAGCGAGGTGACGGTCTCGCGCGAGCCTGGGTCCGCGTTTTCTGCGTTTGGTGGCGCGCTGAGCGGGCGGATGGTCGCGACGGTGCCCGGGCGTCTCGTGGTGCAGACTTGGCGCTCGACGAACTTCGCGGCAGACGACCCAGACTCGATCCTCGTCCTCGCGTTTTCGGAGGCACCGTCAGGAGGGCGCATCGACCTGGTGCATACCGGCGTTGCGGATCGCGACTACGAAGGCGTGAGCGAAGGGTGGCGGAAGTTTTACTGGGACCCCTGGCGAACGTTCTTGGACGCTGGCTAAACGCCGATACCAGTTTTTCCAGCAAGATCCCCTCTTCACGTATACTCGCGGCATCCATCCAACGACCACGACCTTCACGACGCGAAGCCTGACGTACCTCGCAGCGATCACCGCAGTCTCTGTTGGGACCTGGTCCCTCGGCGCGAGCGCACAGACCAGTAGCAAAGGCCCGGTCAGCGCGCCGAGCCGAGTGCGCGCCTCCGCCAATCCCGATTCCAGCGAATCCGAAGCGGCCTCCGGACAACCGCGCACCCGAACACGTCGAGGCGAAGTGTTCTCGGACATCTATCTAGGCGCAGCGGTCACGACGGATGCCACCGTCACGCTCGACGGCGTCCTTCAGGAGGAGAGCCTGCTCTGTGGCGCGGAATGCTCGAGCACGAAGTCACCCGTTGGAGGGCTCAGAGTCGGGTGGTTCGTCGGGCGCTTTCCGTGGCTTGGCGTTTCAGGCGACTTCTCCGTCTTCATCCAATCGTGGGGGATTCAGAGCCCCTACCAGGTCAGCGTGACCCCGATCTCCGCGCTT
>JAOTXX010000090.1 GCA_029862185.1 Myxococcales bacterium
CAGCTCGATGCTCGCGTCGCCGAACGCGAACGGTCGGAGCGCAAGCTCGGAAACGATGCGATCGGCCAAGGTGAGAGCTCTTGCCGGTCGTGTATTCGGTAGCAGGAGACCAAACTCGGAGATCCGGAAGCGCGCCGCAACGTCTGTCGCGCGTACGGTGTGCCGCAGTCGCGACGACACCTCTTCGAGAATTCGAGCCGCGGACTCCGACCCTAGCTCAGAGACGAGCTCTCGGAACTCATCGATCGCCACGATGCAGCAGGCCAGCGGATCCAGATGCCGTTGCGCCTCGCCGAACTCGCTTTGGAGGCAGTCATGGAAATGACGATGATCTGGCAGCTCTTGGACCTCTTCGTGAACAGGGCCGCAGTTGAGCTCGTGTCTAGCAAACTGCACGTCGTCGTGAGTTCTCTTCACTCGAATCATGTTCTCGAGGCGCTCCAGGAGCTCCTCGTCTTCGAGCGTCTTGGCAACGTGGTCGTCCGCGCCGCTGCGGAGAATGCGCGCGCTCGACTCGGACATGGACGTCAGCAGAACGACAGGGACGAAACGATCGTTCGCGATCGACTTGACGACTTTGCACACATCGATTCCGCTGAGACCAGGCATGTTGAGCTCGAGGACGACGAGGTCTACAACCTGTGCGCGAACGGCATCGATGGCCTTTTGTCCACTGTTCGCGCCGACGACCGTCAAGCCTCGCGCACGAAGCAGCTCAGATATGCGCTCCCGCGTAGCCTGATCGTCATCGGCAACGACGACTACGGCCCTCTCCACGGCTCGAGCAGTCCCCACCTGGACACAATAGCCGAGCAACGAAGGATTCGCGAGGGTTGGTCCGCGAGTTTCCCTGAGGGCACGAGGCGTCTATACTGCCCGTTGACGCACTTTCGGTGGCGTGGGACCTGAATGGAGCTCAAGCAGCAACTCAAATTATCGCAGCAGCTCATCATGACGCCGCAATTGCAGCAGGCGATCAAGCTGCTGCAGATGTCTCGCATGGAGCTCACCGAGCTGGTGCAAGAAGAGCTACTCGAAAACCCCGTGCTCGAGGAGGGCCCGGAGCCCCGAGACTCGAGCACGCCAGCGTCCGAGGAGTTGGCTTCCGCCGAGGTCAAGGCGCACGAGCAGAAGAAGGACGAGATCGACTGGGAGCGGTACCTAGAGAACCAGTCGACCGAAGCGCCGATGCCTTCGATCCGTCGTGGACCGGACGACGAGATGCCGGGGCTCGAAGCGACTCTGTCGATCGCCGAAGGCCTCGACGATCATCTCGGATGGCAAGTTCGCATGGGCGACTTCGTCGAGGACGAACGCCGTTTCGCCGGGTTCGTGGTCGGCAACCTCGATGACAACGGCTATCTGAAGATCGAAGGCTTGGCGCCGGACGAAGTGGTGCCACGCCTCGCAGCGGAGGCGGGCCTCGATCCGGAAGATGCCGAAGAAGTCCTGATGATGATTCAGCAGTTCGACCCGCTCGGGGTCGCCGCTCGCTCGCTCGAAGAGTGCCTGATGATTCAAGCGAAGCACTACGGCATGGACGAGTTGGTGCTTCGCGTGCTTCGCGAACATCTGGGGGACCTCGAGAAGCGCCGCTACCCGGCGATTGCCAAAGCCTGCGGCTGCGCCCTCGACGAGGTATACGACGTCGCTCAGATCATTGCCGAGCTCGAGCCCCGTCCGGCTCGCCGTTTCCAGACCGAGGAGCCACGTTACATCATCCCGGACGTCTACGTGCACCGGGTAGGGGACGAGTACTACGTCGTTGCCAACGACGACGGCATGCCGAAGCTCAAGATTAGCGGTTTCTACCGCTCCGCAATGGCCGACAATCCAAAGGCCAAGGAGTACATTCAGGACAAGCTGCGAAGCGCGCAGTGGCTCATCCGTAGCATCGACCAGCGCCGCAAAACCATCGTCAAGGTCACCGAGTGCATCGTCGAGAAGCAGCAGGATTTCTTCGACAAGGGTATCGAGTATCTAAAGCCCATGATCTTGCGGGACGTCGCCGAGGCCGTGGCGATGCACGAGAGCACGATTTCCCGCGTAACCAGCAACAAATACGTCCATACTCCCCGGGGCACTTTCGAGTTGAAGTACTTCTTCAACAGCGCCATAAGAAGAGACCACCAGAACGACATCGCCTCGGAGAGCGTCAAGCAGGCGATCAAAGCGATTATCGGGGCCGAAGACTCGAAGGCCCCCCTGTCGGACCAAAGAATCGTTGAAATACTCGGTCAAGACGACATCAAGATTGCCCGCCGCACAGTCGCGAAGTATCGCGAGATGCTGCACATTCTTAGCTCATCCAAACGGAAAAAGTACTTTTAGCTGCTGGAGGTTCGATGCGTATTAGCTACACATTTCGCAACATGGCGTCGTCCGACGCCATCAAGAATCACGCATCAGAAAAGATAGCCAAAGTTCAGAAGTATATGCGGGCACCGCTGCATGCGGAGATCACTTTTTCCATGGAGCGGCACCTTCACCGCGTCGATTTGAACCTGACTGGGGACGGCCATCGGTACGCGGGTCGCGGTCAGTCCGAGGACATGTACGCGACCATCGACCAGGTTGTCGACAAGATCGACCGTCAGGTTCGTGACACGAAGGCAACGGAGACGGACCGCCGGCGGCACAGCGGCGAGTCCCTTCGCCATCCCGAAGACTGAACCGCGTTGCGCCCCTGTGACGGCTGGTGTATCGCCTGCCCGTCATGCTTGTCGACCTCCTCCATCCTGAACGCGTCCGGATTGGCCTGACGCTTGGCGACAAGGACGCCGCCCTGCGCGCGATCGCGTCGCTGCTCACGATGCCGGAGGGAGCGGTCAATGAAGAAGTCCTTTACGAGGTTCTTGGCGAGCGCGAGCGCCTGGCGAGCACGGGTATCGGTAGCGGTGTTGCGATTCCCCACGGCCGCTTCGACGGCGTCGAGGAGCTTCGAGCTGCCGTCGCCATCTGCCCCGCTGGTGTCGACTTCGAAGCGGTCGACCGATTGCCGGTAAACATACTGGTCGGCATCGTGGGACCCAAGTCCATGCCTCAGAAGCATTTAGCAGCTCTCGCAGGTGTGTCTCGGGTTCTTCGAAGCGAAGAGAAGCGCAATGCACTCCTGCGGGCCGTCGATAGTGCAGACGCCTATCGCGCACTGACCGAGCCCTGATGGGCAGACAGTTTGGACGCACTCGCGTATGATGGGCGCGTGACCCAGTCCTCCTCCTCACGGCACGGCGGCCTTCCGAGCATGCGTGTCGAACGCGGCATTACGGTTGCACACCTGCTCGCCGAGCCGCGCCTCAATGCCATCATCCGCCTGGTCGCCGGCCAGGAGGGGCAAGACCGCAGCCTCAATCATCCGAGGGTGCAGAAACCAGGCCTCGTGCTCGTTGGCCACACTCATGGCGTGGTTCCCACCCGGGTTCAGATCCTCGGAGAGACCGAGATCACGTTCCTCGAAGGCTTGTCGCCCGAGGAGCAACTCGAGCGCGTGCGAATACTGTTCGGCCTCGGGCTTTCGCTCGTCGTGGTGACCCGTGGCATCGAGCCGCCCGCCGCGCTGATCGAGGTTGCAAAGGCAACGTCTACACCGCTCGCCGTGGCCGAGCCACGGTCCAGTCGGGCCATTCAGGCGATTCATTTGGTGCTTGATGGTATTCTCGCGCCTTCCGAAACCCGCCACGGCGTGCTCATGGACGTGCATGGCATTGGTACACTGCTCCTGGGGCCTAGCGGCATCGGCAAAAGCGAGTGCGCCCTCTTCTTAGTCGAGCGCGGGCACCGTTTCGTCGCCGATGACCAGGTGATCCTCTCGCTGCTTCCATCGGAGCAGATCCTTGGCCGAGCGCCTACGCTGCTGCGCAATCACCTGGAGGTGCGCGGCATCGGCATCATCAACGTACGCGATCTTTTCGGGGCTAACGCGGTCCGTTCCGAAAAAACGGTGCAGCTCGTGGTCGAGATCTGCCCCTGGAGCGACGACGAGCCTTTCGAGCGTCTCGGGCTCGACGACTCGACGATGGAGATTCTTGGCGTACCGATTCCAATGTTGCGTATCCCGGTTCGACCCGGGCGTAACATGGCGGTCATTCTCGAAGTCGCGGCGCGCAATCACATCCTCAAGGCCGCCGGGCATCACGGCGCGCAGAAATTCATCAACACCTTGATGGAAGACATGGAAGACCCCAGCCCGGGGACTGCCCGTTGAGCGAGCGCCCTCACATCGTCGTAGTGACTGGCCTCTCGGGCGCTGGCAGAAGCACTGCGCTTCGCGTGCTCGAAGATGCCGGCTTCTTCTGCGTCGACAATTTGCCACCCGGCTTGGCACCGGCCTTGATTGGCCTCGTCGATCGCGAGGGAAAGCTCGAGCGAATCGGGTTGGGAATCGACGTTCGAACCGGAGCCTTCCTCAGTGGTGCTGACGCAACGCTCTCCGAGCTCGAGGAGCTCGGCCATCGTGTGCAAGTGATCTTTCTCGACTGCGCAGACGACGTCCTCGTTCGCCGCTTCAGCGAAACCCGGCGGCCACACGCACTGTCCCGCACTGGCGACCTTCAGGGCGCCATAGGCCGGGAGCGTGAGCGGCTCGCTGGGCTTCGTGCGCGCGCCGACATCGTGATCGACACCACCGATTTCAGCGTCCACGACCTTCGCCACCGGCTCATCGACTACATTGGCCGTGATCCCAACCGGCCTTCCATGGTTGTTCGCCTCCTTTCGTTTGGCTTCAAGTACGGGGTCCCCGTGGATGCCGATTTGGTCTTCGACCTTCGGTTCTTGCCCAATCCTCACTTCGTCGATGCGCTACGGCCCAAGACGGGGATGGATGCGGAGGTGTCCGCCTACGTGATGAACGCTCCCGAGACCCAGCAGCTGCTGGCTCACCTGAGACCGCTGCTCGACTTTGCCCTTCCGCAATACGCCCGAGAGGGGAAGGCCTACCTGACGGTCGCCCTCGGTTGCACCGGAGGGAGGCACCGATCTGTGGCGATGGCCGAGGAGCTCGGCAGTGAGCTCCGCGGCAGTCACGAAGTCGTGGTGTCGCATCGGGACGCCCAGCGGGCGGGTTCGTGACCGCGGCGCTGAACGGCACGGTGGAGGTTCCGAACCACCTGGGCCTCCACGCGCGGGCGGCTGCCAAGCTCGTCAACCTGGCAAACCGATTCGAGTCTCATATCGAAGTGAGCAAGGGTGACCAGGTGGCCGACGCCAAGAGCATCATGGGCGTGCTCCTGCTCTGCGGTGGGCAGGGCTCCCGTATTACATTTCGCGTTTCGGGCCCCGACGCGCAGTCCGCCCTCGCCGCGCTTTGCGCTCTGGTCGCGGATGGATTTGGGGAGCTGCAATGAGTCGACCAGCAGGCCTCAAGGGAATTGCCGCGTCGATCGGCGTAGCGGTCGGCCAGGCGCGCGTAATCGGAAAGGAGCATCGCCGGCGCCCCCATCGACAAATCGAGCAGGCGGCCGTTTCGGTCGAGCTCGCGCGATTTGCGAAGGCCGTGTCGAGCTCGCGCGCGGAGATCGAATCGGCCAAGCAGGAGCTGACGCAGAAGCATGGTCCCACCTACGCGCCCATCCTCGATGTCTATCTCTTGATGCACGGCGACGCGCTTCTCATCGATGCGATTTCGAACGCGATTCGTGAGGAGAGAGTCAACGCGGAGTGGGCTGTGTCCGAAGTTGCCGAGCGCCTCAAGAAGCCGCTTCTCGAAGACACTTCCTCGTATTTCCAGGAACGCGCGAGTGACATCGACCACGTCAAAGAGCACTTGCTCCGTCACCTGAGCGGCGAGCAGCGTCACGAGTCGCCCGTCGATGGTCCGACCGTCGTGATTGCGCGCGACCTCACCCCAGCCGATGCCGTGCACGTCTTGGCGCCCCCGACGGTGGGGCTCGTGACGGAGCTGGGTGCCGGTAGCAGTCACACCGCGATTTTGGCACGCACTTTCGGTGTGCCGGCAGTGGTCGGTCTGGGTCCGCTGCCCGAGATCGAAGACGGCGACCTGGTCTTGGTCGATGGTTTTTCTGGCGAGGTCACCCTGGGCGCTTCGCCTCGCGAAAGACGAGCCGCGGAGCGGCGGCGAGACCGGTTCGCCGCGTTCCTGAGGGCCGAGCGCTCGACGAGCGCGGTCACCCCAGATGGCGTTTCCATTTCAGTCACGGCCAACATCGAGCTTTCGACCGAGGTCGAGGCCGCTCTCGAAAACGCGGCCGAGGGCATAGGCCTCTACAGGACTGAGTTCATGTGCCTCGATCGGCGCGAGCCACCATCGGAGGAGGAACAGCTCGAGCTATACCGCGGGGTGATCAGAGCGATGGCGCCGAAGCGAGTCGTGTTCCGCACCTTCGATTGGCGAGGAGACAAGCGCCTGCGGGCTGATCACCTGGGCGAACGCGAAAACGCATGGCTCAAGACCCAAATCAAGGCGGTGCTGCGAGCGAGCGAGGAGGGCCCGGTTTCGCTCATGTTCCCGATGGTCGCCACCTTGGCGCAGTTCCGTGAGGCTCGCGCGTTGGTCGAGGAATGCAGGGCCACGCTGCTCGATGAAAGCGCGAGGCTCGCCGCCCTTCCGGTCGGGATGATGGTCGAAGTACCGTCGGCGGCGTTGCTGGCGAATCGCTTCGCAGAGCTTGCAGACTTCTTTGCGGTAGGGACCAACGACCTAGCGCACCACACCTTGGCTATCGATCGGCACGACGGCCGCTCTGCGGCGGGGCCGCTCGATCCCGCCGTTTTAGCGCTCCTCGAACGCGCCATCACCGCAGCACGCGATGCCGGAATTCCTTGCTCGATGTGCGGCGACATGGCCGCCGATCCTGTTTCCTTGGGCTTGGCTTTGGGACTCGGCTACCGCCAGGTATCGGTGCCCGTCAGCGTCCTTCCCCTTGCGCGTGCAGTGATTCGCAACATCGATCTCGAGGCGGCGGCAGAAGTTGCGCGCGAGGCCCTCGAGTGTGTTTCCGCTCACGCCGTTCGACAGTTGCTGCTCGAGCGTCTCGGCCCCTCGCTGGGCGCGCTTTGGAAAGACCAAGGGCTCGTCTAGTTCACCGTGCTCGGCAGGGGTTTCACCAGCTGAGCGAGATCCCCTTCGCTCAGCAAGCCGGTCGTTCGATCGATTTCGTATCCGGCCGCGTCATAAAGGATATAAGTCGGCACCGTCTCGATTTTTCCGAGCATGCTTTCTCCGTTTTCGACACGCCCGTACGGATTGGTACCGACCACGAAAGGTGGATCGAGGGCGTAGTCCCAAGCTTCGACGAGTTGCGCAGCTCTCGGCTGCGCTGCGACCCCAATGACGATGAGCTCGGGATGCTGTGGCACGAAGGGTCGGAGTGACTTCAGCGATGCCTGGCTGACTGCGTCAAAGGTCGCAAACACGAAGAGAAGCACCGGTGTGCCACGAAGCTCGGCGAGCTCGACCCAGCGGCCGTCGGTCAAACGCAGGCCAAGGTCGAGCCTCGGACCGGACGTCGATGCCGGCGTGGTCTCTCGAGCGCTGCCCGCACCGCGCGCGCAACCCGAAGCGATCACCACGAGGATCGCGATCAGACAGAGGGTGCGTTTGGGAAGACTGCTTTTGGTCATTGCGGCTGGCTCGGCAATATAGCAAGAACCTCAGCGAAGTGGACCGCATCCAAGAGCGCCTAGACGAACTGCTCGCCGCATGCAGCGCAGAGTCTACGCGTCGGCGAGACCCAGTCGACTTCGTGCACCGTTATCATGAGCCTCGTGACCAGGAAATCGTCGGCCTGATCTCGGCAAGTCTGGCATTTGGAAACGCCGTATCCGCAAGGCGAAGCATCGATCGACTGCTCACGGCTCTCGGGCCAGACCCGGCGCGAATCGTCGCCAGCACCGATGAGGTGGAGCTTCGCCATCGGCTTCGGGGGTTCGCCCACCGCATTTATCGGGGGGAGCACCTCGCATCGATGCTGGCGGGTGCAGGGGCGTTGCTGCGCGACCAAGGAAGCCTCGGCAACGCGTTTGCCGGGTTCCATCGGGCGAGCGACGGAGATTTTCGCGAAAGCCTCGCACGTTTTGCCGATGCACTTCGCGGCGACACGCGAAGCCGCAGCTTGCGTCATCTGATTAGCGACCCCCGAGCCGGCAGCGCTTGCAAGCGCCTCGTGCTCTATGCCCGCTGGATGATTCGCTGCGCCGATGGAGTCGACCTTGGCCTCTGGCCCATCTCCCCCTCGGCACTCTTGATTCCCGTCGACACGCACGTCCACCGCATCAGCCGGAACCTCGGTCTGACCAATCGCCGCACTGCGAGTTGGGCGACCGCCGAGGAGATCACGGCCGCGCTGCGAAAGTTCGATTCGGAGGATCCGGTCAAATACGACTTCGCACTCTGCCACCTGGGCGTCTCGCGGGACTGCCCGAGCCGGCCTGACCTCACCAAGTGCGAGCATTGCGTCCTGCAGGACGTGTGCAGCGTCTGGAAAACCAGCCCGCCGAGACGCTCAGCGAAGAAATCCGGTGAGCTTCGGCTCTAGGGCCCGGAGGTCGCTCACAGATTCGACGCCTTCGCCGCGTTCGAGGATGTCGCCGCTCAGCTCAACCAGCTTGTAGTCTTGAAGCGCCTTGAGCGCCGTTTCAAGCTTGAGCTTCGACAAGGACTCGCGCCGTTCGATCTCGCCGGCTAAGTACATCTGTTGCCCAAGCGCGAGGGTGCGCTTGTACCAATCCTTCTTCGGTATCGGCCCATCGAGCACGATTTCAGCGCCTCGCAGCGCGAGCAAATAGCTTTCGAAGAAGGTCTGGAGCATCACCGCGTATCGTTCGAGCCTGTGCCGCATCGCGCCCTCGGTCGCTTGTGCGTACCCGTCGCGAACTTCGATCTCGCGGGCCTCCACCATGTCGCGAAGTGCATCTTCGAAGATTTGGTCGAACGTGGCATCGGTTCGAAAGATGAACTCGTGCTTGAACACGCGCGACAGCTGCTGGACGCGGTCGTTGAGGCGCGCGATGTCGACCCATTGATCCGTGTCGACCAGCAGGCCGGCCGCGATCAAAGCACGCGGCACGAAGAAATGAATGATCGTGTTTTGGTAGTATTCGAGAGCGATTCGGCGTTCTGAATCGATCGTGTAGATCGGCTCGGGCCCCGTGTCGTGAGCGACGATGAGCCGCGCATCCAGGAACAAGTGCAGCGCTTCGTCGATCGTGTCTTCACGGATGCGCGCATCGCCGATGCGTAGCTGGTGAGCGATTCGAGCGCCCATGACATCGAGCGTGGCGAGAAGATCCTGGCAAGCGGTGAGTAACGAGGCCCGCGTCATGCCGCGTTTCTGATGGCTCAGGAGCGCGGTGGCCACGAGCGCCGCCGGCGTCACGACGGTGACCTCGTTGATCGAGTAAATCACCTTGTGCGCCAGGGCGCGCACAGCGCTCCGCTTTTGGTCCGCCGTGATGTTGCCTGCCTTCGAAAATACGCCGTCCCCTCGCTTCATCAGATCCTCGTTGAACTCGTCGAAGTCGATGATCTCGCCGAACTGAACGTAGAGCCTGCCCCATTTCGACCGGAGGATGCTCGAGCTCTTGATCAGGTCTCCGACATTTTCCGATTGCTTGTCCCCGCCCGAGAGCTCGTGGACGAAGGAACGCTCTTCGATGATGCGCTCGTAGCCAATCGAAATCGGAACGAGCTTGACTTTGGTACCGCGTAGCTTCGACGCCGAGTCGAAGACCATCGACAGCAGGCCGTACTTCGGCGGAAGGGCCTTGCCCGTCCGCGAACGTCCGCCCTCCAGGAAGAATTCGACTGTGAAGCCTTCGGCGATGAGTTTTCGCATGTAGGCTTCGACGAGCACGGGGTAGAGCGAATCTTCGTGAAAGGTTCGACGAATGAAGAAGGCACCACCACGTCGAAGTAGAACGCCAATAGGCCAGAAGCTCAGGTTTTCCCCGGCCGCAATTAACGGGGGCATCAGCGCGTGGCCGTAGAGCATGTCGCTCAAGACCAGGTAGTCGATGTGGCTCTTGTGGCTGGGCAGGAGAACGAGCGAGGCGTCGCGGGCTGCTTCGCGAACTCGTTCGACGCCTTCTTTGTCGATCACGACGCCGTCGTACATCTTCGACCAAACCCAGGTGAGGAACCGGTGCATCAGGTCTACGACGAACAAGCTCTGCTTGGCGCACAGCTTTCGTAGCTGTTTGTGGGCGACGTTTTCAGCTTTGGCGTACGAAATCCCTTTTTCTGCCGCATACTGCTCGATGTGGGTCCGGACCCGCGGGCTGCGCAGGAGCTCGTCCTGGATGCGAGCGGTCGTCTTCTTAATCGGGCCGATGATGACTGCCCGGTCGCGCTCCATTCGCCGGAGCAGCGCGAAGCGAATCTTGTCGGCGGTTTCGGCGTCCGTGAGCTCGGGGTTTTTCTTGAGGAACTCTTGAAGGTTGAACGGCTCTCCCGAACGCAGCTTCGCGTCCCGATAGTTCAGCAGGAACTGGCAGAACACACGCACCCGGCCCGGCCACTGCACCGGGCCAAACAGCAGATCGAGCAGGCTCGGGCTCGCGGTCCCAGCCTGTTTGCTCCAAACGAACGTCTGCGGGACCAGAAGAATCGGCCGCGGGTTGACGCGCTGTTTCGCGACGAGCGTTTCGATGAGATCGACTTCGAGCTCACGGCCACGGCGAGCCTGGCTGCCAAGCTTCGGCGGCCGTCTCAGGAAGAGCAGCGCGCTATACCCGTCACCAACGGTTTGCTGTAGCGCATCCGCTTCTGGGATCTGTCGCCTCAGACTCAATCGGCGCTCGCCTTTGCCGAAGGGCTCGAGGATCCACAGGCCCAGATCGTTCACGAAGCGCACCAAGGGCAAGCCGAACTTCTTCAAGAGGAAGTCGAGGCAGAGGAAGTCCAGGAACGACAGCGACCGCATCACGTACACGACGACGCCCTGGCTGGCGGCCTCGCGCACGCCCCGGCTCCAGTTCTCGTCGACTCGGATGTGCGCGAAGAAACGCCGGTAGAGCCATCGTAGGATCGCGTTGGGCGAATAAGGCGCTGGCGTCGGTGACCGCCGCGCGAGCTCCGGCAGATTGGTCATCGCTGAGTAAGACCCTAGCAGTGTGCGGGATCGGGTCGAGTATACGTAGTTTCGTTTGTATTCCGCCTTTTTACGGAAAGGCGAACTAGAACTGCGCGCGAACGAGGCGGCGTTGCCCAGGGCGCAAATCGACGTCGTAACGGCGTTCCTGGCCCCTCAGCCGAACCACGACCTGGTACTTCCCCGCGCTCAACCGCGCGGCGACACCGCTGCCGAGGGTGCCAATGCGTTTGGTGCCGCGGTTGACCGTGACGAGTCCGGTGCCGCTTTGAGCCTTGCTTTCGATCGTCACTGCGAGCACTCCGGTCTTGAAGTCGACGGTAACCGGCGCAGTTTGTCCCGGGCTGACCTCGACGTCGACGACCTGCGATGGATTGTCGAGTGCGCCGTCCAACCTCACGGTGACCTTGCACTTTCCAGCCGGCACCGAAAGGGTGGCGCCGCACGAGCCTGCGCCAACATCTTTTCCATTTTGCGTCACCGAAACCGTACCGCGGGCGGGTGCGCCGTTCTCGGTGACCGAGCAGCGGATCTCTCCCGATTGGGCTTGGGCGCCTCCCGCTGCAAAGAAGAGCGAGGCAGCGATCAACAGGGACGGCATCGCGCTCCACGGGAAGCAGGCCCGCGGCTCACCACCCGTTTGGATAAGAATTCTCATACCTTACCCTTTCTAACCCAATTCGAGCTCAGGGTGGACAGCCGATTGGGTATGCCTCGAAAACCCAGGGTTTCCGCCGACGGTTGTCCCGCCGTGCCCGCTTGACACCAGCTAGACCGGCGGCTACGAAACGCGCCCCTAAACGGGGTCTTAGGAGCGAATCTCATGGCTACCCAGAGTGCCAAAGCGTCTGGAATCGAACGCAAATGGTATGTCGTCGATGCAGCGGGCCAACCGCTTGGCCGTCTTGCGTCCAAGGTGGCCCACGTTCTTCGTGGCAAGCACCGTCCCGAGTACACGCCGCACGTCGACACCGGCGACTTCGTGATCGTCATCAACGCTGCCCAGGTCCGCCTCACGGGCAACAAGCTCGCGAACAAGCAATACCAGCGGCACTCCGGTTACCCGGGCGGTCTCACCTCCGAGAGCTACGGTGACCTGCTCGAGCGCAAGCCTAGCTTCGTCGTCGAGCGCGCCGTCAAGGGCATGCTTCCAAAGAACAGCCTTGGCCGTCAGATGTTTCGCAAGCTGAAAGTCCACGCGGAAGGCACGCACCCCCACGTGGCGCAGCAGCCCGAGCCCTTTCCCCTTTGATTTCGAGAGAATTGGTTAATGACACACGCTAAAGTCATAGACGGACGGAACTACGGCACGGGGAAGCGAAAGAACGCGATCGCGCGCGTCTTCCTCAGTGCGGGCACCGGCAACGTGACCGTCAACGGTCGCACCTTTGAAAACTACTTTCCCCGAGAGATCCTTCGGATCATCGCGATGCAACCCTTTGCCGCTCTGTCGAAGCAGGGCCAATTCGACGTGCAGGTCAACGTCTCCGGAGGCGGCGTCTCTTCGCAGGCCGAGGCCGTTCGACACGGTATCGCGCGCGCGCTCGTCGGCATGGACGAAGACAACAAGCCGGTCCTCAAGAAGGCAGGCTACATGACCCGCGACGCTCGCAAGAAGGAGCGTAAAAAGCCAGGTCAGCCCGGCGCCCGCAAGAAGTTCCAGTACTCGAAGCGCTGAGTACTTCGGATCTCCAATCTCGAGCCGCGGCGCCTTCAGTGCCGCGGCTTTTTTGCTTAATGCTGTAGACAACGCACATGTGAGTATCAGGATGGAGTTGAGCAGATGACCTCGAAGCCCATACGCGCGACGATCGTCGGAGGAACCGGCTACACCGGGGCGGAGCTCGTGCGTCTAGTCCTGGCTCACCCATCCTTGGAGCTCGCTTCGATCGTGGGGAACGCCAGCGCCGGTAAATCGGTCGCCGACGTCTTGCCGAGCCTTCGGGGCATCGTGCACGGTGACGTGCAGCCTTTCGATCCGGACGCGATCGCCGAGCAGGCCGATGTCGCGTTTTGCGCGCTGCCTCATGCGGCAAGCGCCAAAGCAGTCAGCGCCCTGCGGCAACGCGGACAAAAAGTCTTCGACCTCTCTGCCGACTTCCGTTTCGAGGACCTCTCGGTCTACGAGGCCTGGTACGGCAAGCATCCCGTTCCAGAGCGCTTGTCCGAAGCAGTGTACGGCCTGGTGGAGCTTCACAGGGACGAGCTCCATGACGCCGACCTCGTCGCCGTACCGGGGTGCTACCCAACCGCTGCGACCCTTGCGCTCGCACCCCTGGTGAAAAACGGTCTCGTCCGGGCGGAAGGCATCGCCGTTGACGCCAAGAGCGGCGTATCGGGCGCCGGTCGCGGCGTTTCGAGCGCGACCCATTTTCCGGAAACGGCGGAAGGCGTCCGAGCTTACAAGGCCGGAGCGCATCGGCATGGGCCCGAAATCGAGCAGGAGCTGAGTCGGCTTGCTCAGGTCCCCATTCGGATCGCGTTCGTTCCTCATCTGCTTCCGATGACGCGTGGAATTCTTGCGACCTGCTATGCGCAGCCTGTGGATTCGAACCTGACGGCGGCCCAGTGCATCGAAGCGGCTCGCGAGCTCTACCAAGGGTCTCCTTCGGTGCTGGTGCTCGACGAAGGCGAGCACCCGGACACCCTCTGGGTGCGAGGGTCGAACCGGGTACACCTCGGCTATGCCCAGGATCGCCGCGGCGGTACGGTCATCGCGATGAGTGCGATCGACAATCTCGTCAAAGGCGCTTCGGGTCAGGCGATTCAATGCCTCAACGTTCGTTTCGCCCTCGACGAAGGGGCGGGTTTGCAGGCGCCAGCGCAATGGCCGTGATCAAGGTTCTGCACGTGAGCGATGTGCACCTCGAGGATGGCTTCCCAGGGGTGCCGTTCAGCAGCTTCCTGAACAAGCGCATCGTCGGCCTCGCAAATCTTAGCTTCAGGCGCCGGCGCGTCTTCGCCGATGCAGAGCAGAAGGTCGAAGCCCTCGCGAGGTTTTCCAAAGAGCAGGGGGTCGACCTCGTGATCTGCACCGGGGACTACACCGCGCTCGGCACGGAGCCCGAGATCGCATACGCACGCAAGATCATCGAACCGCTCACCCATGCGCCGCTCGGCTTCTTCACGGTTCCGGGAAACCACGATCTTTATTTGCGCGACACGGTCGAAGCAGGCTGGTTCGACCAGCACTTCGGCGCGCTCATGAAGACCGAGCTTCCGGAGTATTCGGTCGACGGCGTTTGGCCGCAGGTTTGGTTTCCGGCCGAGGGCTTGGCGCTGGTCGGCGTCAACAGCGCCCGCGCAAATCCAAAGTTCACCTATTCGAGCGGGCGCATCCCGGATGATCAGCTCGACGCGCTCGCGCGGATCTTGGACGATCCGCGCCTATTCGATCCCTTTGTGATCATCGCCACCCACTATGCGCCTCGGCTCGCCAACGGTCGGCCGGATAGGCCGGCGCACGGGCTCGAGAACGCTGACGAGCTATTGGAGATCAGCGCTGCGGCGCGGAACGGCGCGATCCTGCACGGCCACATTCACTGGCGCTATCACATCCGCATCCCGGAGACCCCGTTGGACTTGTTTTGCTCGGGCAGCACGACCCATGCGGGCCGGGAAGGGCTCTGGATGTACCAGATCGGCAACGGCCGCGCGACGGCCACACCGGGAAGCTGGGATCAAACTCGCTACGTGCTCGAATCCGACCAGCTCGTCGAGCTCGGCCCGTAATTTGGCGCGCGAGGGTCTGCTCGCATACAAGCTTTCCTATGGCAGCTCGCCAGTTCGGGGCCAAACGCGAGGCGCGCACGGCGGTTCGACGGCTCGTCGACCTCGAATGCGAGGTTTACTCCGAGCTGTGGGGCGAGGCGATCACGCATCGGGTCACCGACGTGAGCGAAGACGGTCTTTGGATTCAAACCGATCTCCTTCTGGAAACCGGTAGCCAGGTGACCCTGACGTTCTATCCGCCTGATTGGGAAGATCCGCTTTACGTGGCGGGCCGCGTCCAGCGAGTCGAGCTCCAACGAAGAGCCGGCGACGGGAACGCCGTAGGCATGGGCATCGCGTTCGAGGCGCTACGAAGAGACGAGCGCCGCCGTCTGACGCGGAGCATGCGTGGTCTCAGGGCAGACGAGGCGTTCATCTTGGATCAGCGCACGCTCACGGGTGTTCCGGTCGGCGTGGCGGAAACCTACGAGCCTGCGCTCAATCCCGGTCGGACCGTCGTCGGCTGGGCAGCTCCTTCGCTCCCGGTCGAATACGACGGCCCCGCTTCTCGGACCATCGAGAAGACGCCGGCGCGCGAACCGGATGTAGAGCGAGCCGAGCGTGCCTTCCCGGGCGGCCTGGATTTGGCTGCTTCGGTGTTCGCGGACTGAGGCGCGGCCTACCGAACTCGCAGCGTGCCGACGTTCAGCCGGTTTTCCACCTCGTTCGCGCCCGAGTCCAGCTCGAGGCGTTTGTTTCCGCTGAACCAGCCCACGTAAATCGCGTAGTCGCCGACACGATAGTTTGCAGGAACGGTGAGCTCTTGTGAATCGGCGATCACGTCTCCCTCATCCCAGAGCTTGGTTGGGTACCGGCCGCCAACGGGCACATGATCGCCGTTGAGGCGCAAGCCGAAGCCATCGATGTGCACGA
>JAOTXX010000091.1 GCA_029862185.1 Myxococcales bacterium
GGCGCTCGACGGCTTCGTTTACCATCTTCTCGACTTGGTCAGCGTCCCGAACGTCGGCGCCCACGAAGAGCGCGCTCTTGCCGCCGGCGCTCGGGAGCTCGACGGGCTCCGTGCGCCCGCACACCGCGACGTCGGCGCCCGCTGCAAGAAACGCTTCAGCGATGCCTCTGCCGATCCCCCGGCTTCCGCCCGTGATCAGGACTGCTCGGCCGCTGAGGTCGAGGGGGTTGCTCATGTTCCGTACACCTTGACCAGTGGCTGTGCTTTGGACAGCAGCTCTTTGACTGCCCGTCCCAGCTCGGCCGCATCCCAACGCCTGCCGATGTCCTTCGTCTGCTCGCGGCGGTAGCCGTCGAACACCGTCACCGTTCCGCCAAAGACCTCCCAGACGCGGCCCGTGACCTCGCGCGACTGTGCGCTTGCAAGCCAGGCGACGAACGGGGAGACGTTGGCTGGGTCATTCTCGTCGAAGCCCTGATCCGGCGCCTTCATCGCCTCGCCGAACGCGCCTTCGGTCATGCGAGTGCGCGCGATGGGGCAAATCGCGTTGGCCGTGATGCCGTATCGACCGAGCTCGGCGGCCTGCACGAGCGTCAGAGTTGCGATGCCTGCCTTTGCCGCGGAGTAGCTCGATTGACCGACGCTCCCGAGGACGCCGGCACCCGAGCTCGTATTGATGATGCGCGCGTCGACCGGTTCCCCGGCCTTGACGAGCCCTCGCCAATACGCCGCCGCATGCCGGGCCAGACAGAAGTGTCCCTTGAGATGAACGCGAACGACAGCATCCCATTCTTCTTCGCTGCAGCTGACGAACATTCTGTCGCGGACGAAGCCCGCGTTGTTCACGACCGCATCGAGCCGACCAAACTCGTCGATCGCCTGCCGCACGAGTGCTTCGGTCTGTTCCCAGTCCGCAACGTCTGCGTCGTTGGCCACCGCTTCGCCGCCCAGGTCGCGGATCGCTCGAACGACTTCATCCGCCGGCCCTTGGCCGCCGCCCTCGCCGCTGTTGCTGACCCCGAGATCGTTGACCACGACTTTCGCGCCTTGCCGCGCCAGCTCGAGCGCGTGCTCGCGGCCGATGCCTCGCCCGGCGCCCGTTACGATCACTACCCGTCCATCACAAATGCCAGTCATTCTCAAACCTCTGCGTCGGCCAGCTTGACCAACAGTTTTCCTCGATGCTCACCGCTGAACAGTCGAAGCAAATGAGCCGGAGCCTCGTCGAGGCCTTCGACGATGTCGTCGCGGTAGCGAATCTGACCCTCATTAATCCAACGCGCGAGGTCTGCGCGGGCCTCGTCGTACCGGGACGCAAAATCCAAGGTCGTAAACCCCTCCATGCGGGCGCTCTTGGCGAGGAGCTGGAGATAGTTGCTCGGCCCGGGTGGACGCTTGGCCTCGTTGATCTGCGAGATTGCGCCGCAAACCACCACACGGCCGTGGCGGTTGAGACGGGACAGCGCCGTGTTGAGGATCTCTCCGCCCACGCTGTCGAAGAACACGTCGATGCCACTGGGGCAAGCTTCTTTGAGGGCAAGCCGAAGGTTTGTCGTCTTGTAGTTGATTGCAGCATCGTAGCCGAGCTCCTCGGTCAGCCAGGCGCATTTCTCGTCGCTGCCCGTGAGCCCTACGGCTCGACAGCCTTTGACCTTCGCGATTTGGCCGACGATCGAGCCGACCCCGCCGGCCGCAGCGGACACCAGAACGGTTTCGCCTTCTTGGGGATCTCCAACTTCGAGTAATCCAAAGTATGCCGTCAGCCCTGTTCCACCGAGCACGCTCAACATCGTCGACAGAGGAATGCCCTCGATGGATGTCACCTTGCCGTGAAGCAGCCGCGACGAAACGACGCTGTAGGACTCCCAAGCCGCCAAGGCCTGCACGATCTGCCCAGCCGGCCAGCCGTCCGCCTTGGAATCGACGATTTGCGAAAGCGTTCCGCTCCGAATCGGCTCGCCGATCCCAATCGGCGGAAGATACGATTTCGCCTCACTCATCCAGCCGCGAATCGCAGGATCGATCGACAAGTAGAGATTCTTGAGCAGCACCTCCCCGGCCTCAGGCACGCCCACCGCCGCCTCGGTCGCTTCGAAATCCCCGACGGTCGGCACCCCAACAGGCCGCTTCCTCAACAAAACCTGCCGATTAACCTCCGTCACGGACCATTAGACTGAAACATGTTTCACTTTCTGCAAGGGGACAGGCTCCCCCTCCAAAACCTGCAGGTTTCCATGCCGCCTAGTTCCATGTGATGCCGCGTTGGTAGAGGACGGCGAGGTCCATGGTGAGGGCGATGGACCAGTGGAGGAGGGCGCCGAGAAAGAAAGAGCGGTGCCGGAGGGCGAGGTAGCCGAGGGTGAAACCGGCGACGATCGACGCGTTCACCTCCATGAAGGGTTTTCCGTAGTGGCCGATGCTGTACATCATGACCATCCACGGAAGAGCGCTCACGTCGAGGTCGCGCCCGAGACCAAAGGTCATGTAGCCGCGCCAGAAGCTCTCGCCCGAGAGGAACACCATGAAATAGGCGGAATGATAGAGGATGAAGAGCCGAATGGACGCCTCGGTGCCGCTGACTACGCCGCGGGTTTGTGGATAGCTTGCCTGGAAGTCGGGGAGGGCCGCCGCCCACAGGACCAGGGGAACCATCACGACGAAAAGGCCGAAGTAGACCCAGCGCATCCGCGTCCCACCCCGCACGACGTAGCCGTACTCGTCTGGCGGTTGCCGTAGCTTGAAGCGTAGGAGGAGGTACGGAATCATCAAGCGCAGGAGCACGCTGCAGCTCGCGAAGTACGCAAAGCCGAACAAAGGGGTGCGTGCGTTCTTCGGCACGAATCGCTCGAAAAGCAGACGATAGGTGTCGGAACGACCAAGACCCAAGAACACGATCAACAAGACCATCGCACTGATGACGATGAAACGCGCTTCGTACGAAACGTCCGAGAAGCGGACGCCCGTGAGCAAGCGAAGCAGCCCGAAGTACAGAAGACTGCCGGCAAGGATGTAGAGCGCAATCGAGCCCCGCATCTGTTGCCCCCAGACGTGCCAACTCCAGTTCAAAGGGAGAAGCACCGCAACCGTAGCTGCCGCTAGGCTCCAAGATCGCCAGCCGTCAATCTCGATTTTCGCGTGGTTCAAGCGTTCCGCCTCGGGCCTCGCAGCTGCCATCACAAGTCGGCGTCCATTCGACGCAGCGCAGCGCCGAGCCTATCGCAACTCAGCCGAGTCGTTCGATCACCGCGGCCATGCCCTGGCCGCCGCCGACACACATCGTTTCGACGCCGTACCGGCCGTCGCGCGACTGCAAATTGTGGATCAGTGTGGTCATGATGCGAGCGCCGGTTTGGCCGAAAGGGTGGCCGAGGGCGATGGCGCCGCCGTTGACGTTGAGCTTGTCCACCGCAATGCCGAGCTCGCGGGCGGACGGAATGACCTGAGCGGCGAAGGCTTCGTTGATTTCGACCAAGTCGATGTCTTTGATCCGGAGCCCGGCACGGTCGAGCGCCTGCTTGGTGGCGCTGATGGGGCCCAAGCCCATGATTTCCGGATTGAGCGCGGAGACACCTGTCGAGACGATGCGGGCCAAGGGCGTGATCCCGAGCTCTCGTGCACGGGTGTCGCTCATGATGATGACTGCCGCCGCGCCGTCGTTGAGCGGGCACGCATTGCCGGCAGTGACCGTGGCCTTCTCGCCCATCTGTCCGAGGAGCACTGGCTTGAGCCCTGCGAGCTTCTCGGCAGTCGTGCCGTGCCGAGGGCAGTCGTCGGTGTCGACCACCGCGCCGCTCGGCGTGGTGACCGGCGTGATCTCTTCCGCGAAGAAACCGGATTTCTGAGCCGCTTCGGCTCGCTGTTGAGAAAGCGCTGCGAACTCGTCTTGCTCCTCCCGGGAGACAGCCATGTACTGCGCCACGTTTTCTGCGGTCTGCAGCATTGTAATATAAACGTCGGCTAGGCCTCCGGCCGGCTCCCAGTAGCCCCCATCGGGCGTCATGAGCTTGGCCGTGCGCTCTTCAGACTCGGCGAACTTCGGGTTCTTGGTGTTCTCCATGCCGTCGGCCTTGCCGAAGCCAAAGCGGCTGACGCACTCGACGCCGGCAGCGATGAACACGTCGCCTTCGTCGGCCTTGATCGCATGGGCTGCCATGCGAATCGTCTGCAACGAAGAAGAGCAGTAGCGATTGACGGTCGTGCCTGGTGAGTCGATGCCGGAAAGTAGGCTCACGACCCGGCCCATGTTGTAGCCGTGCTCGCCCGCGGGCTGCGCGCACCCGATCATCAGGTCTTCGACGGTCGCTGGATCGAGGTTCGGCACCTTTGCCAAGGCGGCTTTCACTGCGATGGCAGCAAGGTCGTCCGGGCGCATCTCGATGAGCGACCCCTTGAAAGCGCGGCCAATCGGTGTCCGCGCGGTTGAAACGATCAGGGCTTCAGGCATGAGTTACTCCTCGATGAACATCGAATCCTGCGCACTTCGTAGGGCGTTCTTTAGCACCTTTCCCGTCGCATTGCGGGGAAGGGGCTTGCTTCGTAGCTCCCAGTCGCTCGGGACCTTGTAATAGGCGAGAACCTCAGCAACCCAACGCTTCATTTCTTCGATGCCGAGCGCCTGCCCCGCCTCGAGAACCACGATGGCTTTCGCTATCTGACCGAGCTCTTCGTGGTCGACGCCGATGACCGCTGCTTCCGCGATTGCGGGGTGTGCTTCGAGGCGTTGCTCGATTTCAAAGGGGTAAACGTTCTCTCCGCCGCGGAGAATCAAATCGCGCTTGCGCGAAGCGATGTAGAGCTTGCCGTCCCGCAGCCGCCCGATGTCGCCGGTATGGAGCCACCGTCCTGCACCGATGGCCCGACGGGTCGCTTCGGGATCTTCCCAGTACTCGCGCATCACCAGCGGCCCACGCAGATGGATTTCACCTTCTTCGCCATCTTGGAGGCGCCGCCCTTGGTCGTCGCGAATCTCGACTTCGACGATCGGTACCGGCCGACCGACCGAAGCGGGATCCGCGCTCAGCTCTTCACCGACGTTCAAGGTCGCAAAGGCAGTGCCCTCGGTGAGACCGTAGCCGACGCCCATCGTGTGACTACACTGTGGAAAGAGAGCGCGCGCCTTTTCGATCAACGGAGCCGGGATGGGCGACCCGCCGCCACCGACAGAGCGGAACGAGCTCAGGTCGTACTCGCCGACATTCGGATGGTTGAGCAGCCGGTGAAGTACGGTGGCGGTATAGCCCCAGCCCGTGATCTTTTCGCGCTCGATGAGGCCCAGCGTCGTTTCAGGGTCGAAGCGCCCCATCGGCCAAACCGTCTTAGCGCCTCCCGCAAGCGCGGTTACCGCAGCGCAGTGCAACCCCGACACGTGAAAGAGTGGGCTCGTCACCAGAATGCTATTGGCAAGCTGCGGGAGCTCGGCCGCCTTGGGGTTAGCCATCATCAGCCGCGCGCCGTGAAAAAAGCTGACCATGAGCATGTTGGTCACGTTGCCGTGCGTGTGAACGACGCCTTTGGCGCGGCCGGTGGTGCCGCTCGTGTACAGGATAATCGCCGGATCGCTTTCCGCGATGGGCTGTGTGGGCAGCTCCGCGTTCCGACACTTGGTGAGGAGCGCATCGAAGTCGCCCTCGATGATCAGCATCGGCACACCGGGGTCGCCCGTGATTCGGCCGGCTCGCTTCGTGTCGGCGATCAGCAGCTTCGGCTTGCTGTGCCCGAGGGCGTACCGAATCTCGTCTTCTGTCCACCAGCCGTTCAGCCCCACGCAAATTGCGCCGAGGCTGACGGTTGCCCAAAACGATATGACCCATTCCGGGCAGTTCGCTGCCAGGATGGCCACTCGGTCGCCGGGGCCGACGCCGAATCGATCTGCAAAGACCGCCGCTGCGTTCGCCACAAGCTTCTCGTGATCTTCGAACGTAAATCTTCGCTCCCGATCTGCCTCCCGAAAGACCAAGTACTCGGCGCCCCCGAACTCTCTGCCGCGCAGTAGAACTTCGCGAAGCGAGCGCGCGCGGTTGGCAAACACCCGAACGTGCTCTCCGAACATTTCTTCGTCGGCAAGCTCGAATGGTGCACCCGGCGCGAGGAGCTGCGCTTCGACCGTTGCCAGTCGGCTCGTCTTGGATGTCGTAGGTTCGTTCACGGCCGGGCTCCGCCTCAGGGCGCCATTTTTGCTCGGAGCTGGTCCCGCAACCAGGTCTCCGCTGAAGGCGTGTCTCGAAACATTTTCACCGGGATGGGGCTCGGCGCAACCCAGGAAATCGCCGTCCACAGGCCTTGTTGAATCGCGTTGCTGAAGATCATCGCGCCGCCCGCACAATTGTCGGCGAGATATCCCCGGTCACGGTCTATCCAGTCGATGATGCCCTTGCGCTGCGTAGCTGGCACTCGACCCACCTCACGGGCGTCAATGACCACGCCGTACACTTGCCCGCGCCGCGCCCATTCACTCATGACATCGAGGTGCCGTTGCCATTCCGTGTCGTCGCACAACCCCTTGTAGGTCATCCGCATCAGCGGATTGTCTGTCTCATCAAAGATGACTTGGCCCATGGCTATCGCGCCCAGTTTAGTCAGTCGCGCAGGGCGCTACAACGTGTATCCCCCGTCGACGAAAATGGTTTGCCCGGTAATGTAGCGGGCTCGAGAGGAGGCAAGGAACACCGCGGCGTCAGCAACCTCTTCGGGAGTCCCGAAGCGCCGAAGCGGCGTGTTGCGGGTGGCCGCGTCGATCCATTCCTGGCTGAGCTCCCCTCGTTCGACGAGCTTGGGAAACATCCCGGCGTCGACGACGCCCACCGCGACGATGTTTGCTCGGACGCCATTCCGACCCTCTTCGCGTGCGATTCCCCTCATGAGCGCCTCGATCGCGCCCTTGGGTGCAACCGAAAGCACGTCGCCCGGGGGAAATCGTTTCAAGCCCGCCGAGCTGATGAACACGATGGAGCCCTGGCTCTTGCGAAGGTGCGGAAGAGCCGCATGGGCCACGTGAAAGAACCCGTTCACGTCCCAGTCCATGGTGTTCCGCCACTGCTCCGGCGTGAGCTGGCTAATGTAAGGCTGGTCGATGTGTGTCCCGGCCGCATGCGCGATGGTGTGTACCGCGCCGTGTTCTTCGACGAGCGCATCGAGGCAGGCTTTGACGGAGTCGAGGTTGCCGAGCTCGATCGGGTGCACTGAGCACCGCCCACCTCCAGCTTGGATTTCTTCCGCGACTGTGATGGCTGCTTCTTGGTGATGGCGGTACGTGATCCCGAGCGGCACCCCGGCTGCCGCAAGACTACGGGCGACCGCACTTCCGATACCACCGCTCCCTCCGACAATCAGCGCTCCACCTTGCGGGAACTCAGACATTCGCCCGCTCCCGAAGCTCGAACTTCATGACCTTGCCAGTCGCGTTGCGGGGAAGGACTTCGACGATCTCGACGCGCCTCGGAACTTTGAAGTTCGCCATGTTTTTTCGGCTCCATGAAATCACCGCGTTGGCTGTGAGCTCCTGACCTGGCGCAGGGACGACGAAGGCCATGCCCACCTCGCCAAGCCGGTCATCAGGCACCCCAATGACTGCCACCTCACCCATTCCGGGCATTTGCAGAAGGGTATTTTCGATTTCCGCTGGGTAGGCGTTGAAGCCGCCCACGATGAACATGTCTTTGAGTCGGTCGGTGATTTTGACGTAGCCCCGCTCGTCCATGGTTCCGATGTCACCGGTGTGGAGCCAGCCCTCTTCGTCGATGGCCTTCTTCGTTTCCTCGCCGGCATCGAAGTAGCCCTTCATGACGTTGTATCCGCGGACCACGATTTCTCCGGGCTGGTTTGCCGGAACGGGGCTCCCTTCGCTGTCGATGATCTGCACTTCGACGTCGGGGATCGCCCGTCCGCTCGTCGTCGCGATGGTTTCGGGATCGTCGTCGAGCCGGCACATCGTGACGACCCCACAACTTTCGGTGAGGCCATAGGCCGTAATGACCGTTTCAAATCCGAGCTCGTCTTTCATGCGGTGAATTAGCTCGACGGGGATCGCCGCGGCGCCGGTGACCGCCAAGCGCAGACTCGAGATGTCGAACTGCGCGCGATCCGGGTGGAGCAGAATGGACTGATACAGTGAAGGAGGCCCCGGCAGCATCGTGATCGAATCTTCTTGAACGCGCCGAAGGACGACGTTGACGTCGAAGACCGGCTCAGGGAACACCGTAGCGCCGCGCATCAAAGCGGAAAACCAACCGGCCTTGTATCCAAAGCTATGGAAGAACGGCAGCACGATCAGGTAGCGGTCGCCCTCGCGAAGCCCGACGATCGAGCTCCACTGATCGAAGGTGCGCAGGTTCTGTGCGTGGGTGCACATCGCGCCCTTGGGCTTGCCGGTCGTCCCCGAGGTGAAGAGGATGTCCGCCAGATCATCGGGTCTGACAGTGGCCGCGCGATCTTTGGCAGCACGTGACGGAGTGCCCGATGCGAGCCCGAGAAAGGCATCATAGCCGAGCGTCCCCTTGGGTGCGTCCCCGCGGAGCACAATGATCTGCTCGAGCTGGCGGAGGTCGGCGTCCGCGTCCCGAAGGAGCGCCACGTAATCGACATCGAGAAAGCCCGTTACCGTGAACAATGCCCTCGCGCCGCTCTTTTCGAGCAGGTAGGCGGCCTCGATTCCTTTGTATCGGGTGTTGACCGGGACGAGCACCGCGCCGACCGAGTGAATCGCCAAAGCACAGACGATCCACTCCCAGGCGTTCGGCGCCCAAATGGCGATCCGATCGCCCTTCTGAATCCCTACGGCAATGAGCGCCCGGGCTGCCTCCTCGACGCGTTCGGCAAGCTCGGCAAAGCTCAGGGTCGACGCGCCGTCGACGATGGCCGGTCGATCACCGAGAGATTCGGCCTGTTTTTCCAGCATTTTGGGAATCGTCTGCAGCACGGCGCCCGTGATATCCCCATCCCCGAGCTTGGGCAACACAGCACCGACAGGTCACCTTTCATTTCATCCCCATTCTTGGATTGACGGGTCGTGTAATGTCTTCATACTCCCGCCGTTTCTTGGAAATCCTCAGGTTATGAGGGTTCCTCACTTACGGTTGCGCAGCTCTTATCACTTACAGATTGGCTTGATTGATGGACTGGGATTGGCGTGCACGTCCGACCTATGAGTCGGACCGCTTAGGCGTCGACGGGACTTTGGCGCCCGTCGTTTTGTACAACATGAAGCAGCCTCGACTCATCGAGGACCACGAGATCGAGCTGATGCTCGATATGGCGGATTTTCACCTTGAGAGTGGGCTTCCATTCGTCGCGCTCGTTCGGCATCAGCGCGGCACGGGTGTGATTGCGGCACGCCACCGGCAGACGCTCGCCGAATGGCTGGTCTCACGTCGCGACGCCTTGAAGCGTGACGACCTCTCGGCGGTCGTCGTCGTACCGGAATCGATCTATCGCGCCGTGCTTCGGGTGGTGTACCGCTTCCGGACACCGCCGATTCGGACGATCACCACGCCCGACCTGGCGAGCGCCGCGGATACCGTGCGTGCGGAGCTCCGACGCATGAGGCAGCCCATCGGCCCCGAGATCGAAGGGTTCCTCGACTCCCTCGCCGCCTGAGCGCCCTCTCGTCGGCTTGACCGATGGACTGAAACGCGTTTCACTTCGGCCCTGCTTCGAAGGGATTCGCTGTGGCCATTTCGCACGAAATCATTGATGGAATTGCCGAGATCGTCGTCGACTATCCTCCGGTGAACGCAATCCCCGTGGCCGGCTGGTTCGAGCTGGCAGAGCGGATCACGGCCGCGGGAAACGACCCGGAAACGCGCGCCGTCATCCTGCGGGCCGAGGGTAGAGGCTTCAATGCGGGCGTCGACATCAAGGAGATGCAGACCACGGAAGGCTTCGACGCCCTGCTCGGCGCAAACCGGGGGTGCTGGGAATCCTTTAAGGCCGTTTACGAATGCAAAGTCCCAGTCATCACCGCCGTGCACGGCTACTGCGTCGGCGGTGGTATCGGGCTGGCCGGCAACTCCGATATTCTGATTGCCGCCAAGGGGACCAAGTTCGCCTTGCCCGAGGTCGACCGGGGTGCGCTCGGTGCAGCCACTCATCTCGCTCGTCTCGTCCCGCCCCTCAAAATGCGTGCGATGGTGCTCACTTGTGAGCCTGCAACGGCAGAAGAGCTCCACAACTGGGGTTCGGTTTACGCCCTGGTCGAGGCCGACCAGCTCGCCGACAAAGCGAGGGAAGTTGCGCGCAGCTTCACCACGAAGATCCCGCGCGTCGTGCGTGTGGCGAAGGAGTGCCTCAACAACATCGATCCCGTGGACGTGAATCGTTCGTACCGATTCGAGCAGGGCTTCACATTCGAGCTCAACTTGGCGGGTGTGGCCGACGAGGCGCGTGATGCATTCGTAGACAAGCGCGACACCGACGCCGACACCGACAAGAAGTGAGGTAGCTTCGTAATGGACAAACGCATGACGGTGGACGAAGCCGTTGCCGAGGTTTCCGATGGTATGACGATCGGGATCGGGGGCTGGGGCTCCCGGCGTAAGCCGATGGCCTTCGTGCGAGCACTGGTACGCAAAGGCGTGAGGGATTTGACGGTCGTTTCATACGGCGGTCCCGACATCGGCATCCTTTGTGCGACCGGGCAGCTGAAGAAGGCCGTGTACGGTTTCGTGTCTCTGGACTCGATTCCGCTCGAGCCGCATTTCCGAAAAGCCCGGCAGAACGGGGCCCTCGAGGCGATCGAGCTCGACGAGGGCATGTTTCTTCTCGGACTCCGGGCCGCGGCACAGCGGCTGCCGTTCCTGCCGACGCGGGCAGGGCTTGGGTCAGACGTTTTGAAGATCAACCCGCACCTCAAGACCGTGAAATCGCCCTACGACGATGGGGAAGAGCTGGTCGCCGTGCCCGCGCTCAACGTCGACGTCGCCTTCATTCACATGAATCGCGCCGACGCCTCGGGGAACGGCCAAGCCCTCGGCCGCGACCCGTACTTCGACAACCTCTTCTGCATGGCGGCAAAGAAGGCCTACATGAGCTGCGAGAAAATCGTATCCACGGACGCGCTCGTCAGCGGAGGTCCGCTTCAGAGCTTGCTGATCAACCGCATGATGGTCAGCGGCGTGGTTGAGGCCCCTGGCGGCGCGCATTTCACCGAGTGCCCGCCGGACTATCCGCGCGATGAGAAGCTCCAACGCGAGTACGCGGCGACCGCCAAGGACGAAGAAGCTTGGAACGCATTTCGGGCGAAGTACCTCGACGTGACCGAGGCCGACTACCAGCACGCGGTGTCCAAATGAACAGCGACGACGTCACGCGTGCCGACGTTTGCGTCCTCGCCATCGCAGAGTGCTTTCGCAACGACGGCGAGATCATGGTCAGCGCAATGGGCACGAGCCCGAGCCTCGGCGCGCGTTTGGCGAAGTCGACGTTCGAGCCGGACTTGCTGATGACCGACGGATTCAACTTGTTGCTTCGCAAGGCGCTTCCGTTCGGGGTCGAGCCAAGCGATCGCGACGTCGAGGGCTGGATGCCCTTTGGGGCGGTTTTCGACACGCTTTGGTGGGGACGCCGGCATGTGATGATGGGCGCATCCCAGATCGATCAGTTCGGTAACCAGAACATCGCGTGCATTGGTCGCTGGGAGAAACCCAAAGCGCAGCTTCTGGGCGTGCGCGGAGCACCTGGCAACACGATCAACCACGTCACGAGCTACTGGGTTCCCAACCACAATGCCCGCGCCCTCGTGGCCAAGGTCGACATGGTGAGTGGCGTGGGGTACGACCGCGCCGCAGGCCTCGGTCCCAAAGGGAGCCGGTTTCACGAGATTCGGCGGGTGGTTAGCAATCTCGGCGTGTTCGACTTCAATACCCCCGACCACAGCATGCGCTTGGTGTCGCTCCATCCCGGCGTCGAGCTGCAGCAGGTGATCGACAACACCGGTTTCGAGCTCGTGCTCCCGGATAGACTGGACACGACCCCAGTCCCGACCCCAGAACAGATCAGTGTGTTGCGCGAGCTCGATCCGCAAGGTTACGCCCAGAAAGAAGTCGTAGTATGAGCGCTCAGAAAAGGACGACCAAGCCGCCCCCAAAGAAGCGGAAGTCGACTGCGCCCAAGGCGAAGGCCAAGCGCACGACCAAGCCTCCTGCAAAGAAGCGCGCCTCGGCGCCGCCCAAGGCGAAGCGGACCACGAAACCTCCAGCGAAGTCTGAACCGCCCAAGTCGAAGCGAGACCGCAAGGCCACTCCGAAGAAGCGGGCGTCGGCGGCGCCCAAGGCGAAGCCCAAGACCAGAGCGCGCAAGAGCAAACCTCCCGTCCGCGTCACGGCCGTGCAGAAGACGACCCCCAAGAAGGCCAAGACGACGAAGTCCGCTCTCCACACCCGCATCTGCGACATGTTCGGCATCGAGTATCCGATCATTCAAACCGGGATGGGCTGGGTGTCCGGCGCGAGCCTCACCTCGGCCACCAGTCGGGCCGGTGGTCTCGGTATTCTGGCTGCCGCGACCATGACGTTTCGGGAGCTCCAAGAGGCGATTGCGAAGGTCAAGAGCCGCACCGACAAGCCGTTCGGCGTGAACATGCGCGCCGATCAATCGGACATCATGAAGCGCGTCGAGCTCCTCATCCACGAAAAAGTCGCGGTCGCCAGCTTCGCCCAGGCGCCCGGCGAGCGCGTCATCAAGACACTCAAGGACGCCGGCGTGCTCACGATGCCGACGATTGGCGCTCGGCGCCACGCAGAGAAGGTACAAGCCTGGGGCGTCGATGCAGTCATCGCTCAAGGGCAGGAGGGCGGCGGCCACACCGGACAGATCCCGACTTCCATACTGATTCCAGATGTCTCGGCCGCGGTGGACATTCCCGTCGTCGCTGCGGGTGGTTTCCGCGATGGCCGCGGGCTGGTTGCCGCCTTGGCGCTCGGAGGCGCTGGCATCGCGATGGGAACGCGCTTCTTGCTGACGAAGGAAAGCCAAGTGCCGGATCACGTCAAGCAGATCTACCTCGACACGAAGGCAAACGGCACCGTGGTGACCAAGGCGGTCGACGGACACCCTCAGCGCGTCATCCGAACTCTCCTCGTCGACCAGCTCGAAAAGGCCAACCCGCTGACCCGGTTCCCGCGAGCAGCACTCAATGCCCTGTCGCTCATGAAGGTCACCGGTACCTCCCTGCCCGAGCTCATCGAAGAAGGTCTCGCGATGAAGCAGAACCAGGAGCTCACCTGGGCGCAGCTGGCCATGGCGGCGAATGCCCCGATGCTGACCAAAGCCTCGATCGTCGATGGCCGCGTCGAGGCGGGCATCCTGCCGACCGGTCAGGTCACCGGCGTCATCGACGAGATCCCCACCGTAGCCGAGCTGCTTCGACGAATCATGGCAGAGGCCGAAGCAACACTCGAACACCTGGGCGCCTGAGCTGGAGCGATGGATCTCAACTTCACCGATTCAGAAAATGCCTTCCGCGACGAGTGTCGGTCGTGGCTCGAAGCCAACGTGCCTTCAGGGGCGCTTCCTTCGGGCGACACCAAAGAAGGGTTCGCCCTGCACCTGCAATGGGAGCACGAGCTCTTCGATGCGGGCTGGGCCGCGGTCTCCTGGCCGAAGGAGTACGGCGGGCGTGAGGCGACGCTCTTCGAGTGGCTGATTTTCGAAGAGGAGTACTACCGCGTTGGCGCGCCGAGCCGTGTCACCCAAAACGGCATCTTTCTTCTAGCGCCTACCTTGTTCGAGTTTGGTACCGACGAGCAGAAAGACCGAATTCTGCGCCCAATGGCCCGGGGTGATGTCACTTGGGGGCAGGCCTGGTCCGAGCCCAACGCCGGTAGTGACCTGGCTTCGCTCAAAAGCACAGCGCGCCGAGTCGAGGGCGGTTGGCGTCTGACCGGCCAGAAAACTTGGTCTACGCGTGCCGCGTTCTGCGACATGGCCTACGGCCTCTTCCGCACTGACCCCGAGCAGGCGCGTCATCGTGGGCTCACCTATTTCATGTTCCCACTTCACGCGGAGGGCGTCACGGTGCGCGGCGTCGATCGCCTCGACGGCGACGAAGGCTTTGCCGAAATCTTTCTCGACGATGTGTTCGTGCCCGACGCCGAAATCCTAGGTGAGGTGCATCAGGGATGGAAGGTCGCGATGGCGACGACGAGCTCGGAGCGAGGTCTGAGCCTTCGGAGCCCCGGCCGATTCATGGCCACTGCGACGCGTTTGATCGACCTCTATCATCGGTTCCGCGACCGCTCGGAGCCCGTCCTTCGCGATTGGGTGATTCAGGCCTGGATGGACGCGCAAGTCTACCGCTGGTTCACCTTCCAGACGGTCACTCGCATGGGACAAGGTCAAGAGATCGGGCCCGACTCCAGCATGAACAAGGTGTTTTGGTCGGAGATGGACGTGCGAACCCACGAAATCGCGCTTGCGATCATCGGGAACGTGCTCGAGCTCGACGAAGGCTCGCCAAGCGCGGTCGATGCGGGCGCGTGGATGAAAGGTTTTCAATTCGCACTGGCCGGGCCCATCTATGCGGGCACCAACGAAATTCAACGCAACATCATCGCGGAGCGCGTCCTCGGCCTCCCGCGAAAGTAACGTCATGCACTTTGCTTTCAGCGACGACCAAAAGATGCTGCGAGATACCGTTCGCGAGGTTCTGCTCCGTGAGTGCGCGCCCGAAATCGTGCGCGCCGCCTGGGAAGGGCGGACTGATGGCGTTCGGGCCGCATGGAACACACTCGCGGAGACCGGCGTGATTGGGATGACGGCCTCCGACGCGGCAGGCGGCATGGGCATGAGCGAGCTCGACCTCCTGCTTCCCCTCGAAGAAACCGGCTATGCCGCCATGCCAGGCCCCATCGTCGATACCGTAGCGGTTGGAATTCCCTTGATCGAGGCCGCGGGCACCGATGCGCAAAGGGAGCGTTGGCTCAGCCCCGCTGCGGCCGGGGAGGTGCGTATGGTGGTCTCCTTCGAAGGCCAAGAGATCGTGCCTCACGCGGCGTCCGCCGACGTCATGATCGCCGAGCGGGGCGGCGCGGCATTCTGCGTACCCATCGACGAGGTCTCCGTCCAGCCTGAAAGATCGGTCGACCGCGCACGCGAGCTTGGCCGGGTCTCGTTCGAGCCGAATCCGCGCTACCAAATGCGTGAAGAGGTCAACACGGTAGAGCTCTTCGCGCTCGGTAGGGAGCGCGCTGCGCTTGGAACGGCCGCTCAACTCGTCGGGCTATCCCGGCGCATGCTCGACATGGCCGTGCAGTACGCAAAGGATCGCGAGCAATTCGGCAAGCCGATTGGCGCACAGCAGGCGATCAAGCATCGGCTCGCGAACGCGCTCATCGAGCAAGAGTTTGCGCGGCCGACGGTCTACCGTGCCGGCTGGTCGATGGCGACTTCCGCCCGTGATGCCGAGGTCGACGTCTCCCTCGCGAAGATCTATGCAGGCCAGGCTGCAAAATTCGTGGCCAAAGAAGCCCTGCAGGTGCACGGCGCAATCGGCTACACGACAGAATGCGACCTCCATATGTGGATGAAACGCGCTTGGGCGCTGGCCGCGGCACATGGAGATGCGGCCCACCACCGCGAGCGGATAGGCCGCCATATTCTTTGAGCTCACGAGCTAGCGCCTTGCGGGCGAGTTCCACTCCCTCTAAAAACAACTTCATAGCGAGGATCA
>JAOTXX010000092.1 GCA_029862185.1 Myxococcales bacterium
CAGCGGCAGCGGCAGCGGCAGCGGCAGTGTCAGCGCCAGTGCCAGTGTCAGCGCCAGTGCCGGTGACCCTCACGCCTCTGCGCTGCGAATCAATTCCTGCGCCGCCGCTCGCGCCTGGTCGGTCACGGTAACCCCGCCCAGCATTCTCGCGATCTCTTCGAGCCGTTCCGTGCCCGACAGCAATCGAATGTCGCTTTTCGTCCGCTTGCCTACGACCTCTTTGTGAACGCGGTAGTGCGCGTCGGCGTAGGCGGAGATCTGGGGCAGGTGGGTGATGCAGAGCACCTGGCTGTGTTGGGCGACTTCGTGGATCTTTCGGCCGATGACTTCCGCGACCGCGCCGCCCACGCCCGCATCGACTTCGTCGAAGACGTAGAGGCTTGCGGGACCCAGGCCGGCAAGCACGCGTTTGATCGCGAGCATGGCGCGTGAGAGCTCGCCGCCGCTCGCGATCTTACGTAGAGGCTTGGCGTCCTCCCCTCGGTTGGGTGCGATCAGAAGCTCGGCGTGGTCGATGCCTGTCGGTGAAAGGCGCGCACCTTCGACTTGGAGCTCGCTGTGGCCGCCTTCGAGCGCGGCCAGCTCCACGGTGACCTTGGCTTCGCCCATCCCAAGCGAGGAGAGCTCCTTGCTGATCGCCTTGCTGAGCTTGGCGGCGGCGGTTTGCCTCTTGCCACGAAGGGCAAGCGCGACTCGGGAGGCTTCTTCGAGTGCTTCGTCGAACTCGCGCTGGCAGCGATCAAAGCGTTCTTCGTAGCGTTCGAGCGAGTCGAGCTCCTCGGCCGCCCGATCACGATAGGCGAGGATCTCTGCCGCCGTCTCGCCATACTTCTTTTTCACGCGCGAAAGGTGGTCGAGCTGATCTTCGAGCACACCAAGCCGATTCGGATCAAACGAAAGGTCGCGTGCGTAGCTTCCCAGCTCGGCGGCTGCATCTTCGAGTTGCAAAAGAGCTTCGCGAACTTGGGTGACCGTCGGCCCGAGGCTGGGATCGAAACGCGACGCCTGCTCGACCGACGCGGCGACTCTCGAAACCGCGCCGCAAATCGAATCATCGTCCGAGTACAGCTGCGCTTCCGCCTCGCCCGCTGCCGTGCCGAGCTTCTCCGCGTGTCGAAGCCGCTCACACTCCACGGTCAGGTCCGCTTCGTTCTCGAGGGCCTCTCGCAGCGTTTCGATTTCGTTGACCTGGTAGCGGAGCAGGTCTTCTCGATCGGCTTTGCCGCGTTCTTCGGTAACGACCTCCTCGAGCCGCGCTCCCGCCTCGACGAGCGCCGCGTGCGCCTGACCCACTTCGTCGACTAGAGGTGCATGGCCAGCGAAGGCATCCAGATAGCTGAGGTGATGCCGCGCGTCGGCCAGGGAATGGTACTCGTGCTGAGACGAGATGTCCGCGAGGCCCTTGGTGACTTCCTTGAGCTGGGCGAGGGTGGCGAGCCGCCCATTGATGTACGCGCGCGTCCGGCCAGTCGCGCTCACGACCCGGCGAATCAAGAGCTCCCCGTCGGTGTCGATGCCTTGCTCTCGGAGGGCCCCAAGCACCCCGGGCTCCTCGGACAGATCAAAGAGCGCCTCGACCTCCGCGGCTTCAGCGTCGGTCCGAACGACCTCCGGCCGTCCCCGGGCCCCCAGCACCAGCTGGAGCGCGTCGACGAGGATCGACTTTCCCGCGCCGGTTTCGCCCGTGACGATGTTGAGCCCTGCGTCGAGCTCCACTTCGAGCGCTTCGATGATGGCGAAGCTCCGTACGCGCAGACACGTGAGCACGGCGAAAGCTCTAGCACAGGCGTTGCGTAGGCGCTGCACAGGCGCTAGCAAACGAAGCACATGGCCTCTTCAGCGGAAATTCGGGAATCGTTCCTGCGCTTCTTTGCGGAGCGCGAGCACGAACGGGTCGCCTCGGGTCCGCTCGTTCCGCCCAATGATCCGACTCTCATGTTCGCCAACGCGGGCATGGTCCAGTTCAAAGACGTCTTCACCGGCAAAGAAGCACGGCCGTACTCGCGTGCCACCTCGTCGCAGAAGTGCATTCGCATCAGCGGTAAGCACAACGATCTAGAGAACGTCGGCGTCACGGCCCGCCATCACACCTTCTTCGAGATGCTCGGCAATTTTTCGTTTGGCGACTACTTCAAACGCGATGCGATTAGGTTTGCCTGGGACTACTTCGTCGATACGCTTACGCTCGACCCCGAGCGCTTCGTCGTCACCGTCTTCGGAGGTGAAGAAGGGCTTGCTCCAGCCGATGATGAAGCCGCTGCGATTTGGAAAGACGTCACCGGTTTCTCGGACGAACGGATCATTCGCTGCGGCGCCAAGGACAACTTCTGGCAGATGGGCGATACAGGCCCATGCGGCCCTTGCTCCGAGCTCCACTACTGCCTCGGCCTCGACGACATCGATCCGCGCACCTTCGGCGAAGAGCCGGCTTCCGACGGAAGTGGTTGGTTCGAGCTTTGGAATTTGGTGTTCATGCAGTTCGACCGGCATGCCGATGGCCAGATGGAATCGCTGCCGGCGCCCTCGATCGACACCGGCGCTGGGCTCGAACGGATCGCCGTGGTCAAACAAGGCGTCCTGAGCAACTACGACACCGACCTCTTGCGACCGATCGTCGATTTGGCCGCCGAGATTTCGGGAAAGCGCTACCGCGACAGCCAGTCCGATGATGACGTGAGCATGCGGGTCATCGCCGACCACGCGCGGACGACGGCGTTTCTGATCTCCGAGGGCGTCTTTCCCGACAAAGACGGACGTGCGTACGTCCTGCGACGGGTCATGCGGCGTGCGATTCGCCATGGCCACCGCCTCGGCATTCGTGAGCCGTTTCTGCATCACTGTGCCCTCCGGGTCGCTGATGACATGGGGGACGTCTACTCCCAGCTAGCCGAGCGCCGTGCCCTCATCGAACAAATTTCGCTGCAAGAAGAGGAGCGCTTCCGCCGTACGCTCGACCGCGGCCTTCAGCTCATCTCGGAGAACAAGAAGTGGATCGACCTCGGCGGTGTGCGTTCCTTGCCCGGGGAGGTGGCCTTCAAGCTCTACGACACCTATGGCTTCCCGCTCGACCTTCAGAACGTCATCGGCGAGGAGCAGGGCTTCGCGATCGATCAGCAGGGCTTCGACACCGAGCTCGGGCAGGCGCGTCTTCGAAGCCAAGGCTCGAAGATTGGCAGCAACGCCGTCGCCGAGGTGTACCCAGAGCTCGCGCAACGATTCGGCGCCGTCGAGTTCCTCGGCTACGAACAGGAGGACGCTCGGAGCGAGATCCTCGGCTTGGTTTCAGACGGAGGTCCGATCCATGCGCTCGGCCGAGGCGAGTCGGGCGAGATCATCACGCGCGCCACGCCATTCTATGCCGAGCAGGGCGGGCAGGTGGGCGACCGGGGCGTCATCGAGCTCGATGGCGCGCGATTCGAGGTCGACGACACGCAGAAACCGGTCGAAGGCCTCATCGTTCATCGCGGCAAGGTCGCCTCGGGCTCGTTCGAGGTCGGTGCGAAGGTCGATCTCCGAGTCGATCACGAGCTTCGGAGCGCGACCCGACGCAATCACAGCGCCACCCATCTTCTGCATTGGGCCCTCCGGAAAGTCGTCGGCGAGACGGCGGCGCAAAAGGGCTCGCTGGTGGGCCCCGACCGACTCCGATTCGACTACAGCGGCACCCGCCCTCTCGAAGCGGGCGACATCCAGCAAATCGAAGATCTCGTCAACGCATGCGTCCTCGAGAACACCGAGATCACGACCGACGCCTTGGCGATGGACGAGGCCAAGGCGCGTGGCGCGATCGGCATTTTCGAAGAGAAGTACGGCGAAGTGGTTCGCATGCTCACCATCGGCCCCTCGCTCGAGCTGTGCGGGGGCACCCATGCGCGGCGCACCGGCGACATTGGGCTCTTCAAAGTGCTTTCCGAGACTGGCCTCGCGGCTGGTGTTCGCCGCATCGAGGCAAGCACCGGCTTGAACGCGCTTGGGCATCTACGGCGCGTCGAGTCCGAGCTCACGGGCGCGGCGTCCTTGCTCAAATCGCCAGTGACTCAGCTTCGCGACCGAGTCGAGCGTCTCCTCGAGCAGCAAAAGGAATCCCAGCGGGAGATCGAACGGCTCAAGCGCTCCTTGATGTCGGGTGACAGCGCAGACCTTTCCGCGAACGCCCGTGAAATCGACGGGGCCAAGGTGCTAGGGGCGACGGTCGAGCTCGGCGACGCCGGCGCCCTACGCGAAATGGCCGATCAACTGCGAGACAAGCTAGCCCCGGCGGTCATCCTGCTCGGTTCTCCCAGCAAGGATGGCAAGAAGGCGCTGCTCGTTTGCAGCGTCTCGAAGGATTTGGTCGGTCGATTCCGGGCGGGGGACATCGTCAAGGCAGCGGCCGGCATCGTTGGCGGAAACGGCGGCGGGCGACCGGACTTCGCACAGGCCGGAGGCCCGGACCCAAGCAGGCTCGAGGACGCGGTCCAGGCGGTGTACGAGATCGCGGGAGCCAACTAGGTGTCCGTCAAGTCCCGGGCCATCGGCTCCGTTCTCAACGCCTATCTCAGCTCGAGGCCTGCGAAGCACGCGCTGTACACGGTCGGCCGAGTGCTTCGGGGGGGACGCAGGCACGTGCGTTTCTACTATCGGGCCGATGATCCGTACAGCCACCTCTTGGCGCAGGTCGCGCCGCGCCTGAGCAGCGCATACGACCTCCGAATCGAAATCATTCCGGTCGCACCGCCCGGTGCGGGGGCCAATCCGGCCCCAGAGATGTTGCTCGAGCATGCGATTGCTGACGCTGCGCTTCTCGCAGAGAGTTACGGGCTCAGCTTCCCGCGCGATGCGATGGCGCCGTCCGAGGATCGCGTTCGGAGGGCGCATGCAGTGCTGCTCGAACGCCGAACCGCCGAACAACAGCTGCAAGTCGCCGCGGAGCTCGGCGAAGCGGTCTGGTGGGACGACGGACCAGCGCTGGCCGCGATCGTCGAGCGTTGCGGAAGTGTCTCGGGCGAGGAGGTCCGGCCGGCACTCGAAGCGAACTATGCTGCGCTCGAACGCAGCGGGCACTACCAGCCGGGAATGCTCTACTACGGGGGCGACTGGTACTGGGGGATCGACCGACTTCACTTCCTCGAAGAAAGGCTCCGACGCGAGGGGCTCCAAGGGCGTCTCGAGCTCAACCCTGGCCCGTCGCCGGCGCTGGCATCGATGATTCATTCCGCGGGTGAGGACCCACTTCGTCTCGAGGTGTTCGTTTCGTTCCGTAGCCCATACTCGTACTTGTCGATTCCTCAGCTGATGGAGCTGCGAGATCGCCATGGCATCGAGGTCACCGTCAGACCCGTGCTGCCGATGGTGATGCGAGGTCTTCCCGTGCCGACGGCGAAGAGGCTCTACATCGTGCACGACGCGAAGCGCGAAGCGGACCGTCTGGGGATCCCGTTCGGTCACGTCTGCGACCCTTTGGGCAAGGGCATCGGTCATTGCATGGCGGTGTTCTTCCGCTGTGCCACCGGCAAGGGGCTCGAGCTCGAGTTCACGGCCTCGGTGATGCGGGGCATTTGGTCCGAGGCTCGGGACGTTGGGCACCTTCCCGACCTCGTGTTTCTCGCGGCGCGGGCCGGGATCGGCGACGCCGAAGTGAGGGCTGCCATCGAGGACAGCAGCTGGAGGGAGTCGGCCAAGGCCAATCGCGAAGCCCTGACCGACATAGGGCTTTGGGGTGTGCCTTCGCTTCGAATCGGCTCGTATTCCAGTTGGGGCCAGGACCGGATCCCGCTGCTCGAGGCCGAAATCACTCGGGTTTCCCAACCGGCCTAAGCGACTTCCGCAGTGAAAGACTTTACGACGCCCCTTTTTCCTGTGACATTGATCACGTGAGCGTTCCCGAAGAGAAGCTGGCTGGGGTGGACCAGGCTCTCGCAGACCTCGGCAAGAGTGACGCCGAGGTCACCGAGGTTCGAAGTCGCTTCAGGAGCACGAACGTCGTCGATTTGAAATCGGTGGATGGCGAGCTCGGCATGCTCTCGGCGGAGTTTTCGTTCGACGGCAAGTCGACCGAATTGCACGACGAGAGGCCCGTCGAAGCTCAGGATGGTGCCGGCAATTGGGAGGACGAGCACACCGAGGTCGAGATTCTGGACGAGTCGGACTTCGTCTTACTCGTCGATGAAAACGAGCTCGAAGCGCTCGAGAAGGCCGGAGAAGACGACGCGGTGCATACGACTCCCGTTGCGGCTCCGGACGGCGATCCGCCTGCGGAAGGCGAGGGCAGCTTCTTCAAAAAGCTCTTTGGTGGCCGCCGCAACAGCAGCAGCCCCTAGTCGAGCTCAGAAGTAGAACGTCCCCCCGAAGGTGAGCACCGCGCCACCGGACGTATTCGTTCCACGAACCCCATCGAAGAACTCCGGCCGTGGGTCGTTGTCGATCCGGTGACGGATGACGCCTCGAACATCGGCATTGAGTGCAAACGCAGGGGCGAGCCTGAGCTCGACTCCGGCCCCGGCTTGACCTCCGACGTGGGTCATGCTGCGCACTTCATTAATCGTGTCGACGCGACCAAAGGAGAGACCCGGACCCAGCACGAAGTAGAACTGGAACTTATGCTGCGGATTGAGGAAGAAGAGAACGTTTGCCGTGAGAGGGATCTCGGTTCGGTAAAAACCTTGATAGTCGTTGCCCGCATAGTACCCAGAGCCCAGGTCGATCCCGATGTGCTCCGTGGGACGAAAGCGAAGCGCGCCTCCGAAGCCGCCCATCAACACCCGCGGACCGAACGTTCCGCCGAAGTCGAAGTGAAGACCGACTTTGCGATCCCGTTGCTTGGGAGGCGGGGGCTTCTGGGCTGGCTGCTGCGCCGGCGTGTGTCTGACGACGACGACGGTCGGCGGCCTAGTTTTGACGACCACTTGGGACGAGGAGCTCTCGGGTCTGACGACGACGACCTCGGCGCGGGCCGCCTTCGGGCTGCTGAGCACGATGGCGAAGGCAATGACAGGAAAGACGATGAATCGGAGCATGGGGCCACCTCTCGCTCTTCTACGAGGGGGGCCGGCAAAACATTCAAATGCCTCCAGCTACTTCGAGATCGGCAGTGAATTCGAAGCGTTTCGACTTCAGCGAACGGCGCGGCGGTCTTCGAGCGCCCGGCCCAGGGTGACCTGATCGGTGAACTCGAGCTCGCCTCCGTGGGGCACGCCGGCGGCGATCCGCGAGACCCGTACCGGCAAAGAAGACAGAGCGTCTGCCACGTACAGGGCGGTCGCTTCACCTTCGACGTTGAGCGGCGTGGCGACGATGATCTCTTTGATCGGTTCATCGGCGATGCGGCGTTCAAGCGCATCGAGCGGAAGCTGATCGGGGCCGACTCCGTCTAGCGGCGCAAGCAAGCCGTGCAAGACGTGGTAGCGACCACGGAAGCTGCCGAGGGCTTCGAGGGCGATCAAGTCGGGTACCTTGGCCACGACGCAGACGATCGATTCGTCGCGGCGAGGGTCCTGACAGATCGCGCATCGTGACTCGGCGCCGTAGTTCCCACAGAGCTCGCAGCGGGTGACCTCTCCGTGGATTGTGCTCAGCGCTTGACCAAGCGCCGCGGCATACTGCGCGTCCCCTTCGAGCACGAAAAAGGCCAACCGAGCCGCGGTGCGCTCGCCGATACCGGGCAGCCTGGACAGAAGGGAGATCAGCGATGCGATGGGGTCATGGGCCGTCATCGCTCAACCGAGCCCGGGAATCGCCAAGCCCCCGGTGATTTTCTCTATTTCGGCGTCGACGTGCTCGCGCGCTTTGGTCAGTGCGGCGTTGGCGGCTGCGACGATGAGGTCCTGGACCATCTCCATGTCTTCACCTTGCAGAAGCGCTTCGTCGATTCGGATCTCGGCAAGCTCGGGGATGCCGTTGGCGACCGCCGTCACCCGGTCGTTGCCTGCGCTGGCTTCGAAGGTCTCTTGATTGAGCTCTTCCCGACGCTGTTCCACCTTGCGCTGAACGCGGCCTGCTTGCCGCATGAGCTCGCCCATTCCGCCACGAAAATTCATTCGATCCTCTCAGTCCGCTTCGATGTGCACTTTCAGCTTTCCTGCTGATTCGGGAAATACGTCGATGGCATCACGTACGCGCGGGTGGTTGAGCGCCTCTTTGCGTTTGGCCTCGGCCTCTGCCTCTTTGCGCTGCGCGGCGACCGCCGCGACGGTCTTGTTGGCCGCCTCACCCTGGGCGTCGAAGCGGATTTGAATCTCTGGACGCGCGCCCAGCTGTCGCTCAGCGACCTGTGCGATGGCAGCAACGGACTCGGGCGATTCCGCTTGGCGCCCGTAGAACGAGCCGTCTTTAAACGAGAGGACGATTCGGTCCGGGCCTACGGCCTTGGGAATCCCATGCTCCAACACCGCGGCCAGCGCGGGTTGCTGCTGTTCGAGGGTTCCGACGAGCTCCTCCCATTCCTGGAGCGCGGCTCGGCGGATCGGGGTCAAAACCTCGCCGGTGCTGGTCTGAAAACCGCCGGCGTGCTTGGTGGCCGGCATAATCGGCTCGCTCGGCGTTCGTCGTCTTGGTTCGGGCGGCGGATCCGGCGCAGGCGCAGCCTCGAGGGTTGCCGCAGGGGCGGGTTCAGGCTTGGACTCGGCCTTGGGCATCGTACGTGGAGCGGGCTTGGCGTTTGGCTTTCGAGGGCGCGAACCGGTCGTGGGACCACCGCTGGCCCCAGGCTTTCCTTGGAGTGCGTCGAGACGGGCGAGAAGCTCAGACACCGATTGAAGAGGAGGTCGCGTCGCAACGCGAACCAAGCCCATTTCGAGCATGAGCTTGGGGTTGGGACTTTGGGCCATCTCGTCCATGACCTTCGACGTCGCGCGAAACCCGCGCTGAAGCTCGAGGATGTCGATGCCCTCGATGAGCGCTTCGGCGGCCTCTCGCTCTTCGGGTACCCAATCCGCCGGGTCTCCCGCATCGAGCTTGAGGACGACCAAATCGCGCATCAGCTGTAGCAGCTGACGGGCGAAGTGCTGCATGTCGACGCTCTTGTCGGCAAGCGCGTCGATGGCGTGAACCACTCGGGCACCGTCTCCTTGGAGCACGGCGCCGGCCACGTCGTAGAGTGCCTCCCGCGCTGCGATTCCCAGGCTCGCGGCCACAGTGTCCGCGGTGATTCGATCGTCGGAGATCGCGACCAGTTGGTCGAGCAGCGTGAGGGCGTCGCGCATCGAGCCAGCAGCCTCACGCGCTACGACTGAGAGAGCCTCGTCGTCGGCCGACAGGGATTCGGCGCTGAGGATCTCGCGGACTCGCTCAGCGATGAGCCGGTGAGGAATGAGCCGGAAGTCGTACTGCTGACATCGAGAACGGATGGTGACGGGCACTTTGTGGCTCTCGGTGGTCGCGAAGATGAACTTGACGTGGTCGGGGGGCTCCTCGAGGGTTTTCAGAAAGGCATTGAAGGCGCCCGCCGAAAGCATGTGTACCTCGTCCACGATCACGATCTTGTAGCGGTCCCGCTGCGGACGATAGGGCAGCGACTCTTGGAGCCTTCGGACATCCTCGACGCTGTTGTTCGAGGCTCCGTCGATCTCTTGGACGTCCACGTCGACGCCGGCAGTTATGTCAACGCAGGGCGCGCATTCATTGCAAGGGGTTGGTGTCGGGCCTTTTTCGCAGTTCAGCGCCTTGGCGAGCAACCGTGCGGTTGTCGTCTTGCCCACACCGCGAACCCCGGTGAAAAGGAACGCATGCGCCACACGATTGGCGCCGATGGCATTGGCGAGGGTGCGCGCAACGTGCTCTTGGCCGACGAGGTCGTCGAAGCTCTGCGGCCGGTATTTCCTTGCGAGAACGGTGTACGACATCGGGCGGAGGAGCGTATCACGGCTGCCCGTCTGGCGCAGCCGCGCTCGCTCTACCCTGTCGAGCTACTGCCCTTCTTGTGCGTTGCTGATTCATTCGGGTTCTTCGTCCCCGAGCTCTTCGTCGTCTTCGAGCTCTTCGTCGTCTTCGAGCTCTTCGTCGTCTTCGAGGTCCTCATCCCCTTCGAGGCCTTCGGTTTCCATGGCTTCTTTCATCATTTCTTCCATGGTGGGCATGCCGCCGGCATCCTCGCCACGGTCGTCTACGCCGTCGCCGTCTTCGTCGACCATCGCGTTGGGGTCACCACCCATGATGGCATTACCCAGACCGATCGAAAGCTGTGGGTACCAGGTGATGACGCCAAGACCGATGAGCATCAGGCCTACGAATGGCGCAACGCTGCGTATCACGTGCCCAAGCCCCTTCTCATAGAGCGCGCTTGCGACGAAGAGGTTCAGGCCGACAGGCGGCGTGAGGTAGCCGATCTCGAGGTTGACGATGAAGATGATGCCGAAGTGCATCGGGTCGACGCCCATCGATGCCGCGATTGGCGCTAACATGGGGATGAAGACGAACATCGCGCTGAGGATGTCCATCATCATTCCAACCGCCAAGAGGATCAGGTTGAGCAAGACGAGGAACTGCCAGTACTCGAGGTCCTTGCCCTGAATCCACTCGACCATCAGCGCCGGGATCTCTTCCTTTTCGAGGAACTCGCCGAGTGCAAGCGCCATGACCAGGATGACGAGGAAGGAACCAAGGAATACGCCCGTCTCGCTGAAGATGCCGGGGATCGCTTTGAGCTTGAGCGCGCGGTGCAGCCATACCTCGACCACGACCGCGTAGGCAACGCTGACCGCGGATGCCTCGACGGCGTTGAAGATGCCGCCGTAGATGCCGCCGAGGATCAAAATCGGGAACATCAGCGCCCAGAAGCCGTCGCGGGTGGCGGCGACCAGCTTCTTGAACTTGAACGGAGCGGTCGGGACCTTGTCGACGATGCCTTGATAGAAGGAGTAGCCGATCAGGATCGAGCCCATTACGAGGCCAGGCCCGAAGCCCGAAGCAAACAGGCGCTCGACCTCGATGACTGCGGTCTGGTTGACGATCGGGTAGACGATCATCGGGATCGACGGCGGAATCAGGATGCCTAGCGAACCCGCGGATGTGAGCAAGCCGTGGGAGAAACGCTCTCGATAGCCCTCGGCGATGAGGGCCGGCCCCATCATGGTGCCGATCGCGACGACAGTGGCAGGGCTCGAGCCGCTGATCGCGGCAAAGAGCATGCATGCGATGACACCGCTCATCGCCATGCCGCCAGGGACCCAGCCGATCAGAGCCTGCGCGAAGTCGACCAGGCGTTGGCTGATCTGGCCTCGGCTCATGACCGCGCCGCTCATGATGAAGAAGGGAATCGCGAGAAGGGTGGGGCTGTCCGCGAGACTGCGAATGCCCTCGATGACGATCGTGAACTGCACCGGGTCTCGGAACCCGCTCCAGAGGAAGAGGCTGCCGAGGGTGGCGATGCCGATGAGCACGAAAAGCGGTGCGCCCACGAGCGCTGCGGCAAGGATAGCCGACGCCAGGATGCCGCCCTTGCCGAGGAACGGCAGGAACAGGACAATCGCGATCATGATGAGGAGGGGAAGCTTGCGCTCGCGGACCTGGTTCATCCTTCCGCTCCCTTCTTGGAAACCTGGGTCGCAGCGACCACGGCTTCTTCTTCGGGAGCGGCGCCGTACGAGCCACCAAGAATGGAGCTAAAGGCGGCCGCGATGTAACGAATCATGGTCATGGCAAACGCAGCGGGGACCGCGATCGTCGCCACCCAGTCGGGGATGTTGGTTTGCTCGAATCGGCCTTCGAGCTGGATCGCTTCGGACGCGTACTCGTAGCCGAGCAATGCCATGAAGAAGCAGAACGCCGCAGTCAGCAGGTAGCCGATTGCGTCGGAGAACCGGGACATGGACGGAGGGACCACCTTCTTGAGTGCGCCCACCTGAATGTGCTTGCCCTCATGGGCGCAAACGCTGGCGCCGAGAAAGCCGACCCAGAGGAGCATGATGAGCGAAAGCTCTTTGGACCAGCTGTACCCGTCGGGGAAGTAGTTGAACGTGACGTACAAGTACAGCGCGGTGACCACGGCAAAGGCGACGACCTTGCCGGCCCAACCCGCCTCGCGCGCCTTCAGCAACTTGAAGAGCCACAGCCCGGCGCTGAGCGCGTAAAGCAGTAGATAGAACCAGCGCGACTCGACTTGGGGCTGGAGCATGATCCAGCCGAGGAACCCGAGCCCGGCGCAGGCGGCGGCGGTTTCGATGAGCGGCTTCATCCGGGATTGCTCCCGGCCTTCGGACGCATGCTTCTCCGCCGTCCAAAAGGCGAAGTACACGAGGCCGATGCCGATGACGCCGGTCACGATCGGACCGATGCTGGTCAGCTTTGCCATCGCGTCCGGATCGTCGATGCCGAGGATGCGCGCCACGAGCTCGGCGACCTTGCTATCGGGCGCGGCGATCCGTCGGTACATCACGTCGAGAAACACCATGACGGCGGATACGCCCAGGAACGTCCACAAGATCCCCATCTCGACGTGGAAGATCCAGTCGTCTATCCGTCGGAGCGGGCCCCACGGACCTTCATAAGGGTTGTCCTTGCCCGGTTCAGCCATAGCGCCGGACGGTACGTTTGATCGAGCTGGCAATCAAGACCTGTTGCGGTAGGGTCCCAAAAGAGCACATGCGTACAGTCATCCACTTCGACATGGACGCGTTTTTCGCGTCGGTGGAGCAGCTGGACAACCCGGATTTGCGTGGGCAGCCGGTCTTGGTGGGCGCACGCTCGCGCCGTGGCGTGGTCACCGCCGCGTCCTACGAGGCGCGCCCGACGGGGGTCCGGTCGGCGATGTCGATGGTCGAGGCGCTGCGACGTTGTCCCGATGCCGTGGTCGTTCCGCCACGGCGCACCCGCTACTCGGAGCTCAGCGGCCGAGTTTTTGAGGTTTTTCGGCGGTACACGCCGCTGGTCGAGGGGCTGTCCGTCGACGAAGCCTTCCTCGACGTGACGGGCAGCCGAACCCTCTTTGGGGAGGGTCCCGAGATCGCGCGGCTCATTAAGGAGAACGTTTGCGCCCAAATCGGGCTGACCGGCTCGGCAGGTGTCGCGTCGAACAAGTTTGTCGCCAAGATCGCCAGCGACCTCGATAAGCCCGATGGGCTGACCGTCGTGCCGGAGGGAGGGGAGGCCGAGTTTCTCGCGCCGCTGCCGCTCGAGCGAATGTGGCGGGTGGGCCCGAAGGCGAGGGTGAGGCTCAGGGCGGCGGGCCTCCAGACCATCGGAGACCTTGCGCGCGCCGATCTGCGGACGCTCGAGCAGTTGCTGGGGAGCTGGGGTCCCGTGGCGCGCGAGCTTGCGCGCGGGATCGACGAGCGGCCCGTGGTCGTCGGGGCACCTCCGAAGAGCCTTGGAAGCGAGTCGACATTCGAAGAGGACCTCACGACGCTCGACGCGTTGCTCAAGCCGATCTTGCGGCAGTCGATGCAGGTGGCGGACCGCCTCGTCAACAGGGGGCTCTGGGCGCAGGTGGTCACGCTGAAGCTCAAGTACGGCGATCACCGCATTCGAACTCGGCAAGCGCGCCTCTCGAGGGCCGTCTCCGACACCGATGCAATCTTCCACACCGCTGGCGAATTGCTTTCGCGCTTCGATGCGATCGAAGACGGCGTTCGGCTCACCGGGGTGTCGGTTTCGTCGCTGACCAAGGAGCCGGACGCCGAGTTGTTTCCAGACGTGGAGCGCGAGCGGCGGGAGCGCTTGGCAACGACGACCCGCGCGCTCCGGGAACGCTTTGGCTCGGCGGGTGTCACCCGTGCTTCCCTGATCGCCGACCCGTTCGACGCCGGCGATTCCCATCGCTAGAAAAGTCGGACAATCGCACTATCCGCAACTTCGATCTCGAGTCGCGTTGACACGCTTCGACGGGGCCTTTAGGGTCAACCCGTTGCGTGCAACACGCAATGCTCCTGGAGCCACACCGGATGAACGCACGACACACCAAGTTCATCTTCGTCACAGGGGGTGTTGTCAGCTCAATCGGAAAAGGCCTCGCTGCCGCTTCGATGGGTGCGCTCCTCGAAGCACGAGGACTGCGGGTCACCAACATGAAGTTGGATCCGTACATCAACGTCGATCCCGGCACGATGTCGCCTTTCCAGCACGGTGAGGTCTTCGTCACCGATGATGGCGCCGAAGCAGACCTCGACCTGGGTCATTACGAGCGCTTCACCAAAGCGACGATGACCAAGGCGAACAACTTCACGACCGGCAAGATCTACGATTCGGTCATCGCCAAAGAGCGTCGGGGCGAATACCTCGGGGCCACGATTCAGGTCATTCCGCACATCACAGACGAGATCAAAGCTCGGGTCCGGGAGGCCACCCGTGATGTTGACGTGGCGATCGTCGAGGTGGGTGGCACCGTCGGTGACATCGAGTCCCTGCCGTTCCTCGAAGCGGTTCGACAGTTGCGCGGCGAGCTCGGCCCGCAGAACAGCGTCTCGGTTCACGTTACGCTTGTCCCGCACATCGCGGCGGCGGGCGAGCTCAAGACCAAGCCGACCCAGCACTCGGTGAAACAGCTCTTGGGTCTCGGGATTCAGCCCGAGCTACTGCTTTGCCGGGTCGACCGAGAGCTGCCGCACCAGCTCAAAGAGAAGATTGCGCATTTCTGCAACGTGCCGGTTCAAGCAGTGATCGCCGCGCCGGACGTGAAAGTGATCTACGAGCTTCCGTTGACGCTTCACGAGCAGGGGCTCGATCGTCTGCTCGCCGAGAGGCTCAACATCTGGTCGCGTGACCCAGATCTTTCGGTTTGGCGTCGAACAGTCGACCGCTACATGGCTCCCGGCAGAGGGCACGTTTCGATTGCGCTCGTCGGCAAGTACGTTCACCTGCGCGACTCGTATAAGTCACTGCACGAATCCTTGGTGCACGCGGCCCTCGAGTGCGACGTTAAGCTCGACCTCGACTATGTCGACAGTGAAGAGCTCGAGGGAGGGGACCTCGAGGCGCGGTTGGGCCAACACGACGCGATCCTAGTGCCAGGCGGGTTTGGAGACCGCGGCTCAGAGGGCAAGATTCAGGCGATCGGGTATGCACGCGAGAAGGGGATGCCGTTTTTTGGCATCTGTCTCGGGATGCAGATGGCCGTCGTGGAATACGCACGGAACGTCTGCGGGCTCGACGGAGCCAACAGCGCCGAGTTCGATCGTAGCGCAAAGCATCTCGTGGTCGACATCATGCCCGATCAGCGGGGCGTCGAGTCCAAGGGTGCGACGATGCGCCTCGGGGCGTACCCGTGCATGATCAAACCAGGTTCCCTAGCGGCCCAGATTTACGGAACCACCCAGATCAGTGAACGGCACCGGCACCGCTATGAGGTCAACAACGAGTACCGGGAACGGCTCGAAGAGGGCGGCCTCGTCCTGTGTGGGGTGTCTCCGGACGAGCGCCTGGTCGAGATGGTGGAGCTTCCGGGCCATCCGCACTTCGTCGGCTGCCAGTTTCACCCCGAATTCAAGAGCAAACCGCACCGGCCACATCCCCTCTTCACCAGCTTCGTACGGGCGGCGGTCGAGCATCATGCCCGTCGAGGGCAGTCGCTTGGCGGCGCCTCCGAAGCGCACGTCAACTGAGCTCGGCGCCGATTTCGAGAGCGATTCGACC
>JAOTXX010000093.1 GCA_029862185.1 Myxococcales bacterium
GCGGGTTGTTGACCAGACCGTCGCACCCAAGTCGTGTCGCCATGAGCCGCAGCAGCTCCCCCTGCCAGCGGAACAAGCCGAGGCCCGGATATCTTTGGTCAGGCAGCGGCGGTTGATCGGACGGGAAGTCGGTACGGGGATCCTGCATCAGCAGCCATTCGATGCTCAGCATCCTATGCGTGGTGCCGTCGGGGAGTCGCAGCGGACGAAAGCCGAGAACCATCTCGATTAGCAGGTGTTCTGCATCCCGCTGGTCGAAATGGATACGCAGCCTGTGACGTGACGCATCGCTTGTGTCGAGAGAAAGGAGCAGATTCTCGAAGCCCTTGTCACGCAGCAACTGCAAGAAGCCATACCGCTCGAGCGCGAGCTGCCCACCTTCGGCGCTGTACAGCCCCAGGAAACGATCGACCCGGCCCTCCGGTGGCCCCAACAGGCTCGCTAGATCACTCTCCGACAGCTGCGGGTCTTCGCGGGACAGTTCTGCACGCGTCAGCCGGTCGTACACGCGACCGTATTGGGCTTGGACGCCAGTGGGCCGAAGCCAATCACGCAGATCACGCAATCGGCTCACTAACCCCTGGCGAACGGTCGTCATGCGGACGGATAGTAAACGCCTTTCGTGGTTCTGAGAAAGGGGTATCAAGATCTTCCGCTGGGGACGGTCCTCTGTTTGAATAGAAACCTCGCGCTTCGCAGTCCGAAGTCGACGACGAGATCACGCCTAAGGCGACCAAGCTCGCCGAGGCTTGCCCAATCGTGCTTAGCAACCGCGTTTAGGAAGTGATGCAGAAGTAGACCGGGCACCAGCGGATCATCATGGCGTTTGCCTCACAGTTGTACCCGCACGGTCTGCACCGCGTTGGCGGCGATGGTGAGTGGAGCAAACTGGCTGCTGATTTGCAGTGAATAGCGGATGGGGTGCTTGGTCGTATTCAGTATTTGAACGCTGACCAAGTTGGCGCTGTTGATGGTGGCGCTGGCATGCAATGCGTCATCTTCAGGGTCGTCGAGATGCTTGCTTGCCTGCACAGCCCGGTCGCCGGGACGAATCGTGCGACTCAACTGCGCCAGCACGTAGAAGATGGGTGTGTAGCAGACATGGCCGGCCTCCACGTCGATCATGATCGGTGCGCCGCAATAGTTGCCCACGTGGTTGGGGCCGCCACGCTTGTCGAGCACAATGTTCCAATCGATCCAGCCTTCCACCCAATGATCGAGGCTTACGATGATGTCGCGCGCGTAGCGATGCACCGGCGTGTAGATCGGGTGGTCTTCGTGGCTTCGCTGTGGACGATCGAAAATGCGGGGAACTTGCGGTGCACTATGTCGAAGACGTCTTTGTAGACCTTGAATGTGCTCGAGTTCCAATGCACCGCAGCGCCGTGGACGAAGGCGGCCGTTTTGGGGTTACCGAACATGACGTCCGTCCATGGCTCGAGGTCGTCACGATTCTGGTCGTAATTCAGCAACTTGATGTCGCGATGGCCGCTGTCCTTGAGCGCGGGACCCAGATGGTGCTTGATAAACGCGTTCTGGGATCGCGGGGTGAAGTGCATGCTCTCCCAAAAGCCACCGTTGCCGTGCGGTTCGTTGACGAGCGTCAGCCCCCAGATCTGCACGCCCTCAGCCTGGTAGGCATTCAGGTGCCGAACCAGGTAGTTCGCGTAAGTTTAAACTTACTGCGGCCTCAGCGATCCGCCTGTGCCCTGCCAGTTGGTTTCGGCCGTTCGCGGTCGATACCAGTCCTCGATGTCCTTCATCCAGGGTGGTGCGGTCCAAGCCGACGCCACGATGCGCAGATCCTCGTCTGCTTGGGCACGCTTGATGCCAAGCGCCTCTTTGATCATCGGCAGCAGATCGAACGCCTCGTCCTTCACGCCAGGATATTTCGCGGCAGCGAAGCCATCCTCGTCGACAGCGATACTGAAGTGCTTCAGCGTTTCATCGCCCGCGACGTCGGCGTAGGAGTATTTGCCCTCGACCGAGAAGTCGGTCGCCCCGATCACCGTTCTCGCCAACGAAAAACTAGCTCCCGCCCCCGCTCTCCTGGTCCAAGTCGGGTCTGTCTTGAGGGATGCCTACGCATCGTGGGAGTGGTCGACGGTATGCGACGAGGTCAGCAAGCTCGCGGCAGATGACCGCGAGGGCCAGACCAAGCGAGCTTAGCATCGTCGGTCCATCCAGCCTGCGGGAGCGCTGTTCGGCTCGGGACTAGCTTCGAACGAGCACCTCCGAGAAGGTCGCCCGTCCATGCAATCGCACCTGTGCCGAGATCATTGCCGCGCCCTTGAAATCGATGTCCTCGAGTGCCCGGACTGCGGCAGCCGCATGCGTTTCGTGGCAGCCATCATGCGCTCAAGCGCGATTCGCCGAATCCTCCGTCATCTAGGTCTGCCTGCGGACCGGGTCGAGCTCGCGCCTGCCAGAGCGAGATGTGATGTCGACCGACTCAGTCTCGACGAGGGGCGATTGAAGGGACCCCGGTGACCGCCATCGCCGCTTACTTCATCGTCGTCTTCTGGTTGCCTCTGGGCGCTCAGCCCTTCCGAATCAGCTCGTAGTGCGTGGCATAGTCGGGGCGGACGCATCCGCTGTGCGGGTCGACCAGCCAACTCATTGCCAGTTTGGGTGGAACTTGAATGAGCCCCGGCGCCCGCAACGTGCCGAACACCCAGTCCCATATCGGTGTCGTCACTCCGTGGTTGAAGTTGGGATCCGTGAAGTGGTGATAGAAGTGATGCCGCCTGAGAAACCGCATGTACGAGCCGCGTCCGGGATGGGTGTGGTCGCGACGGTGCAGCACCTCGTATGCAACGTACATGCTGATGAGACCTACGACGAATGAAGAGCCCGCCAATGCGCCGGCAAGGGCGATGCTCGGCCCGATCAGCGTCGTCGCGAAGAGGAGGGCCGACAGAACCTTCTTCCAGGCCGGAGCGAAGTAGTTGCCCTGGCTGTGATGCCGCACGTGTTCCGCCGCGAACGGGTTGGGTCGGGTGCGCGAATCGTGCCCGAGCCAGCGGTGGATGAGGTACTCGAGTAAGGTCCAGGTGATCGCGCCGAGTAGCAGGGCGGTCACGACGCTGAGGATCATCATCGGCCTGTTCCTGGCAAGGCTGCGTGGCAGGCGCACTCAGCGCCAGGTGTTTTGCAGCACGAGAACGTTTTCGTCGTCATTGCATCCCGGGAGGGCAGCATACCACCTCGGACCCGTCAGACGAAGATGAGGCCGTGCCCCGGTCGGGTCGCGGAAAGGGGCTCGACCGGCGACAAAGTGACCGTGCACGAAGACGGAACGCTCGAGATCGACTTCCTCGAGGCGCACAGCCTCCGCGGCGAGCCTCGAGCGTACCATGACCAGGTGCTTGGTCACCTGCTGGTCGCTGGTTTCGAAGCTGGGCCTTCCATGACATCATTTGGCACCGCGACATGCTCACCCTATTCGACAACCCCTTTAGTCCGTTCGCTCGAAAGGTGCGGATGGTGCTTCACTTCAAGGGTTTGGAATTTGAATCCGTAGACGCCCTGGCTGTGAACGAGCATGACCGGCTAGCCGAAGTGAATCCGCGGGCGGAGGTGCCCGTCCTCGTAGACCGAGGTTTCACCGTCACCGATTCGACCGACATCGTCTACTATCTCGAGGACCGTCATCCGACCCCTGCAGTCATTCCCGTGGAGCCCGAGCTCCGCGCCAAAGCGCGACGATGGCAGCGCATTGCAGATACGCTGCTCGACGCCATCATCCACGACGTCTCGATCTGGACCTGGCCTACGCACAAGCGCCCCGACACGCCTCCTGACGGGTTGCTCCAGGCGGGCCGTGAGGACTTACTCCAGGTTCTTACCGAGATCGAGGATTCGCTCGATACCGTGGGTTTCGTGTGCGGCGATCTGTCGATCGCGGATTTCGCGCTGTTTCCTCACATCTCGGCGCTCAAGCCGCTCGGGCTTCTGTTCGAAGAAGCCACCCACCCGAGGCTGCTTCGCTGGAATCGGGAGATGCGCGCGCAGGCACCCGTCCGGAGAGATCTCGATTACGTGAAACACAGCGCGTTGGAGAAGTTCGTGTTAGCGGAGTCCCCTTACGAAGGCGAGAAGATCGTTTGGCGAGGCGACCGAATCGAGTGGCTTCTCGCGCGCGGCTTTCACGACTGGCTCTTCGCGGAGCTCGAGGCAGGCCGCGCAGTCGTTCCGTGCGCAGTCTCTCGCTGATTCCTGTATGCGAACGACTCAGACGCACGAACAGCGCCCTGCGAGCGATGGCCGTGCCCGCCTTAGCCCGAGTCCTCTTGTGAGACGTACTTCTCCGGTTCCTCGTTGAAGGCCGTCTTGCAGCGGGGAGAGCAAAAATAGTAGATTCTGTCCTTATACTCGGACTTATGGTTAGCAACATCGGGATCAACCATCATGCCGCATACCACGTCTTTTACCTGTGCCATGGTCTCTTTCCTTTCAACATGGATCCGATAAGCGCGCCAGCGAACATGAACAGCGCCGCACCGTAGAAAGATAGCAGGAACCACGTACGGACTTTGGCGACGAACTCCATGGATTCATCATTGTCCGATCATTCCTTGCAGATCACCACCCGCCAGTCGTCCACACCCGAGTTGCGAGTCGCGGTTGCTGCGGCCGTGGTGTGGCTCGCGTGTGATGTTAGGAATCAAGCCGGACGTTTTTCACTAGGCTAATTTTTCCCGAACGGCATGAGGAACGGCAATTTCGCGTTTGTCGAAACCTCGCTCGGCACCGCGTGCACCAACACTGCTACCCTCGAGGAGGCGCGGATTCAACAGATGGGTCTCGGCAGCATCGCCGAAGTGACTGTTGACCTAGAGTGACAAGCCACATGCTCCGGACTGGGTGTCTGTACCTCCACAGCGTGGTCCGCCGCCGTGATATAAGCTGGGCAGCTTGCCTGCGATTCCCTCAATTCCCCACGACAGGATCACGATGTCTACTGCCGAAACCCATTGGTTCAAAGACAACGCCCGCTCAATTGGCCGCACCCCGCTCGTGCGGCTCAATCGCATCACCGACGGAGCCCCTGCCACGGTGCTCGCCAAGATCGAGGGGCGCAACCCAGCGTACTCGGTCAAGTGCCGCATTGGGGCCGCGATGGTGTGGGACGCTGAAGAGCGCGGTTTGCTTGGGCCCGGGAAAGAAATCGTAGAGCCCACAAGTGGCAACACGGGCATCGCGCTCGCATTTGTGGCCGCCGCACGCGGCTATCCTCTTACGCTCACCATGCCAGAAACCATGAGCGTCGAGCGGCGCAAGCTGCTCACCGCCTTTGGTGCCAAGCTGGTGCTCACCGAGGGCCCCAAGGGTATGGGCGGCGCAATCGCCAAAGCCGAAGAGATCGCGGCCAGCGACCCCGCGCAGTACGTGCTGCTTCAGCAGTTCAAGAACCCAGCGAATCCGGCGATTCACGAGACCACCACCGGCCCGGAAATCTGGGACGACACAGCAGGCGCCATCGACATCTTGATCTCGGGAGTTGGCACCGGCGGCACCATCACGGGCGTGTCGCGGTACATCAAGAACACCCGGCAAAAGCCCATCTTGTCGGTGGCCGTAGAACCTGCCGACAGTCCTGTGCTCACGCAAGAACGCGCAGGGCAAGCGCTCAAGCCTGGCCCTCACAAGATTCAGGGTATCGGCGCGGGCTTCGTGCCCGACGTACTCGACCTATCGGTGGTGGACCTCATCGAGCAAGTCACCAACGACGAAGCCATTGCCTACGCCCGGCGCTTGGCGCTAGAAGAGGGCATCTTGTCGGGCATTTCGTGCGGTGCAGCGGTGGCCGTGGCCGCGCGTCTGGCCAAGCGTCGCGAGCATCGAGGCAAGACATTCGTGGTGGTGCTGCCCGACTCCGGCGAGCGATACTTGAGCACCGTGCTTTTCGAGGGCGTGTTCGACGACACGGGCCTCGCCAAGTGAGCAGAGATTCGCGCAGCGCAGGGTCACTCGCGCGAGGCCTTGGTCCAAATCATTGCGGACCTGGGCGCAGTGCTGAAGAGACGGCCTTGATGGTGCCCGAAGAGCGACTACGACTCTCCTAGCCCGTCGGGCTCATGTTGAGCGCGCGGTTCACGGTCGAGCTCGGGACGAAGACCCGACGCGAGGACGATGCAGTTTTGGTGTCTGCCAAAACTGTAGCTTGCCCCAACGAGGTTTGGTCCCGTTTGCCACCCGAGCTCAAAGCGAAATGATCTCGAACGGTCATCGGTGGAGGCGGTGGGAATCGAACCGCCGGGAGCTCGCGGAGGTCGGAGCGATGTTCGCCGGGTTCGATGCGCTCCGGCGGAAGCGCGGGCGCTAGTGTGGGGGTGTCTTGTGCGAATGCTCGCCGAGCTCCGAAGGTTTGGGGGATGCGCGAGCCGACCGTCCGCTGCGCCCTGCTGCCGCGCGTGAAATCTCAGATCCAGCCGGACCATTGGCTTCCTCCTCGACCGCGGGCCCATGCGACCGTCGGGTCAGCATCCTTTCCTGCGCCGATCCATCAACCGGGACTATTCGCCGGGCTGTTATGCTCCGCCCCGTGAGCACTCTCGAAGGGCTGGACTGGGTCGTCGTCGCCCTCTACTTCGCCGCGGTTTTCGGGGTCGCGGCGTGGGCGACCATCTCGGAGCGGCGGGAGCAGACGAGCTCGGCAGACTACTTCCTCGCGGGCCGCAACGTCGGCTGGTTCGTGATCGGTGCCTCGCTGTTCGCCTCGAACATCGGCTCCGAGCATCTGGTGGGGCTCGCCGGCACCGGCGCCGCGAGCGGCGTCGCGGTGGGGCAGTTCGAGATCCTCGCGTCCCTCATCTTGCTAGTGCTGGGCTGGGTCTTCGTCCCGTTCTACCTACGGAGCGGCGTCTTCACGATGCCCGAGTTCCTCGAGCGCCGGTACTCGCCAGCGGCGCGCTGGTACCTCGCGGTGATCTCGATCGTCGGCTACGTGCTGACCAAGATCTCCGTGACCATCGCGGCGGGGGGAATCGTCTTCGAGTCCCTGATGGGCGTCGACTTCTGGACCGGCGCCCTCGTCGTCGTCGTCGCGACGGGGATCTACACGGTGTTGGGCGGGCTCCGGGCGGTCCTCTACACGGACCTGCTGCAAATGTTCGTGCTGGTTGGCGGCGCGGTCGCGGTCACCTGGATCGGCCTCGACGAGCTCGGGGGTTGGGGCGCGATGGTCGAAGAGGCCGGACCCGGCTTCATGTCCGTCTGGAAGCCGCTCTCCGATCCGGACTTCCCGTGGACCGGAATCCTCCTAGGCGCGCCGATTCTCGGCGTCTGGTACTGGTGCACCGACCAGTTCATCGTTCAGCGCGTGCTGTCCGCGGCGGACGAGGACAATGCGCGGCGGGGGACGATCTTCGGCGGGCTGCTCAAGCTCTTGCCGCTCTTCATCTTTGTCGTACCTGGCGTCGTCGCCCACGCGCTCGCGTCCCGCGGGGAGATCACCCTCGACAGCCCGGACCAGGCGCTCCCCATCCTGATCGGCGCGCTGCTGCCGCTGGGCATCCGGGGGCTCGTGGTCGCAGGCCTGCTCGCAGCGCTGATGAGCTCGCTGTCGTCGGTGTTCAATTCCTGCTCCACCCTGTTCACCCGGGACATCTACCTCAAGCTCCGACCCGACGCATCGGAGGCGCGACAGGTGCGTGTGGGTCAGACGGCGACCGCCGTGCTCGTCGCGCTTGGCCTGCTCTGGATCCCCATGATGCGTTTCATTTCCGGGCAGCTCTACCAGTACCTGCAGAGCGTCCAGGCCTACATCTCGCCGCCGATCGCCGCCGTGTTCCTCATCGGCATCCTCTGGCGCCGGGCGAACGCCGCCGGTGCCATCGCGTCCCTCGCCACCGGATTCGTCTTCGGGACCCTGCGCCTCGTCGCCGAGCTCACCAAGGAAGAGCACGAGGGATTCATCCTGGCGTACGCGGAGATCAACTTTCTCCACTTCGCGGCTCTTCTCTTCCTGGTCTGCAGCGTGGTGCTGGTGGGCGTCTCCTTGCTGACCCGGGCGCCGGACGCCGGCAAGCTGGACGGCCTCACCTTCGCTACCACCGCGCCGTCGGAAAGCGCCCCGCCTTCGCGATGGCGGACGCAGGATCGATGGGCCTCGGTGCTCCTCGTCGTGCTGGTCGGGTTGGTATGGTTCTACTTCAGCCCGTGGGTGCAGGCTCGATGACCAGTGTCTGAAGCGACCCGGCGGGGCTCGTGACCGTCGCCTCCTGCCCTCCGATCCGAACGACGTAGGCCACGTCCGCATCGCCCTCGTTGAATACGTGAACGGCGATGGTCCCGTCCGGGTTCCGAATCGCCGATGCGTGAAGACCGAGCGGCCTGTTGACGCTGGTTTCGAGGACCACGCCGCCGGGCCGACTATGGCGGGAGACCTGCTTCACGACGTAAAAGAGCGGCGTGTAGTAGACGGTGTCCGTCTCCCCATCGACCATCACCGGCGCGAGGCAGAAGTTGTTGACGTGGTTCGGTCCGCCGCGCTTGTCGAGAACGATGTTCCAGTCGATCCAGCCTGCGAGCCAGTGGCCCATGCCGACGACGAGGTCCCGGGCGTAACGGAAGGCCGGGGCGTACTTCGGGTGGTCGACCTCCCGATTCTGAGCCCAGTCCCAGCCCCAGTCGGTGGCCTCCTTCTCCCAATACCAGGCGTCGTCCTGCCACCAGGCGTACAGGTCTTCGCAGCCGCACGGTGGCTTCAAGCACTGCTGATTGCAGGACGCCTCCGCGGAGACGCTGTCGATGGTGCCCTCGGTATGAATGATGACCTTGTCCGGGTAGAGCTCGTGCTGCGCGTCGAGCACATCCTCGTAGACCCGGAAGGTGCTGTTGTACCAGTGGACGGCGGTGCCGTACGCAAAGGGAGACGCGACCTCGTCGCCGAAGATGACCCGCGTGTAGGCGGGCATCTCGGCGCGGTTCTGGTCGAAGATGAAAATGGGCTTTTCGAGCTCGGCCTCTTCGAGGCGGGGTCCGAGCACGCGGATGAAGTCGCGCTGCTCCACCGGGGACATCTCCATGCTCTCCCAGTTCCCGCCGTTGCCCATGGGCTCGTTGACCGGGGTGAGCGCCCAGATATCCACGCCGGCTTCTTGGTACGCCTGGAGGTAGGCGACGAAGTAGCGCGCGAAGGTGTCGTAGTGCTCGGCGAGGAGCCGCCCGCCGCGGCGTTGCGCGGGGTCGTAGTACTTGCCGTTGTCTTTCATCCAGGGCGGCGCGGTCCAGGGCGACGCCACGATCCGAAACGAAGCTCCGGGCACGGCCTGCGCGTCGGTGATCAGCTGGAGGAGGCCGTTCTGCCGGTCCTCCTCGATGGAGAATCCGGCGAGGCTCGGGTCGTCGTCGGGGGCGTAGTCGTAGCTGTACTCGGAGAAGTCCGAGCTCCCGACATGCGTACGGGAGAGCGCGTACCCCGCCCCGTCAGGCCCGAAGTAGGCAGCGAGCACCTCGGACCGCTTCTTCGGCGACAGCTTCCCGAGGGCTGCGGCCGACGCCTGGGTCAGGGACCCGCCGACGCCGTGAAACACCTGCCGCTCCCGGTCCGGGTACACGTTGATCGCAGCGGTCGCTTCGGCCGGTCCCGCCGTCGGCACGACCAGCGAGATGGCTCCCGTCTCCCGCATCGCATCACCGGCGCGGGAGGTCAGAAACACCCGCGCCCGTCGCGCCTCACCCAAGTCCGCTGGCGTCTCCGCGGGGCCGGGCGTCCCCTTTCCACAGGCGGCGAGCCATGCCGCCGCGACGACCAGGAAAAGGACCGCCCGCGCCGTGGGAAAGCGGCGCGTCTTCGAGCTCGGGGGGGTGTTCATCGCCGCGACTCTGCCGCCGAACGGAGCCAGATTCAAGGTGCGCCCTGGTCGAGGCGGTGGGAATCGAACCCTACTCGCCGCGAAACGCTAACCCTACGCGGTCACTCGATTCTCTCGCGTATCGCTATCAAAGGCGTACAACTCAACTTCCTACTCGGGTACCCCGACACACTCTGCAGTCCCCCTGCTTGCCCTGCGCTCTGGTCACTATGTGGTCACTGACAGTGTCGGCGGGGGCGAAAGCCATGCCAATGACGCGATGAACGGAGTCGGTAAGTCCTACCACCGCGCACTGCGATTTCCGGGGTGGTGGCCCGCGTCCGTTCTTTGGTCCCCCGGAGCTGGTTGATTCTCATTTCGTTTGTGAGGTGCAGTTCGCTGAGCCGGGTGAGACGGGCAAGGCAAGCAAGGGGCGGAAGATCGTCGAGCGGAGAATGCGGTCTGACTTCGTTGTAGTCGGCGACCCATGCATCCAAGAGCCGCTGCGTGTGTTCGCGGTCCGACCGGCATCTCAATCTCTTTCCGTTTCAGTGTTTCTTAGAAGCTTCGTTCCTAATCTCTTTTTCGATCATCTGTTCTGTAATCGTCGATCGGCCAGAGAAGACGAAGACACCCAAGGCATGAAAGAAGACACCGATGCCCCAACCCAGGATCGGCCACCTGAACCACAGATATTCGGGGGATGCGCTCAGGTTGACGATCACGAGTAGGATGCTCACCGCGATATAGATGGAGAGATGAACGTAGAATCCGAGCTTGGCCGCCACCCTGTGTTTGGCTCTCTCGTAGGCTTCCTGGTTTTCCATGGTTTCTTCTCCTAGAGCGTTAGCCAGCTAGGCGAGCTCGAAGCTCAAACCCGCATGGGTCGGGAGCGGTGTCAGCAACAAGTAACCCATCGTCGAGGTGGGTGCTAGGTCCCGCGCTAGTGAATGGTGTCGAGTCGTTGAGTGATTGAAATCCCCATCCGCTCGATATCCGAGAGCAGCTGGACGGGGTCACAGCAGAGTCCCATGAGGTGGACGCCAGGTTGGAGCTCATCTTGAAGCATCTGCTTGATCATTGCGACGGTCGGGACAGCCGTCAGGACGTAGGCATCTTCGTGGAACATGGAGAGCCGAAAGTGGGCCGGCCGATCGTCGCATTGACCATCCGCATCGACCTGCACGACCGTGCCGTAGGGTGGCCGAGCGAACGTCCTCGTGGACCAGCTCAGCAGATGCCCCAGCCACGATGCGGTTTGCCGAGGTGCGATGTTGGAGCTGAGCATCATCAGCGGCGTAACGAGATAGTCGGCGATCCAATTGAAACCCGCAACGAAGAAACCGGTATTCCTCAAGTCCGGCAACAGCTCGGGCAGGCGGCGCAATTCTGGCATCTCTACTGGATAGGCGCGTAGCTTGCCGAAACCATACTCGAACTCGACCATCGGATAGGCCGCATAGTCCAGCTTCTGCCAGCGGCCGTCTTTGTACATCTCGCTCTTGTAGTCACGGAACGACTCGACGAGCTCAGTGACTCCCGAGGTGAAGGGCACGCCGCCCTCGTCACGGATCACGCTTCCGACGATGGCGCTGTGGATTGTATCCATTTGCTGTGCCGCATGGCGCACGAGCGCCGCGAGGATTCCCGGATGAAACCCCGCCTGAATGACGAAGCGGCAACCTGCGCGTTCGATCTTCGCTCGAAGCTCGGTCGGCGGATTCAGCAGCTCGTTGGTCATCTGCATGTCGATCCAGTCAGCTCGTCGTTCGAGGCAGGCCTGGATCATCAAAGCGTTGTGCCGCCCGGTGCCTGTAGCGTTCACGAGCAAATCGAAATCGGTGAGGGCGGTGACATCGATGTTGGCTGCGTCGAGCTCGAGCAACTCCGTTCGACGCGAGCGATCGACCGCACGAAGGCTCGACTGCAGGTCACCGAGCTTGGATCTGTTGCGGCCGGACAGGATTACGGTCGCGTCGGTACTCGTCAGCAAATAGTTGGCCAGCTTGCGACCCGCATAGCCCGTCGCTCCCACCAGCAGAACTCGTTTCGGCGATTCCTCGTGCATCGTTGCGTTCCCTCGGGTGCAATCAACACTTCGAATCGTACCAGTTCATCACCCTGGCGCCGGTTCTGAAACGATTTCGCGTGGCGCGAAAGATCTGCGCGAAACCTTGGACTCGTGCAACGCTCGTCGTTCCGCTGGAAGTGGGCGCCGACGGGTTCCCGTATGGAACAGGTCTTGCACGGCTTCGGAGACGGCGGGAGGAAGGCGCACGACCATGACCGAAGAGCACCCGAACATCTCTCTGTTCAAGCAACTAGACCTCCGCAACCTGGGCGAGGCCCCGGACCTCTTCTCGGAAGACTTCGTCTGGCACTACTTCAATTCCCACCTGCCGGATCTCGAGGGTGACCATGTTGGTCTCGGGGGTCTTCAGGCCTTCTTCGAGAAGCTAGGCGGGGTCGCCGGCGGGACCTTCGAGGTCGAGCCGATTTCCATCACGCCCTACGGAGATGAGCTGGTCGTGACGCACGTCAGGGATCGGTTGGTGATTGAAGGCGCGCCGATCGAGATCGACGCGGTCGTCGTTTGGCGCATCGTTGGCGGCCACATTGCGGACGCCTGGGACATTCCGGCTGTCAATACGGCGCGCCCGCAGACGAGAACGGAAGCAGGCGTCGAGCGACCCGAGGACGGGGCTTGAGATGAGTGCGCCTGACATCGTGCTTTTTGGCGCCACCGGATTCGTCGGGAAGCTCGTCGCCGAGTACCTCGCTCGTCATCCGGAAAGCAGTCGATTCTCCTGGGCGATCGCCGGCCGCAACCCGGACAAGCTCAGCGCACTCCGAACCTCCTTGGCAGACGCGGCTCCCGAGATCATCGTCGCGGACACGTCGGACAGAGCGTCGATCGACGCCATGATGTCGAAGGCTCGCGTCGTCCTCACGACGGCCGGACCGTATGCCGAGTACGGGGGCGACGCGGTCGTCGAGGCCTGCGCGAAGCAGGGGCGGCACTATGCGGACCTCTCTGGCGAGTACTGGTTTCAGAGGGCGATGATCGATCAATTTCACGAAGAGGCGTAGCGCACCGGTTCGTTCAGTGGAGGCACGAAGAAAACGCTCGAGGCACTCGCACAGCGAGTGGGCGTCTATCCTGCTCCTACGCAGAAGGCATCTCCGTGGGCGCTGGGTTGACGGCAGGCTGGCTGTGGATGAGCCGCGGTTTCGGGTACTTCGTCGGGGCCCCGATTCCGCTCTCGCCGAAGCCAGGTCAGGGCCCACCGGAATGGTTGCGCCGTGCCGGCAAGTTCCGCGTCGTGCTCAAGGCGACGTCCGCCACCGGTGAACATGCAGCGATGGTCGATGTACAAGGGCGTGGCGATCCAGGCTACCTCGCGACCTCGAAGATACTGGGCGAGGTCGGACTCTGCCTCGCGTTGGATCAGGAAATGACTCCTCGGAGTGGAGGCGTGCTCACTCCCGCGCTCGCGCTCGGCTCAGTTCTGCGCGAGCGCCTCGCAGCTGCGGAGGGAGGCCAGTTCATGCAGTTCAGGGTGCTCGCCGAGACGTAGCACTAGCGCGCGTCGCCGGCGTCGCCACCGCGGTCGCTTTCGTCCCGCCGTTGGCTGCGTTGCCAAGGTGCGTCGAGCAAGAAAGCGAGCACCGCAGCCACGCACATGCCGAGGTTGGCGCGCCAAGGCGGCGAGGCTGGGGTTTGTTGAAGCACGCTCAGCGTGGCGAGTAGGGTGGGCACATAGAACAACAGCGACGCGGTCGGCGCCGCCCACCGTGCCCAGCGCTCGCCGCGGCGAATCGGAAACGCAACGAGGAACAGCAACAGCGTCCCGAGCGCCAGCCAGCCGCCGCCGGCGACTTCCATGAGCGCTTTGATCAGCGCCTGCGTCGCAGCGTCGAGCTCCGCCCAGTCCTTGCCCAACGCAACCGCGTGATACGGCATGAAGGTGGGTCGAAAGAGATAGATCGCGCCGAGTACCAGGCTAGGGATCGCGATGCTGGTGTAGATCCACGCAGCTACCCTGCGGCGAAGCGAACGAGCCGGTCGCGAAGCATTCATCCGTTCGGCCTCAAGAGGCACTTGCCGCCGGTCATTTGGCTGACGTACTCCTCGACAGCTCTCGGCGCGTCTTCGAGAGGGTACTCCGCCCGAATCTCGGTTCTCAGATCGGTGGTAACCAGCTTTTGAGCACGGCGCCACGTCAGCATGGTCTGCACCAGGTTCCTACTGGCGATGAAGGGGCCGAGCCAGAACCCGTCCACGCACTTGTTCTCGAAAATCAGCTGATCGGGCGGTGTCTGGGCAGGCTCGAAGGAAAGAGCGCTAAATACCGTGACCTTGCTATTCGATGGTAGCGCACGAAGCAGCCGTGCCGTCAGCTCCCCGGCGACGGCATCGAAGGCCAAGTGCGCATCGTGCTGATGACAGGCGTCGCGGAGTGCATCGTCAAAGCCGGAATCGCTGCTGTTGAGGACGATGGAGGCTCCCTGCTGCCGTAGTAGCTCGACCTGCGTGTCCCGGCGCACGACGTTGATCACTTCAATCCCTTCACCGGACGCTAGACGATTGACCATGCGCCCGAGGGAGCTCGCAGCAGCCGAGAGCACGATGGCTTTGTGACCGCCCTTCTTCGTGATTTCGATGAACGCGCTCGCCGTGAGGGGATTGATCACGGAGGTAGCCCCTCGTTCGAGGCTCACCGAATCGCTCAAAGGAAGCACCCCTCCCTTCGTCGACGCGACCATGTATTGCGCCCAGGCACCGTCGCGCCTGCCATCCCAAAGGCATGCCACTCGGGAACCTTGGAAGTACCTACCCATCGCTCCGGGGCCTACCGCAACGACCGTGCCCGAGCCTTCCCCGCCTGGGACGAAGGGCGGGTCGGGCCTGAAACCATATCGGCCGCGCAAGACGGCCAAGTCCGAGGGATTGATGGGTGAAGCGGCCATCTTCACGAGCACCTCGTCTCTCCCCGGGCTCGGGACCGGGCGCCGTTCGACGCGAAGGCCTCCTGGACCCTCGTATGCGTGCAAGACGACTGCGATCATCTCGTCGGGAATGCGTTCCTGCGCCATCCTTTCACCAAATGAACTTCCGGTAGACTCGCGGGTCGATCGCCGCTGCCCCGAGCATTCCGCCCGCAAGTGCTCCAGCGATCCCGGGGGTCATGACGTCCTGGCCCGTCAAAAACAGGCCGGGGACGGGCGTACGGGCGGCGAGCGCGTCCGACAACAGTCGGCGCGGCGTCGTTTCGACGCCGTAGAACCCGCCCTTCTCGTGGCGCGTGAACGCCGCTGTTGCGAGGGGGGTGCCAAGCTCACGATAGACGACGAGCGGCGCCAGCGCCGGGAACTTCTCTGCAAAGAACGCCATCAACTTGGCCTCGACGTCCTGCTTGAACACTGTCCATTCGGCGGCGCGCTCGCCGGGCTCGCGGTCGGCGAACGCGGCCACCGAGGACCAATCGGCCCAAACCATCGCCTGGCCAGTGTGTCTGTTCGACGGGCCTGGGTCGTGCTCTGGATCCTTGAGCGACGGGAACGACGCGAACATCATCGGGATCGGCCCGCCGTCGGCGACCGCCCATATGCCTTCATCGGTGTCCCAGCTCTCGTAGAACCAATGGTTTGAGCGCGTTGCTCTGTGCCGGGCGATATCT
>JAOTXX010000094.1 GCA_029862185.1 Myxococcales bacterium
CATATGTGCAAGGGTCAGCAGGTGAGACCAAGAAAGCGACCCTAGCCGCACCCGCCCCCCCGTCTCCACCGCCGATTCCACGCTGGGGCTTCTTCTCGTCGCTTGGCGCGACGATTGCATTGGGCGCGGTCACGGCCTGGTCGGGGATCGACGCCAACAAGGGGGTGGACGCCTACGAGGCCGCAGCCCGAACGGCCAACTCGCCCGGCATCAACAGCGGTGGTTCTCCCACGCCAGCGGAACTTGCTCAATCCCTTCTCGAAGACGGACGCAAGAAAGAGCGCAGAACCAACATCCTCATCGGCGTCACCGCTGGAATGGCGGCAACGACGGCCGTTCTGGGCGTGTTCACCAACTGGAAGGGAGAATCTCGAGACGCCGCAGCCCAGCGCATTGAACCTGCCGTTGGCGTCAGCAAGCAAGGTGGCCTCTTGACGCTCAAGGGTCGCTTCTAGTGAATGCGCCGGCTAGCTCTCGAGGATCCTTGCCGCCTTCCCGACCCATGGCGGGTCGGCACCTCGGCCGCTACGAGATCCTGACGCAGTTGGCATCTGGCGGAATGGCGTCGGTGTACGCCGCGCGCGCGCAAGGAGTCGCAGGGTTCGAACGGCTCGTCGCCATCAAGATGCTGCATCCTCACCTGGCGTACGAGCAGGAGTTCATTTCGATGTTCCTCGACGAGGCGAGGCTCGCCGCGCGGATTCGCCACATGAACGTGGTGCCTACGCTCGACATCAGCGACAGCCCTGGCGACGGCTACTTCCTCGTCATGGAATACATCGAAGGCAATCACCTCGGTGCCCTCCTCGGGCGCGCCGCCAAGCGTGGCGAGAGGCTCCCGCAACCATTCGTTTGCCGCGTGCTGATCGATGGACTGCAGGGCTTGGGCGCGGCACACCGCCTGACCGACGAGGGCGGTAAGCCTCTGAAGCTGGTCCACCGTGACGTCTCGCCGCACAACATCTTGGTCGGCACCGATGGCATTGCTCGGCTGACCGACTTTGGCGTCGCAAAAGCCGACGTACGTATGGCATCGACCCGCGCCGGCCAGTTCAAGGGTAAGCTCTCGTACATGGCGCCCGAGCAGGCTTCGTCGAGCTCCACCGACCAGCGCTCCGACCTCTTCAGCGTCGGCATCATTCTTTGGGAATCGCTGACCGGGAGACGCCTGTTCAAGGGTGAGTCGAACGGCGCCACGCTGAACAAGCTGCTGAACGACCCGGTGCCCAAGCCGTCTGAGCTCTGGCCGGAGCTCGAGCGCTTCGACGCTGTCGTGATGACGGCTCTGAGCCGAGACGCCGACCAACGGTTTCAAAGCGCCGACGAGTTCGCCGAAGCGCTTGAAGGTGCAGTCGGGTCTGGCCGTGTTGCCAAGACACGCGAGGTTGCCGACGTCGTTCGAGACTTGGATGCCGAGAAGCTGCAAGACGAGCGCGAGCGGGTTCGCGACGCCATCAAGATGCTTGGAAGCACGGACATCGGAACCTCGATCGTTCCGATGCCCCGTGAAGGCACCCCCATCGAGACCCGGACCTTTGCCGCACATGGGGGCACTGGGTCTCACGTGCACGGAACCGTGTCGGGAGTGCTCAACGACGGGACCCCGGTCGTCGTCCGGCGTGCATCGGAATCCGATGCTCTGAAGTGGTTCGTGATGGCTCTCGCGATCATCGTGTTCATGTACGCCGGCTTCCTGGTCTTTCAGCTGCTTCGGCCGCCTGCAGCGCCTGGACCTGCGCTTGAACGAGCCAAGCCTGCATTCGTCGACCCACCGGTGGGCCCCTCGGGACCCGACTCCGCGTCGGCCGAGGCTGCCAAACCCGCGGCAGGCGCGGAAACGGAGCGCAAGGCTCAACCATCCACTGCGAGCGGGAGCCCATCGCTCGAGGCTACGCCTGCACCGGAACGCGCGAGCAGCACGGCGCCGATCCGCCCGGCCACACGAGGGCCTTCAGCGGCCCGCCAGCCTCGCCCAATCCGGGCTGCAAAGCGAGAAAAGCCCGCGAAGTTCGAAGCTGCCGAGCCCCCGGCTCGGACGAACAAAGCTGAACCTGCCGACATCGACATGCAGAACCCCTACCGGAATTAGGCATGCCTTTTGACCAGGCGATCCGAGATCAGCTAGGATTTTAGAAGGCCCGGAGGGGATCGGGCGGAGAATTCATGGCCGAGTGGGTATACGAAGCGCGCACTCGCGCGGGCGAAGTCCAAACAGGAATCATCGAGGCGGACAGCAAGGAAGCCGTGCAGTCCAGGCTGCGCGCGCGCCAGCTCAACCCCGTCAAGATCAAGAAGAAGGGACGCCAGCTCAGTCTGGCGTTCGGCACTGGCGTCGATACAAAGGAGCTGGTGATCTTCACTCGCCAGTTTGCGACCATGATTGATGCAGGCCTTCCCCTCGTTCAATGCTTGGACATCCTCTCGAGCCGTGGCGAGAACAAGGCTCTCAACGCCATTCTCAAAGACGTGAAGGACTACGTTGAACAAGGCGGCACCTTCTCCGATGGCCTAGCGCGGCATCCAAAGCTTTTTGACGAGCTCTTCGTCAACCTCGTTCGCGCTGGCGAGATGGGCGGTATCCTCGACACGATTCTCAACCGTCTCGCGGGGTACATCGAAAAGCGCGTCAAACTCGCCCGCCAGGTCCGAGGGGCGATGGTCTACCCGATTGCGATCTTCTTCGTCGCGATGATCGTCGTGGTCATCATGCTCGCCTGGGTCATTCCGAGCTTCAAGGGAATGTTTGCGGAGTTCGGCGCCGAAGACTCTCTGCCTGCCCTCACGCAACTCGTCATCGCAGCCTCCGAGGGCTTCATTGCCAACATTCACTGGATCGTCTTGGCATCAGCGGCGTTGGTGTTCGGCGCCACCTGGTTCTACCGTCAACCTGCGGGCAAACACTTCGTCCATAGAGCGCTCCTGGTGCTGCCAGTCCTCGGCCCGGTGATCCGGAAGGTGTCTGTGGCCCGGTTCACGCGTACGTTGGGGACACTCCTCTCGGCAGGTGTTCCCATTCTCGATGCGCTCGACGTCGTGAGCAAATCAGCGGGCAACGTGGTTGTGGAAGCTGCAATTCAGAAAACGTCGGAGAAGATCCGCGAGGGTCGAACGATGGCCGAGCCGCTCATGGAAACCAACGTGTTTCCGCCCATGGTCGTGCAGATGATCGGCGTTGGCGAGCAGACGGGTGCACTCGACACGATGCTGAACAAGATCGCAGACTTCTACGAAGAAGAGGTCGACATCGCGGTTGCGGCCCTCACCTCGTTACTGGAGCCTCTGATGATGGTGTTCATCGGCGGCATCGTCGGCACGATCCTGATTTCGATGTACCTGCCGATCTTCTCGATCGCGGGTAAAGTCAAAGCGGAGTGATTCAACCGCGAGAGATCCCGAACGTCGATCGAGAGGAGTTCAACTCGAATCGACGCCTGCAGTGGGTTCTCGGCGGGCGACTCATCATCGCAACGGTGCTGCTCGGCGCGACGATGTACCTGGCACTCGACGCGATTCGCTACGGTCGCTTCACGCCAACCTTCCTACTCATACTGATTTCGGCGATCTACGGCTCGTCGATTCTGTTTGGCGTCTGGCTCCTTCGCGGCCGCCGTGAGAGTCGTGTTGCGGCGGCGATCACGACCCTGGACGTGCTGCTGATCACGGGACTCGTTTATCTGACTGGAGGCGCGGGAAGCATTTTCTCCTTCCTCTACGGCGCGCAAATTCTCACGGCTGCGCTCACGCTCGGAACGGGCGCGGCGTATTACACCGCGGCGGCTAGCCTGGCCTGTTACTTCCTGCAAGCTCTCGCGCTCAACGTCGGTTGGCTTCCCCCACCGCCAGACCAGCCCCTGAGCCAATATGTCCTCAGCTCACGCGACTTCCAGTTGGCTTTGGTGAGCAACATGGTCGGCATCACAGCCGTTGCACTGCTGGCAACTAATCTCGCGCGGCGCGCGCAAGTGGCCGGCGCGCGCCTCATCGAAGCAGAACAGAGTACGGCACGGCTCGTCCGGCTCAACGATGACATCGTTCGTTCGATTGCCTCTGGTCTCATTACCGCGGGTGACGACGGACACATCTTGGGGCTCAACCGGGCCGCCCGAGAGATCCTTCGGGACCGCACCGGCTCGCTCCTGGGGCAGCCACTTTCAAAAGTGCTCCCTCACTATGGTGCCAAGCGTCTGAGCGAGCCTCCAAGGCGCGCCGAGGCGCTTGGGAAACGCGCCGATCAAAGCGAGTTCGTGATGGGCTATACACTCAGCTCGCTGCTGGACGCGGATGGGAATCCATCTGGCCTGCTTCTCGCCTTCCAGGACTTGACCGAGATCAAGACGCTCCGCGACCAAGCGGAACGGGCGCAGCGCCTTGCTGCGCTCGGACAGCTTGCGACCGGTTTGGCCCACGAGATTCGGAACCCCCTGAGCTCGATATCCGGCTCGGTGGAAATGGTTCGCGACGGCACTGCGCTGAGCCGTGAGGATGCCCGCTTGCTCGGCATCGTCGTCTCGGAGGTCGAGCGACTCAACTCGCTGGTCACCACGATGCTCCAGGTCGGCCGGCCGAGTCAGATTCAAACCGAGGCGCTCGACCTGCGTTCGATTGCGAGCGAAGTGGTCGCAGTCGCCCGCGGCGAAACGACAGCCAGCAACGGCTTGGAGATCGACGAGATCGAATCGGATGAGCCCATCGTTGCGATCGTGGATCCCGATCGGATGCGACAGGTCGTTTGGAACCTCCTCAAGAACGCTCTGCAAGCGTCGCCTCGCGGCGGTAAGGTCGAGGTTCGAACCGGACGAGATCCACAGGGGCGCGCCTTTCTGGAGGTTGCCGACGAGGGTCCTGGAATCGAGGAAGCTCAGAGGGAGCACCTTTTCGACATGTTCTATTCTGGTCGACGCCACGGTGTCGGTCTTGGGCTCGCCCTGGTAAGGCAGATCGTCGACCAACACAACGCGCGAATCGAGATCGTCGACCGCAACGGCCCGGGCACGTGCTTTCGCGTCACTCTGCCGACCAACGAGGATTCGGTCAGACCGCCCCCAGGAGCTCCGACAGGCGAACGCCCGGATCCTGGGACCGCATGAGGCCTTCACCGATCAGCACCGCATCGGCACGGCTATGAGCCACCTCGCGAAAATCGGCGGCCGATCGGACGCCACTCATGAAGACCGCCACGCAGCCTGCTGGAATTCGCGCGATGGACGCGCGCGCGGCGCTCATGTCCACCTCGAACGTGCTCAGATCGCGCGCGTTGACACCGATGATGGTCGAGCCCGCAGCAACGGCCCGATCGACTTCGGCGGCGCTCGCGGCTTCGACGACCGGTTCCATACCGAGCGCCCGAATCTGCCGGATCAGCGCGTGGAGCTCGGAATCCTCGAGGGCGCGAACCAACAAGAGGACGAGCGATGCGCCGACATCGTACGCCAGATCCACTTGAACGGGATCGAGGACGAAGCCTTTGTAGAGCACCGGAACGCTCACCGACTTGGCGACTCGCCGCACCAGTAGGGGCGAGCCCCCGAAGCCTGGCCCGTCGGCCAGGACACTGACCGCCGCCGCCCCAGCACGTTCGTACGCCTGGGCGACCCGCACGCCCTCACCGGCGCTCCATGGCCGGATTTCACCGGCGCTCGGGCTTCGAAACTTCACCTCAGCCAGTATCGAGGGCGGTTCGCCCGGTGCTCGACGTAGTGCGCTGATTCCTCGCTCGGACCTCTCGCGTTGCGGAGGCCGCTCGACAGCTCGCATGGCACCAAGGTGGCGGCGGCGCCTCGTGTTTTCGCGACGTTTACGCGCGAGAATTTCGGAGAGGAAATCGGTCATGCGCTTTGCGTGAAACGGGCCCAGCGTTCGAGCATTCGTTTGGCGTCTCCGCTATCGATTGCCTCGGCAGCCCGTTCCGCTGCGACCCTCAGATCGCCAGCGAACCCCGTGACTCGTAGCGCGGCAGCCGCATTGAGCAGGACGGCAACGCGCGCCGGCCCTTGCGCACCATCCAAGACGCCCTGAATGATTTCGGCGTTGCGCGCTGCATCTCCGCCGGCCAAGGCTTCGACCGGTACTTCCGAAAGCCCAAAATCACGCGGACGAACTTCAAACCGGCTGACTTCGCCGCTCGCCAACTGCGCAACTGAGCTCGGCCCCGCTGGCGACACTTCGTCGAGCCCTCCCTCGCCATGAACGACCCAAGCCGCCGTCAGGCCGAGCGATCCCAGAGCCTCGGCTAGCTGCTCAATCCGCGTGGGGTCGTAGACACCGACCAGCTGGTGGCTGGCCGAGGCCGGATTCGAGAGCGGCCCTAGCAGATTGAACAGTGTCCGAACGCCTAGCTCTTGGCGCACCGGTGCCGCGTGTCGCATCGCCGCGTGGTGGCTTGGCGCGAAGAGGAAACCGATCCCCACCTCCTCGATGCACTTCACGACTTGCCGTGGCCCCAGGTCGATTCGGATCCCCAGTGCTTCGAGGACATCGGCGCTTCCGGCCTTCGAGGACACCGCGCGGTTTCCGTGTTTTGCAACCGCGACGCCGGAGGCTGCCGCCACGATCGCTGCCCCAGTGGAGATGTTGAACGTGTGTAGACCGTCACCACCTGTCCCGCAGGTATCGAGAAGCGGGCCATCGACCTCCGGTCGAATCGTCTCGCAGTGCTTGCGAAGCGATCGAGCCGCGGCGGCAATTTCGATTGCAGACTCGCCCTTCATGCGGAGCGCCACCACGAACGCCGCGATTTGCACGGCCGAGGCCTCACCCTCGAGGATCGCGTCCATCGCAGCTTCGACGTCGTCGGGAGACAAGTCGTGGCCTGCCACGATTTCCTTGATTGCGTTCGAAATCACGACGCCCGTGCCTCCGGAAGCGATGACAACCAGTTTCGAATCAAATGGTGGCCATGCTCGGTCAAGAACGACTCGGGATGGAACTGCACCCCCTCGATCGGGAGCTCGGAATGACGGATTCCCATGACTTCGTCCCGGTCGGTCCAGGCCGTGACCTCGATCACGTCGGGGAGCGTATCGCGTTTCACGATCAGGGAATGGTAGCGCGTCGCGGTCAGAGGACTCGGTAGATTCGCGAAGACGCCGCGGCCTTCGTGAAGGATCTCGGACGTGCGCCCGTGCATCAGTCGGTCGGCCCTCACCACCGACGCGCCAAAGTGCTGCGCGATGCTCTGGTGCCCGAGGCAGACGCCGAAAATCGGAGTCACCGACCCGAGCTTTGCGATGAGATCGAGGCTGACCCCCGCCTCTTCCGGCCTTCCGGGACCCGGGCTGATCAGCACGCCGCTCGCCCGAAGCTCGCGAATCTGATCTACCGTGATCGCATCGTTGCGCTGAACCTCGACCTCAGCCCCGAGCTCGCTCAAGTACTGGACGAGGTTGTAGGTAAAGGAGTCGTAGTTGTCGATCACGAGAATCATTGCGTTCGATCGCTAGCGGCTCGCCGAGAGCGCGTCAACCAGCCCCCGGCGGTGTCGGCTCGTAGCCTCGCTCCCGGAGGAACTTCTCGAGCCTCAGGTTGATCATCTCGGGGTACTCGAGTGCTGCGTAGTGAGTGGCGCCGGGTAGCAGCATGATCTCCGAGCCTGGGATGCGTCGCGCCATTCGCTCCGCCGCGGACCTCGGCGTGAAGACGTCACGGGTACCGGCGATGATCAAGGTCGGCACATCGATCAGGGGAAGCAGATCCCAGCCGTCGTGCTCGCCCATTCGCTCCAGCAGATGGATGAAGGTGTCCATATCGAGAATGCGAAGCTTGGTGACCAGCTCATTGGCGAGCTGGTCATCAAGCGTGCCGGCGGTCAAACCGATCCGCTTCACCCACTCGCCGGGCTCGGGAATACGCGTCGCCTGGCGCACCAGGGCCTGAATCGTCCGAGGAATCGATCGGAGGCCCCGAAGAAACGGCGGCAGCAGGCGCCCCACGAGGTTCAGGTTGAAGACGTAGTCCCAGGGCCTCCCCGCCACGCCGTTGAGAAACGCGAGCGAGGCTACCTTTTCGGGCGCGAGGCGAAACATCTCGAGAGCGACCTGAACGCCCATGGACCAGCCGAGCATCGCCGCTCGCTCTGCCCCCTCCTCTCGAAGCAGCAGCAGGGCGTCCCGGGCGTGATCGGCGATCCGGAGGGCCTCGGGGTCCGCAGGCGCTGCGGAGCCGTAGAGTCCTCGGTAGTCCCAGGAAAGAAGTCGGTATCGGTCGCGAAAGTAGTGGATCTGGTGGCTCCAGGCCTCCCAGCTGCCCCCGAGGCCGTTACAAAGCAGAATCGGGCGTCCCTGGCCGACCGCCTGGTAGGCGATTTCGGTGCCATCGAATGACACAAAGCGGCGTTCTTCGACAGGTGGTGGCATCATGGCGAGGGGCAAAGCCTAACAGGGGCTGGTTCTTGGCGCTTGCCTTGACAGAATCGGCCTAAGACGGATAAATTTGAAATAACTGAAATGTCAGACGAACTCCATAAATCCAAGAAAGTCCGCGATATACGCGAGCGACTCGGCCGACGGACGGCGCCGCCGCCGGCAACGGGAGTCGAAGACGGAGGCCTTGCACCACCGCCACCGACGCTGGGGGGTGTCGCACCGCCGCCCGGATTCGTTGGCGGTCAGGCGGCGAAACGATCTGGGCCGTTCGGGCGCGCATCCGCGGATGCACCGGCGCAGCGCGAAGTGCGTATCGTCGTGGACGAACAGGCCGTGGCCACTGCGCACGAAGGCAAGAACCGCCGCGTTCGAAAACTGATGATGATGAGTGGAGCGGGAGCAGCCCTTCTTGGGTTGTTCCTCGGTGTTCTGGCGACGACGGTCATGAGCAAGCGCACCGCGTACAACCTAGCGGTCCGCGACGGCAAGGCTGTTTACCAAGGCGTTCGCGCCGCGGCAGACCAGGTGACGGAAGCCAAGCGGCTCCTCGACCGTGCGGCCGATGCGGCGAAGTCGAGGCCGGGAGAAGGACCCTCCGTCGACTATGAGGCAATCGAACGACTGCGCGCCTTACCCACTCCGTTTACGGCGGCGGACTTCACAGGACTCAATTACACGAAGTTCAATGCCGAGACCGTCAACTCCTTGTTCCTGTATGCACGCCAAGTCGGCGAGCTCTGGGACAAGTTCGATAGCCTGGCCGCACGGGTTCTCCCGGATTCGCGGCGCGCCGAGCTCGATGAAGCCGCACAAGACGAAACCGCCCTCACCACCAGCCCTACCGGCTGCGTCCCGACGCTCGGTGAAGGCGGCTTTCGTTGTGGCTTGGTCTATGTCGACATGCCGGACATGGAGGCCGACTCGATAAAGCTCAAAGTCCGCGCGACACGCGGGAGCAAACCCTTCGAGAAAGAGCTCTACGCGGGCCAGGACTTACGCCAGGCTGCCAGCAACTACGTGATTTTGACAAATCCCGACCAATCCGCAGGAGTCCTCGGCCAGCGTAAGAACGCCTTCGCGTCCTACCGGCACGACGTGGCCGAGCTTGCCCGCCTCATGGACTCGACTCTCGAGACCCAGGGCAGCCTCGAGAAGGGGCTCGGGGCCGTCGCAGGTCTCGAGGAAATCGCCAGCTTCTAATCCGGCGTCACATCGAGACGCGGTTCTTGCGGGCGCACTTGATTCGACGTTCGGACGCGCCACCTGCTAAACTGAGAGCTGGGGTGCCACGATTTAGACTGCGATATCAGTCGACCAACATGGAGATGCCTTTCGGGGAATTCACCATCGGTCGAAGCTCGGCCTGTAATCTCGCGTTGGCCGACGGACTGGTGTCTCGAAAACACGCCATGCTGCACGTCGGCCCGGACACGGTCGTGGTCGAAGATCTCAGCAGCCGCAATGGCGTGGCAGTCAACGGGATACGCATCAACGGCCCTCGGCGGATCGAGCACATGGACCGCGTCTACATCGGTTCGCAGGAGCTCGTTCTCATCGACGCGGCCAAGCTCAAGGAACGCTCAGCTCAGACCGGCGAGTACGTCGTCTGCGCAACCTGCGGCGCGATTAACGGTGCGGCCAAGCGCCGCTGCGGCGATTGCGGCAAACGTCTCGACTCCGACGCCTCGAAAACCCTTTCTAGTAAACGTAACGTGGATTCGAGCAACCACGCATGGGGTGCCGAAGATACGCGAACGCAACGGGCACTCGACGTGATCGCAGGCATCGCAAGCAAAGCGATCGCGATGGGCCGCTTCGAAGAAGCCGAGCGCATGCTGCTCCCGCACCTCGATACGATTCTAGAACGCGCGATGGCCGATCTACCGCTGAGCGAATCCGAGAAGGATGACCCGGACGCCCTGTTCGCGGGAGCAACTGGATATGCGCTGCAGCTGGCGCAAGGCCTTCGTAACACCCGATGGATCGATTGGGTGTTTCGCATCCACACCGCGACGGGTCGTCTCATGGAGGCGGAAACGATCGAAGCGCTTCACGACCTCGTACGAGCTCACAAGTACTCCCAGGCCGGCTACCTTCGGGCGTACCTGAACGTCATCCAGAATCACTCGGCCGGCTACGGCGCGTCCGAACGTTTCCTCGTGAGACGGCTCGAAGGGCTCGAGCAGGTCATCTCCGCAAACTAGGCGCGTCAACCAGCGCGTCGCGTTCCAGGCCCAGCGTGGCGCAAGGCGCTGAGCGCACCGTCCAGACGGGCGTCCGCGGGTAGCTCGTCGACCAGCTTGAGTACCTCACGCGACGGTGCTTCTCCCCCGCGGCGATAGAGTCGGGCGCCGATCCCGATCCAGCGAGCGCTCCGAAGTGCACAGCCAAGCTGCGTCGAGCGTTCGGCAACCTCGATCACGTGGCCCGATTCGACGTCAATCCCCCGTTCGAGTTGCTCCTCGAGCTCCGCCACGCCCCGGGACATCATCCGCTCGGCGTCGGTCAGGCGCCCCTGGTCGATGGCACGGGCGACCACCTGAGAGAGCAGGTGGAACGTCCAACCGGACGCCACGCCGTCGCGCACCTCGGTGCTCACACCTTCCTCGTTCTGAGCTAGGCCGCAATGTGGGCATTGTGGGCTCCGAGCCGGATACGGAATCGCGCAGCCGTTGCAGAACCGAAGCGCACTCGTGTTTCGGTCGTTATTCGCGGCGCTTTCAGGAGCCAGGAACACCAGCTCCTGGGTCCCAATGCGAATTCGGTCCCCATCGGTCAATGTGGACCGATCGACGAGCGTATGCCCATTGAGCTGGGTGCCGTTGCGGCTGCGGAGGTCTTCCACGGTCGGCGCGGTGCCCGAGAGATCGATTCGAATATGCCGGCGAGAGAGCATCGGATCGTCGATGGTGATCTGCCCCATCGAGCCCCGGCCGATGATGATCTCCTCACCAACCAGGTCGACCTCTTGTAGATGAAACCGTAAACGATACCGCACGCGGGGCCCCTTCAGGACTCGCAAGCGTACCCGCCGGATGAGGGCGGTGTAAATCCTACCCGGACCTACGTCGGCGCTACTTCTGGTCGACGACGTCGGGGCTGTCGTGACGTCGAATCTCGCCGGTGATGCGGTCGGCGATATCGGCATTCTGATCTTCGTCGCTCTGTTCCTCGACCATATCGACCAATCCTCCGCCTGCCTCGGCCTCGTCGGCTTTGTTCTTCCGGAGCTTGCCGAGTTGGGCCACGGTTTTCGGATCTTCGAGAATCAGGCAGTAAAAGCCGTAAAATTCATTGTTGTCCACGGCACGAGCCAATACCCGAGGCTGTTTCCACTCCAACCATTGCGTGGATGGCGTCCCAGGCGTGCGGACGCCGCTCTTCGTCTTCGCCTTGCCATAGCGCTTCTGCAGCGCACTGCCGAAATCGGCGAAGCTGGCGCCTTCGAACACGGAGGCGTCGAACGCACGGTATCTCTTCCACAGACGGTCGTTGATGAAGAAGAAGAAATCCTGCGTGTTCTCGGTTCGTACCCGTAGAAGCGATTCGCCATTTTTGTGAGTGAACTCACCTTTCAGATAGCCAGAATCGTACGCGCTGGGGGTGCCATCGAACTCCAGGTACGAATCGCGAATCTCTCGAGTCTCTTCGGCCATCTTGTGGCGGATCCTGTCCTCCTCGATCGCGTCGGTCGTCTTCGAGATCGGCTCTTGGTACGAGGCTTCGATTTCTTTCTTCAGCTGGCGGTACACCTGCTTGGGGGACCAGCCCCATTGAATGTCGCCCATGGATTGCTCCAGCGCACTCGCCGACCCGGCGCGGGCCATACCGGTGTCGGCCTCCATGCCGAAGCCGAACAACAATCCAAGCGCCACCAAGAGCGCCCGATAGGATGAACGTCGCATAACCAATCCCCTCACCCCCAAGTTAGCACTGAGCCGACCCGGTCGACAAAAAGCGCGAAAATCCGCTAGCTTTCGGCCCGTTCGAGCTCGATGAAGAGCATCGTCCCACCGGCCACGGCGGCTGGCATGAAGAGCAAATTCACCAGCGGGATGAAGAGCAGGACCCAGACACCGGTGCCGAAGCCGGCAACGGCGGGCAGGTGGCGGCGAGTGAACGCGACGCGATCGCCGACCGACCAGTCACGCCGGGCGGCGGGCCAATCGACGTAATCGATGCCCAAGTAGACCGCCGTGAGAGCGAATCCGACGAGCGAGATGATTTGGCCGACTCCGGGGATGAAGAACGACGCGAGGAACATCGGCCCCACGACCGCGATGTAGAGCAACGCCTTGCCGAGCTCGAGCCGAACGGTTCGCACGATGTCGGCGAGCATGTGACCAAATGAAAACGGCGGTGCGGGCTTGCCGGTCAGAATGTGTTCCACCGCCTCACTGAGAGCGTCGTTGAACGGGGCAGCCACTACGCTCGACAAGAGAAGGACCAACACCAAGCCGAGCAGGACGATCAGGATTGCTGCGATCAACTCGATGACCCAGCGCAACGCGCTCAACAAGCCGCCGACCCACCCGGTCACTTCGTTCCAGCTCTCCGGGAAGAGCGACCAAAGCGCAGCACCGATGTCTTCGTTGTAGCTCCCCGCACCATAGAAGACTGCCGCGAGCGCGAAACTGGTAATCAGAACGGGGAACAGCCAGTATCGGGCGAGCCCGGGGTGCTTCAAGTAGACGAAGCGCATGCCGCGAACCGCGTACGACAAGCCACGAGCGAACCCGACGGGCGACTTCACGACGGCACCGGCTCCTCGCGCTACGCTCCTCATAGCGCACCGCTCGCGAACGGTATCAATGGCTTCAGGTCCTCATCGTCGAAGCGCAGCTGGAGGCCGAAGAAGTAGTCGCGGCCGCCGTTGATCACATCGTCGATACCGGCGACTAGCCAGAATCGACGTAAGATTTCGAAGCCCGCGCGAATTCGGAGCCGCGGATAGATCCGTCGGCCGAACTCAAAGAGGTCGTTGTTGATCTCGAGTCGATCTTGGACAAATTTCAGGTCCAAACCGAGCCCGCCACTCGACTCGATGATGCCGAAACGAAAGGTTGCAAACGAAATTGTCTTGCCGAACTCCGCCGAAAACCTGAGTCGGTTGCTGCGCGAAATCTCGGTCCGCTTGTATTCGTTTGGATAGAACAGCGGCGGGGGGCTCTGACGGATGATGCTCTCCCTGACGCTGACCGATCCTCTCGGGTCGTCCACTGCCTGGAAGAGGAAGTATCGTCCCTCACGGGGTTTCAGGTAGATCGAGAAGTACGTTTTGAACGCGTTGGCTAGGGCGTAGTACTCGCTCCTGAGCCCCACGATGGTTTGGAGCCTGGCCAATCCGCCCACGAAACTGTTTAATCCTTCGGCTACGCCTTCGACTTCGTCGATGAGCGCTTCGTCCTGCGTGAGGCGACCGATCGTGCCCTCGCCACGCGCCGTCCGGCCCGTTACCTCTTTCACGTCTGCGAGCACGTCGTTGAGTTGTTCGGCTGCACGGTGAATCGAGGCGATCGTGTCGTCGATTTCTGCAACCCCGCGATCGATGTCGTCTTTTCGCGTGTGGATGATCTCGCTTAGATCACCGGTGGCGAGCTCGACGTTTTCCATGATGCGGACGATTCGCGGACCCGCTTCGTCTGTGACCTCCTTGATGTTCTCGAGCGCGTCGCTGAGATTGCGAAGCGCGCTCTCCATCCGGTCGCCCGCTTCCTCGGTCCCAAACGCCCGCTCCATTTGGGCAGTGATTCTCTTCACGCTCTGAGCAATGTCGTTGACCGTCACAATGATGTCGTCGGTCTGCACGCCCTGCTCGGTGCCACGGATCTCCCCTCCGTCCGGAATCACGGGCAGCCCGGGGGTTCCCGGCCGGAGCACCAATGCCCGTTCCCCGAGGAGAGAGAGGCTTCGCATGGTGACTTGCGCATCTTCGTAGAGCGTGAGGTGACCCTCGATGCGGAGGTCGACCCGAGCGCGTGTGCCCTCCAGCCGGATCGAGGAAATGTAGCCGACGGGAATACCGGCAACCAAGACCCGAGACTTGGCGACCAGTCCCTGAACGTCGTCGAAGTACGCATAGACCCCGTAGCCGGAGTCCGTGGACGATCGCTCGTCGACGTAGCGGTAGACAGCAAAGGTGACGATCAGTCCTAGAACCACCATCAGGCCAACTCGGGCCGCGTTCCACGTCTCTCGCATGAAGCCGGGCGAATCGTAGTCGAAGCAGAACTAAACAGCCATCGCCCCATGCCCGAAAGAGCCGGAACCCACGGTCCTTGCGGTGATCCACGACAGCCGCTATGGCTTGCCACTTGTCTGAGGGGATCGATGCGCTAACGGCCGCCGCACTGGGCGCATTGCAGGGGCTGACGGAGTTCCTGCCCGTGTCGAGCAGCGGTCACGTTGCGATCGGTGCGCACTACTTCGACATCCACGAGAGCTCACTCGCGCTCGTCATTCTCCTTCATTTGGGCACATTGCTCGCCACGGTCCTACTGTTTCGGCGAGACATCGCAGCTCTGATCCAGGAAGCAGGCGCCGCGATACGCAAGCCCGAGCGCTTCGCCAGAACCTCGGAGGGCCGCACGCTGGTCGGGATTCTGCTCGCCACTCTCGTCACCGCTACGATTGGACTGTTTCTCCGCGACACGGCCGAGGCCTTCGCCACAGATCTCCGACTGGTCGGCTACGGGTTCCTGATCTCCGCGGCTTTCCTGCTCGCGAGCGGCATTGCGCGAGGGTCGAGCGATGAGGTTTCCTGGCCTCAGGCGATCGGCATCGGACTCGCCCAAGGGGTGGCCGTTCTCCCCGGGGTCAGCCGGAGCGGCGTCACCATCGCGGTCGCCATGCTGCTTGGGGTCCAGAGCAACGCAGCATTTCGGTTCTCATTTCTGGTCTCCCTGCCGGCCATCGTCGGTGCTGCGGCCTACGAGGCAAGCGGCGCCGAAGGGATCGGGTCACTCGGACTCGGAGCCTGGGTTGGCGGGGCAACGGCCCTGGTGACGGGATACGTCTGCCTTGTTATCCTCCGCCAGATCATTCTCGTCGGACGGATGTGGACGTTCGCGATATACCTCGTGCCTCTGGGAGTATTCCTGATCGCGCGCTGAGGC
>JAOTXX010000021.1 GCA_029862185.1 Myxococcales bacterium
GGGCGACAACGTGAAGATGAAGGTCAACCTCATCACACCGGCGGCGATGGAAGAAAAGCAGCGCTTCGCGATTCGCGAAGGCGGCCGCACCATCGGTGCAGGCGTCATTTCAAAGATTATCGAGTAGAACGATGGCTGCGAACAAGATCCGGATTCGACTCAAGGCTTACGATCACCGATTGCTAGACCAATCGGCGACGGAAATCGTCGACACGGCGAAGCGCACCGGTGCGCGGGTCGCGGGTCCGATTCCGCTGCCCACGCGCATCAACAAGTACACCGTGCTGCGTGGGCCCCACGTGGACAAGAAGTCGCGAGAGCAGTTCGAGATTCGGACCCACAAGCGACTCTTGGACATCTTGGATCCCACTCAACAGACGCTCGACGCCCTCATGAAGCTGGATCTTTCAGCGGGTGTCGATGTCGAGATCAAGTCATAAGGCGGTAGGTCCATGCCCAAGGTGAAGGTCTACAACTTGAGTAAGAAGGGTGTCGGAGAGATGGATCTCTCGGACAACGTTTTCGATGCGACTGTCAGCGAGAGCCTCCTCTATGATGTTCTCAAGGCCCAGCTCGCGAGCCAACGCAAAGGCGCAGCTTCGTCCCAGAACAGGGCCGAGGTCAGCCTGAGCACGCGCAAGATATACAAGCAGAAAGGCACCGGCGGTGCTCGTCATGGCTCGAAGCGCGCGCCGATTTTCGTCGGAGGGGGAACGGTCCATGGCCCGAAGCCTCGTGACTTCGGCTACCGGCCCCCGCGAAAAATGCGGCTCGGAGCGCTCAAGGGCGCGTTGAGCCTCAAGCTTCGCGAGGGTCAGCTGCTGGTCGTCGAGGACTTCGAGCTCTCCGAGATCAAGACGAAGAAGCTCGCCGAGGTTCTCGAAAAGCTCGAGGTCAACGGCGGAGCGCTCATCGTCGACGCCAAAGAGAACGAGAAGCTCCGGCTGAGCGCGCGCAACTTGCAGGGCCATTCGGTTTTGCCACCCGAGGGGGTGAACCTCTACGACCTGCTCCGTCACGAGCATCTCGTGCTCACGCAGACCGCGGTCCAGGCTCTGGAAGCAAGGTGTCAGTGATGCACGCCGAACAAGTCATCAAGCGCCCGATTTACCTCACGGAGAAGGGCGCCAAGCTGCGCGAAGAGGACAACAAGTACACCTTCGAGGTGGACCTCGACGCGAACAAGCTCCAGATCAAAGACGCCGTCGAGACTTTGTTCAAAGTCACCGTGCGCGACGTCCGCACGCTTGTCATGCGTGGTCACATGCGCCGCATGGGCAAGACGTACGCGAAAACCCAAAACTGGAAAAAGGCCATCGTTACGCTCCGCGAGGGTGAGACGATCGACTTCTTCGAGGGTGTCTAAAGATGGCAATCCGTAAGTTCAAACCCACGTCGCCGTCCCGCCGCTTCTACGAAGCGCCAGACTTCGACATGATCACGCGCGGGAAGCCCGAAAAGAAGCTTCTCGATTCCAAGAAGCAGACGGGCGGTCGCAACAACCAAGGCCGCATCACGTCGCGATTTCGTGGGGGCGGCCACAAGCAGCGCTACCGCAAAATCGACTTCAAGCGAAACAAGATTGGCGTGCCCGGTACGGTGAAAGCCATCGAGTACGATCCGAACCGCTCGGCTCGCATCGCGCTTTTGCACTACGCCGATGGCGAAAAGGCTTACATTCTCGCGCCGGACGGCATGGAAATCGGCCAGCAGGTGCTGTCGTCACGTTACGCGGACGTCAAGCCCGGCAACGCGATGCCGCTTCGCCACATGCCGCTCGGCACGATGATTCACAACATCGAGCTCAAGATCGGCAAAGGCGCCCAGCTCGTGCGTTCCGCCGGCACCGCGGCTCAGTTGATGGCCAAGGACGGCAACTACGCTCAGATTCGCCTTCCCTCCGGTGAGGTTCGGATGGTGCACCTCAACTGCCGTGCATCGGTCGGGCAGGTCAGCAACTCGCAGCATGCCCGCCTGACTCTCGGCAAGGCTGGCCGAAGCCGTTGGCTCGGTCGCCGTCCGCACAACCGCGGCACTACGATGAACCCGGTCGACCACCCGATGGGCGGCGGCGAGGGCCGGACCGCAGGCGGGCGTCAACCTTGCTCACCCTGGGGTCAGCTCGCCAAGGGCCTGAAGACCAGAAAGAACAAGTCGACGGACAAGTACATCGTTCGCAGGCGGAAGAAGAAGTAATGGCGCGTTCAGTAAAAAAGGGTCCGTTCATCGACCAACACCTGGAAGACAAGGTCGAGGCTGCGAACAAGTCGGGCGACAAGAAGATGATCCGAACTTGGTCGCGCCGCTCGACCGTGACGCCCGATTTCGTCGGGCACACCTTCGCCGTTCACAACGGCCGGAAATTCGTCACCGTCTTCGTCACCGAGAACATGGTCGGGCACAAGCTCGGCGAGTTCGCGCCCACGCGGACGTTCGGCGGTCACGCGTCCGACAAGAAGGGTGGTCGCAAGATCAACCCGCAGACAGGGAAGAAGTGAACATGGAAGCGGTCGCAAAAGCACGGTTTCAAAGGATTTCACCTCGCAAAGCGCGGGTCGTGCTCAACATGGTGCGCGGTAAGAGCGTTGCCGACGCCCTTAACGAGCTCCGCTTCACGACGAAGTCGGCGGCTCCCATCGTGGCCAAGGCCATCAGCAGCGCGATCGCCAACGCCAAGCAGAAAAACGAAGAGCTCAATCTTGACGACCTGTTCGTCAAGACGGCATTTGCCGACATGGCGCCCAACCAGCACATGCGGCGTTGGCGTCCTCGGGCGCAGGGGCGCGCGACGCGCATCCTCAAGGGAATGAGTCACATCACCGTCGTCGTGAGCGATGGGGAAGAGAGCTGAAGCGTGGGTCAGAAAGTACATCCTTATGGGTTCCGTCTCGGCGTCGTAAAGACGTGGAAGTCCAAGTGGTACGAGGACAAGAACTACGCCAAGTGGCTTCATGAAGACCTGAAGCTCAAGCGCGTCATCCGAAAGAAGTTCGCTCATGCTGGCATCGCCGACATCGAGATGGAGCGCGCTGCGAACAAGGCCAAGGTGGTCATCTACACCTCACGCCCGGGCATCATCATCGGCAAACGCGGCGCGGGCGTCGAGCAGCTCAAGGCCGATCTTCAGAAGCTCACGCAGAACGAGCTTTTCCTCGACATCCAAGAGGTTCGCAAGGCCGAGACGAACGCACAGCTCGTCGCGGAGAACATCGCAACGCAGCTCGAGCGTCGTGTCGCTTTTCGCCGCGCCATGAAAAAGGCCGTGCAAACTGCGATGAAATTCGGCGTGAAGGGAATCCGCGTCACGGCCGGTGGTCGCCTCGGCGGTGCGGAAATTGCGCGTACCGAGTGGTATCGCGAGGGCCGCGTGCCACTTCATACGCTTCGGGCCGACATCGACTACGGCGAGGTCACGGCGCACACGAAGGCCGGCACCGTCGGCATCAAATGCTGGATTTTCAAAGGCGAGCAGCTTCCGCATCGCCCAGGTGCAGGGGCCGCGGGAGCCCGGGTCTAAGGACGAGCCATGCTTCAACCAAAGAAAACCAAGTTCCGAAAACAGATGAAGGGCCGCATGCGCGGTAAGGCCTACCGAGGCGGCAAGATCTCGTTTGGCGATTTCGGACTGCAGGCGCTCGAGCCCGGCCGAATCAGCCAGCGCCAGATCGAAGCGGCTCGTATGACGATTCAGCGTAAGGTGAAGCGTCAAGGCCAGCTCTTCATCCGAATCTTCCCGGACAAGCCGATCACCAAAAAGCCGCTCGAAACTCGTATGGGTAAGGGCAAGGGCAGCGTCGAAGGCTGGGTGGCAGTCATCAGGCCCGGTCGCATGCTCTACGAAATCCAGGGCGTGCCCGAGGACCTCGCTCGCGAGGCGTTCGCACTCGCCGCCCATAAGCTCCCGCTCAAGACGACGTTCCGGTCGAGGGAGACCGAGCTATGAAGCCAGAAGACATTCGTACGAACACGGTCGAAGAGCTTTCGGTCATCGAAGGCGACTTGCGACGCCAGCTTTGGAAGGCGCGCTTCGACAATCACACCAATCAGCTCGACGATACGAGCTCGATTCAGAAGCTTCGCCGGGATCTCGCCCGAGTGAAAACCATTCTCACCGAGCGCCGCGCCGAAGCGGCGAGCAAGGAGTGATCGGCCATGACTGCTGCTGAGCCAGGACAACCGACACCAAAAGCCACCAAGGAGCGTGGTCGCCGTCGTCGCTTGGTCGGACGCGTCGTGAACGAGACGCAGACCGAGGGCCGGGTCCAACAGACCGTCGTGGTGGAGGTCATTCGCCGCGCCCGCGACCCTTTCTATGGAAAATACGTCAAGCGTAAGAAGAAGTTTCACGCGCACGACGAGGCCAACGAGTACCGCAAGAATGACGTCGTGGAGATTCGCGCCTGCCGCCCGCGCAGCAAGACGAAGCGCTGGGAGGTCGTACGCCTCATCGAGAGGCCGCCGGAGGTATAACGATGATCCAGACAGAAACACAGCTGGATGTGGCCGACAACAGTGGCGCGAAGCGAGTTTCCTGCATCAAGGTGCTCGGCGGTTCGCGTCGTCGTTATGCCGGCCTCGGCGACGTCATCGTCGTCTCGGTGAAGGAAGCCCTTCCGACCGCACGCGTGAAGAAGGGCGAAGTTGCCCGCGCGGTCGTGGTGCGCACCAAGCGTGAGTACCAGCGTCCGGATGGCACCTACATCAAGTTCGACACGAACAGCGCCGTGCTCATCACCAAGGACAACGAGCCGATCGGAACCCGCATTTTCGGACCCGTGGCTCGCGAGCTTCGCGCGAAACGCTTCATGAAGATCGTTTCTCTCGCGCCGGAGGTGGTGTGATGACTGCGCGCATCAAAAAGGGTGACCTGGTCCAAGTCATCGCAGGCAAAGACCGCGGTGAAAAGGGACGCGTACTCCAGGTGGTCCGAGCGGACCTGATCCTCGTCGAGGGGGTCAATCGCGTGAAGCGGCACCAGAGCCCGCGCCGCTTCAAAGAAGCGGGCATCGTCGAAAAAGAGATGCCGATTCATGCGTCCAACGTGATGTTGGTGGACCCGAAGACCGAAGAGCGCACCCGAGTCCGCATCGAATCCGACAAGAAGGACCCTAACAAACGCGTTCGCGTGGCCGTGAAGAGCGGCTCGGTCCTGGATTGAGATCGTCATGAGTGAATACGAACCCCGACTCCGCAAAAGATACAAAGAAGAGATCATCCCTCAGCTGATGAAGGACTTCAGCTTCCGGAACATCATGCAGGTTCCAAAGCTGGAGCGAGTCATCATCAACATGGGCCTCGGCGAAGCCGTGCAGAACGCCAAGCTGATCGAATCGGCCGTCGAGGAGCTCACGGCAATTACCGGCCGCAAGCCCATCGTCACGCGCGCCAAAAAATCCATCGCCAGCTTCAAGCTTCGCGAGGGGATGCCGATTGGCGTGATGGTGACGCTTCGCGGCGAGCAGATGTACGACTTCGTCGATCGACTCGTTTCGATCGCTTTGCCGCGTACGCGTGACTTCAAGGGCATCAGCCCGAAGGCATTCGACGGACGTGGCAACTACACGCTCGGGATTCGCGAGCAGATCGTCTTCCCAGAGATCAACTATGACAAAATCGATCGTATCAAAGGCATGAATGTGACCTTTGTTACCACGGCAGAAACTGACGAACAGGGACGTGCCTTGCTGAAGTCGCTCGGCATGCCGTTCAGGAACTAGAGGACGCAGATGGCTAGTAAGCGCGCATTTGCCAAAATGGAAAAGACACCGAAATTCTCGGTGCGACAACGGAATCGCTGCAAGGTCTGCGGACGCCCACGGGGTTACTACCGCAAGTTCGAGATGTGCCGCATCTGTCTCCGTAAATACGGGCTTGCGGGTGATATCCCGGGCCTCACGAAATCGAGCTGGTAAGGAGGTGCAGTCATGATGACCGATCCGATCGCTGACATGCTGACGCGCATCCGCAACGCCGCACAGGCTCAGCACGAACATACGATTCTACCCTCGTCGAAGCTCAAGGCGCAGCTCGCCGAGATTCTCAAGCAAGAGGGCTACATCGACGATTACCGTGTGGAAGACGGGGTTCAGAAGAGCCTCACGATTTTCCTCAAGTACGGTCGCGACCGTCAGAGCGCGTTCGTGGGCATGCGTCGGGCGAGCCGCCCGGGGCGAAGGTTCTACGTGGGTCACCATGACATTCCACGTGTCCAAAACGGCATGGGCGTCGCGATTCTCTCGACGTCCGTTGGCATCATGACCGGCCGTGACGCTCGCGATAAGCGGGTGGGCGGCGAGGTGCTGTGCGAGGTTTGGTGATGACCGACACACACACAGGGAAGCAATCCCGAAACGGCAAGAAGCCGGTCGAAGTCGTCAAGGGCGTGCAGATCTCGATCAGCGGACGGGACATCAAGGCCAAGGGCCCGAAGGGAGAGCTCAGCCAGACCCTTCGTCCGGAGGTCGTCGTCACTCAGGACGAGGGCGTGCTCACGGTCCGGCCTGCACCTGGCACCGGCAAGACGGGGCTTCAGTACCAAGGCCTGACCCGCGCGATTCTCCGCAACATGGTGGAGGGCGTCGCCAACGGTTACAAGCGCTCGCTCGATTTCCGCGGCGTTGGCTACCGAGCGGAATTCAAGAACGATCAGCTCAAGATGACGGTTGGGCTCTCCCACCAGCCCATCATCGACATCCCCAAGGCGGTCGCCGTCAAGGTCGAGACGATCGACGAGGCCGGCACCAAATTCCCACGCGTTCATCTCGAGTCGCCCGACAAGCAGCTGGTGGGCCGGATCGCAGCGCGGATTCGTCAAATGCGACCTCCGGAGCCCTACAATGGCAAAGGTGTTCGCTACACCGGCGAGCGCATTCGAGAGAAGGCGGGCAAGGCCGGAAAGGCTGGAGGCTGATCATGCAGCAGAAACTCACAGGGCGCGCTCGTCGCAAGTTGAGGATTCGCAAGAAGGTGCAGGGCACGACTGCGCGACCTCGGCTCGCGGTGTTCCGCAGCGCCAAACACATTTACGCGCAGGTCATCGACGACACGCAGGGCACCACGATTGCCCATGCGTCCAGCGTCGCGAAGTCTGGCGATGGAAACAAAGTCGACGTCGCGAAGTCGGTCGGCAGCGCGGTGGCCAAGGCATGCATCGACAAAGGTGTCGAGCAGGTCGTCTTCGACCGCGGCGGTTATCAATATCACGGACGCGTTCGCGCATTGGCCGAATCGGCGCGCGAAGCCGGTCTGAAGTTCTGAGGACGAGATGGCATACAAAGACCAAATCATCGATCCAAACACACTCGACGATCTCACCGAGCGGGTGATCTTCATCAACCGCGTGGCCAAGGTCGTCAAAGGCGGCCGGCGTTTCAGCTTCAGCGCACTGGTCGTCGTGGGTGACAGCAATGGCCATGTGGGCGTCGGCATGGGCAAGGCTAAAGAGGTCCCCGAATCGATTCGCAAGGGTACCGAGGCTGCCAAGAAGAACCTGTTCACGGTTCCTCTGACCGGTCGAACGATTCCCCACAAGATCGTTGGGCACTCGGGCGCTGGTCGCATCGTCTTGCGCCCAGCGTCTGAAGGGACTGGAGTCATCGCCGGCGGTGCAATGCGCCCGGTACTCGAAGCAGCGGGCGTCAAAGACGTCTTGGCGAAGATCCTCGGCACGACGAATCCCTACAACGTGGTCAACGCCACCGTAGCCGCGCTCAAAGAGCTCGAGTCGCCGGCCGAGGTGGCCAGCCGGCGCGGTCGTCGCAAGGGCGACATTCAACAGCACGAGCATGGGCCCAAGGCGGAACGTCCCGCCGCCGAGCCTGACGAAGCGCCTGCGGAGGCAAGCGCATCGTAAGAGAGGCAGTCATGAGCGCGAAGAAACTCAAAGTGACCCAGGTCAAAAGCGAAATCGGGCGGATGGACAAGCAGCGGCGAGTCCTCCGGGGGCTCGGCCTGCATGGAATGAACACGAAGGTCGTGGTCGAGAACACCCCTTCGTTCCGCGGGATGGTCAAAAAGGTGCTCCACCTCGTCGAAGTTGAGGAAGTCAATGAGTGAGCAGAGCAAGACGCCAATCCTTTCCCGGCTTCGCCCCGCTGTGGGTGCTGTCCGGGGAAAGCGACGCAAGGGACGCGGCCCAGGCTCCGGCCTCGGGAAGACAGCTGGCCACGGCCAGAAGGGTCAAAAGGCGAGGCATCCCGGTAACTTCAGCAAGCTCGGCTTTGAAGGCGGGCAGATGCCGCTCTACCGACGCATTCCGAAGCGTGGCTTCGTCAATCCGTTCACCAAGACGGTGGGGACGGTCAACGTGAAGGACTTGGCGCGTTTCGATGCAGGGGCCACCGTCGACGAGGCGGCTCTGCGAGAAGCTGGCCTCATCAAGCGCAAAGTGGACATCATCAAGGTTCTCGGCGATGGCGAGCTAGAAAAGGCTCTCACCGTCAAGGTCCACGCAGCTAGCGCGACTGCCACGCAAAAGATCGAGAAAGCGGGCGGCACGGTCGAGCTAGTCGTCGCCGCGCCTGCCTCTTAACCGAAAGCACGTAGCAAGCCATGAGCACCGTCGCGAACATCTTTCGAATCCCCGAGCTCCGCCGCCGCATTCTCTTTACGCTGGGAATGCTCGCCGTCTATCGCATCGGGATTTTCGTCACGACACCCGGTGTAGACCGGTCGGCCATGCGAAAGTACGTGGCCGGGCAGTCGGGCGGCTTCTTGAGCATGTTCAACCTGTTCTCGGGTGGTGCCCTCGAGCAGGCTTCGATTTTCGCGCTCAACATCATGCCCTATGTTTCGGCGAGCATCATCTTGTCGCTGATGACGGTCGTGGTGCCCTCGCTCATGGAGCTTCGCAAGGAAGGCGAAGCGGGCCAGCGCAAGATCAACCAATACACGCGCTACGGTACGGTTGGGCTCAGTATTTTTCAGAGCATGGGCCTCGCGATGCTTTGGGAGGGCTGGAACGAAAGCTCGACGGCGGGTGACATCGTCGCCGACCCGGGCTGGAGCTTTCGCTTGATGACGGTGCTCGCGCTCACGACCGGCACATCGTTCCTGATGTGGCTCGGCGAGCAGATCACCGAGCGCGGCCTCGGTAACGGCATTTCACTCATCATTTTCGCCGGCATTGTCGCGAATCTGCCCGACGCCCTGTTCATGACCCTCGAGCAATTCAAGCTCGGGGAGCTGCAACCCATCGACCTGATGTTGCTCATCGTGATCGCACTCGGCACGACTGCGTTCATCGTCTTCTTCGAGCGGGCTCAAAGGCGTCTTCCGATCACCTACGCAAAACGTATGATCGGCCGAAAGATGTATGGCGGGCAGCAGTCTCATCTTCCGCTCCGCGTGAACATGGCCGGTGTCATTCCGCCGATCTTCACGTCGTCCTTGTTGATGTTCCCCGTCACCTTGGCGGGCACCAACATCCCGTTTGTTTCGGATGCGATGCGCTGGATCAGCAACAACCTGGTTCCAGGCGGCTGGGTGTACATCGTTGTCTTCGCGACCATGACGATGTTCTTCTGCTTCTTCTACACGGCAATCACCTTCCAGCCGGTCGACGTCGCGGAGAACCTCAAGAAGCAAAGCGCGTTCATTCCCGGTGTGCGTCCGGGCAAGGCCACAGCCGAATACATCGATGCGGTGCTCACTCGGATCACCGTGGGTGGCGCATTGTACGTGGCAGCGGTCGTCACGATTCCCACACTGCTTCAGTCGCGATGGAACGTTCCGTTCTACCTCGGTGGCACCTCGCTGATGATCGTCGTCGGCGTCGCCCTCGACTTCGCGCAGCAAGTCGAAAGCCATCTCATCACCCGGCACTACGAAGGCCTTACCGGGAGCAAAGGCTCCCGCATTCGAGCGAGGAACGCCTAATGGATCTTCTACTTTTCGGACCGCCCGGGGCTGGCAAGGGCACTCAGGCCAAGTTCCTGATCGACCTGCTGCGCATCCCTCAGATCTCGACCGGCGACATGATGCGAGCCGAGCGGAAGTCCGGCTCCGAGCTCGGCAGGCAGTTCGACGAGTACATGTCGGCTGGAAAGTTGGTGCCTGACAGTCTCGTCCTCGACTTGATTCTGAAGCGCCTGACCCAAGAGGATGCGAAAAACGGTGCAATTTTCGATGGTTACCCGAGGACGGTGGCCCAGGCGGAATCGCTCGATGCCCTCCTCGAGAAGCTCGATCGACGCATCGATCGGGTGGTTTCTCTCGATGTTCCGCTTCAAGATATCGTCGAACGGGTGACGGGCAGGAGGGTCTGTTTGGACTGTGGACAGACCTATCACGTCCGCTATAGTCCGCCGCCCCAAAACGGAGAGTGCGTCTCCTGCGGGGGGAACAAGATTGTGCAGCGTTCGGACGACACCGAAGAGGTCGTTCGGAAGCGGTACGAAGAGTACAAAGCGAAGACCGAGCCGGTTCTCGCCCATTACGGAGCCAAGGGCGTCGTCAAGGGCGTGGAAGGCGTCGGGTCATTGGAAGAGATTACGGAACGTATCAAGGAAGCAATTGGGGTCGAGTAACGAGCGGGATGACTGAAGCCAGAACCACCCAAGGCACTGTAGAAACGGTGTTACCGAGGGCGCTTTACCGAGTGAGGCTCGACGACGGTGCGAAGGTCACTGCGTCGCTCTCCGCGAAGGCCAGACAGGTCACGGTGAAGCTCTTACCTGGAGACGGTGTGATGGTTGAGATTTCCGCTTACGACCCGACGAGAGGACGAATCCAAGAGAGGCTGACATGAAGGTTCGACCAAGCGTCAGAAAGATTTGTGAGAAATGTAAGATCGTACGCCGCAAGGGCGTCGTGCGTGTCTTGTGTGACAACCCCCGTCACAAGCAACGGCAAGGATAAAAGCGAATGGCACGTATCGCAGGCATCGACCTCCCAGGTCGGAAACACACGGTGATTGCGCTGCAGTACATCTACGGGATTGGTCCGCACCACGCGAAGCAGATTTGCGAAACTGCGGGTATTCCCGAGAGCAAACGTGCTGATGAGCTCGACGAGAATGACGTCAGAAGGATCCGCGATTGCATCGACCAGAACTTCAAGGTCGAAGGTGACCTTCGTCGCGAGGTCAACATGCACATCAAGCGGCTCATGGACCTCGGTTGCTACCGCGGGCTCCGCCATCGGCGCGGGCTACCTGTCCGCGGGCAGCGAACCCACACCAACGCGCGCACCCGCAAGGGCCCGAAGCGCGGCGCAATGAGCAGGAAGCGCTAAGATCATGGCGAAGGCGAAAGCGAAGTCCACCAAGGGCAAGAAGCGTAAGACCAAGAGGGTCGTGACGAGCGGAATCGCTCACATCCAGTCCACCTTCAACAACACGATCGTCACCATTACCGACTTGGGCGGTGAGGTGGTTTCTTGGTCGACGGCTGGCGCGCGTGGCTTCAAGGGCTCACGCAAGAGCACGCCGTTTGCGGCACAGCTCGCAGCCGAAGATGCGGCCCGCAAAGCGCAGGACGTAGGCATGAAGACCATCGCGATTTTCGTGAAGGGTCCCGGTGCAGGCCGCGAGTCTGCACTTCGAGCATTTCAGAACGTCGGGATGCGGGTCACTCTGCTTCGTGACGTGACACCGATCCCACACAATGGTTGTCGGCCGCCAAAGCGGCGGCGCGTTTAAAAGGCTGCGGAGGCAATTGATGACGAGTCCGACCCTAGTCGCACGCAACTGGCGTGAGCTCATTCGCCCAAGGAACGTTCCTGTTGATCAGGAATCGCTCAGCGATACCTATGGCAAATTCGTCGTGGAGCCGCTCGAGCGTGGTTTTGGCATCACGCTCGGTAACTCGCTGCGCCGCGTGTTGCTGTCCTCCCTTCAAGGAGCGGCCATCACAGCCGTCAAAATCGACGGCGCGCTACACGAGTTCACCTCCGTTCCGGACGTCGTCGAGGACGTCACCGAAATGGTCCTCAACTTCAAAGAGGTAGTCGTCCGTTCACACACCGCGCGCACGCAGACGGTCCGCATCGAGAAGGAAGGTCCCGGCACCGTGACGGCTGCCGACATACAGGTCAGCGACCAGATTGAAATCCTCAATCCGGACCACAAAATCTGCACGCTATCCAAGGGCGGCCGCTTCGCAGCCGAGCTCACGATCAACGTCGGCCACGGCTATGTTCCGGCCGATCGCAACAAGACCGCGGGCATTCCGATTGGCACAATCGCCATCGACTCGCTGTTTTCGCCGATTCGCAAGGTGAACTACGCGGTGACCAACGCTCGTGTCGGCCAGATCACCGACTACGACAAGCTCACCCTCGAGGTCTGGACTAACGGCGCCGTGAAGCCGGCTGATGCTGTCGCTTACGCCGCCAAGATCCTCAAGGACCAACTGACGATCTTCATCAACTTCGAAGAGCACGATGAGCCCGTCGAGGAGTCGAGCTCCGAGGAGCCGCTCAACGAGAACCTCTTCCGCTCGGTCGACGAGCTCGAGCTCTCGGTTCGGTCCGCCAACTGCCTCCAAAACGCCAACATCAAGCTGATTGGCGAGCTGGTGCAGAAGAGCGAAGGCGAAATGCTCAAGACGAAGAACTTTGGGCGCAAGTCGCTCAAGGAAATCAAGGAAATCCTGGCTGACATGGGTCTCTCCCTCGGCATGCAGATCGACCATTGGTCGCAGATGCTCGAACGTTGGAAGACACAGCAGGCCAACCAGTAACGTAGTCACAGATGGGTCGCGGGTAGGTCGTCATGAGGCATCAAAAGGCAGGCAGAAAGTTCGGTCGCAACACCAGCCATCGCCGAGCCATGTTCAGAAACATGGCGGGCAATCTGGTTTTGCACGAGCAGATCAAGACGACCGACGCAAAGGCGAAGGAGCTCCGCCGCATCGCTGAGCGCTTGCTCACCAAGGCCATCCGCCTCGGTGACGACCTCACGGTCGACGTGGCCAAGTTGAAAGACGAGGAAGAGCGCGCGCGCATCCTGGCTCGGCGCCTTCACGCCCGCCGCCAGGTGGCTCGCTTTCTTCCGAAGCAGCTCGTCAAGACCAACCCCGACGGCACCGTCGAAGAGGTGGACCTGATCCACAAGCTCTTCACCGAGCTCGCGCCCCGCTACCTGGAACGAGCCAAGGCCGACAAGGGCGGAGGCTACACCCGAGTCATCAAGGTCAACCATCGGCGCGGGGACAATGCGCCGATGTCCCTGATCGAGTTCCTGGACTAGTTAGCGCCCAGCGCTTTGGCGGTCGACTCGTTCCTTGGTTGGGAACCGGACCATCATTAGGATCCAGGCGACCGCGAAGAACGGCACGACGACGGTCGCTGGAGCTCCGAGGAAGCCGAGGACGAGGCCGAAAATCGCCACGCTTTCCGCGAGCGCCAAGGCGACGATGAGGGTCGTCAAGTAGCCGCCATCGTCACTGCCCGCCGACGCGTCGCTCGCACGCCGCCTGAGCATCAACCTTGGTGCCATGAGGCTCGCCCCTGCGGTGGTCACCGCGATGAAAGCGAGCGGGTAGACGAGCAGCTGCCAACTACCGCCGGTCTGCAACTGAACCACCTCAAGAATGACGAGATAAATCAGCGTTGAGGCGAATAGGGCGGCCCAGAGGATGCGAGGAACCAACAGCGAGCCTTTCATGACCTCATGATGGCATTGCTGGTGGGTCGCTACCAAATAGGGAAGGCGGCAGCTAATGGCCACCCGCGACTGCGGAGCCCCGAAGGGAGACGCAGCCCCGGACGGACGTTTTGGAGAAGAATTGCGTATATCGGCGATGCGGCCGCAGGCGTAGGCTCGGGGATCCTAGGGCGAGCGGTGGGCGCTCGCCGGCGCAAAGGAGCAAGACGATGGCTGATGCAGCAATTGTAATTCGATGGAATCGCGTCGTACCCGGACGCGAGCAGCAGGGCCTTTCAATCTTTGGTCAGTCTTTGGAGTACTACGGCACCCTACAGAGCAAGGGCGCAATCGAGAGCTTCGAGCCGGTGATCTTCAACCCAACTGGCGGCGACCTGAACGGGATCATTCTCATCCGTGGAAGCTTGGACCAACTCGACGCGCTCAAGCGCGAGGATCGGTTCATCGATCTCATGATGCGCGCGGAGCACGCTTGTGAGGGCCTGGGCGTGAATGACGCCTATCTCGAAGGCGAGCTCCAATCACGCATGGCGCGCTGGACGCAGATCATCAGCCAATAGTACGGGCGGTCCTGTGCGAACCGCCTAGTACTGCTGTCCGCGTTCAGGCAGCGACGACGGGCAGCTGGGTGGGCTTCGCCGGCTCTTGGACGTAGAACTGCTTGCAGTACCGTCGGTACTCACCGATAGGTCCGTCGCCTTCGGCGAGGATCGGCTTTTCCACGTAGCGCTTGGTCTCCCAGATTGGAGCGTCCTGGCCGACCTCTCGATTGAGACCCCAGGTGGCTGCGCTGCGGACGATGTGCGCCAGTGGTCGCACTCCGACCTGCTTCACCGACGATGCGGTGCGCAGGATGATCTTGCCGTGGTCGACTGGGCTCGACATGACCAGCAGGTTGATCTCGATGCCGAAGCGTTCGATGCTCACGCGGACCAGTGAGTATCCAAGCCCGTGAACCTCGACGCGGAACTTGGCGATGAAGCGGAGCCTACTGCCGAGCGGATATTGGATTCCGTAGGCGCCTTTCAACAGATGGCCGTCGACCTCGAGGTCTCCCTCGGTCCAGGCGCCGCCGAAGCCGTGAACTTGAACGAAGTGCCCAATGTCGACGCTGTTCTCACTCGTCTCTTGAGGGTGGCTGTTCACTTCCAGCGCTCGAGTGCTGAAGGCCGTCCATCCTTCGGCGGGGCCCGGCAAGACCGGGACTTCCCAATCGGGCTGCTTCCCTTCGGGGTGGTACCAGGCGAAAATGTACCCGTTGTGTTCGCGCACCGGCCAAGTGGAGAGCTTGGCCTTGCGGGGAACTCCTTTGCCGTAGGCGGTCTTCACGCAGCGGCCGTCACCCCCGAATTCGAAGCCGTGAAATGCGCATCGGAGGTTCTCGCCCTCTACCTTGCCTGCGCCAAGATGCGCGCCGAGGTGCGGGCAATAGGCGCCTGTAAGTCGCACGTTGCCGGACCCGGTTCGGTAGAGGATGAGCTCCTCGCCGAAGTACTTAACCGGCACAATCTGGCTCGCCCGAACCTCTTTCGAGGTGGCGACCGTATACCAACCAAGAGGAATGCCTGGAAAACGGTAGTTCTCGACCACGGTTACTCTCCAACGCAGGGCTCTCATGGGCCCTCTTCGTCGGGCAATGTAGGCTCATCCTCGTTTTCAGGCCGAGAAAGCGGCCCAACGGTGCGCGTCGTAGGGTGAACGGTTGTCAACTGGGGGCGAACGGTCCTCTCGTCGATCACAAGTGCGAAATTCCCTTCTTATGCGGGTACTTCCGACCTTTCGCCGAGGCCGCCTATCTCTTTACAAGGCTCGCGAAGCCGATATTAACGCGTCTGTGATTGCACGTTTGCTAGGTCTGCCGGACACGCCCGGCGTGATGTTTCTCGTCTTCGCCGGCGGCGGGATGCTCTACTTCTTCTCGATCGCCTCTGTGGCGTACTTTCTCTACTTCAAGAAGTTCAAAGATCGCTTTCACCCGGACTACGAGCTCGATCCCAAAGAGATGAAATCCGCCATCAAGTGGGTCGTCATCGGGATCATCGGCAACGGGGTCCTGATGCTTCCGATCCACCTGCTCATCGCGAAGAACTACTCGAAGATGTACTACGACGTCAGCGATCACGGCTGGGGTTGGATGTTCGCGCAGGTGATTTTGCTCCTCGTCTTCACCGAGACGCTGATTTACTGGACGCACTACGCGTTTCACCGCGTCCCCTGGCTCTGGAAGTACGTTCACGAGCGCCACCACAAGTACAGAGTGCCGCAGCCCTATTCCGCATTGTCCTTCAATCCGATGGACTCTTTTCTGCAAGCGGTTCCACACCACATTGCGGCGTTTTTCTTTCCGGTTCACGCGGTCGTCTATGTTGTCTCGGTGACCTTCGTGACGCTTTGGGCAGTTTGCATTCACGATCGCGTGAGCTTCTTCCGCTGGCCTTGGCTCAACTACACCGACCACCACACGCTCCATCACTGGTACAGCGACTTCAACCTCGGTCAGTACTTCACGTTCTGGGATCGCCTCGTCGGCACCTATCGAAGCCCGAAGGTCGATTACGAAGATGTGCCCGATGGGATCATCTATCGGCCGCAGAGCGCGCCCCCAATTTCGACGGCGCCTTCTGCGCTCGGAGGACGCTCCGCCACCCGGCCGCTCGTCAGCGGGTGATGCGGAAGTCCGTGTACTCGCCGGTATAACTTCGCCAGCGGACGTCGACCGCGTCGACTCTTGCCGTCGACGGGCCCGCATGCGCCCAGGACAAGAAGTCCTTCACGTCGTCCTCTTCGCCCTCGGCGACGATCTCGACCGAGCCGTCGCCGCGGTTCTTCACCCAGCCACTCAATCCGTGTTGCCTCGCTTCGCGCTGCGCGGTGGCCCGGAAGTACACGCCCTGCACGCGACCCCGGACGACGAGGTGAATTCGCTTCTGGCCCATCGCTCAGTTATTGCCCATCGGCTCTGTGCCGCAAACCTCAACCGTACCGCACGCCCAAGACATGGAAGTAGCCGAAAACCAGCAGATTTCCGACATGGCTGCCGATCGAGCCACCGGCCTCGGCAGCAAGGCTCTTGGCGAAGGCAAAGGCTTCCGCCGCATGTACTGCCAAGAGGCCCAAGAAAAGCATTTGGCCGATTCCTGCCTGCGGCACGGACGCCGGCGCGAGGAACGAAAGAACGCCCCAGGCCCATCCAACGAGCACGATGAGCTTTCCGACTGCGATTGCGAGCTTCATTTGCGGAGCATACTCAATCGGGGAGTTTCATGACACCTGGAAGCGGCTCACTTGGAGCGCCAGGGGGAGCGGAAACGTTCAGCAGCGCAGCGAGCGTCGTGGCAACTCGCAGCGGGTCTTGTGTTTCTTCGGTCGTGCGGCGCTCGATGGCGGTGCCCCACATCAGGACGGGCACGCGGCGATCGTAGTCCCAAGGGGTTCCATGGTTCGTGCCGCCAAGCTCAGAAAGCGCGTCGAACCAACCCGGCTCGGTGACGAGGTAGAGATCGCCCGGTGGGTCGTCCGGGAGAGTCGCGCCGATCAGTCGCTCGATGTTCTTCCCGCTCGTTCGCAGCTCGGCGGCGTTTCGCGCGTCGTAGACCGCCTTGACCCCTTCGATTTTAGGCATGGCCTTGCGCAGCACTTTGGTGACCTCTTCGTGCCGCGCTTTGCCGTCAGCCGCGTAGGTGAACAAAGGCGCAACATAACCGGCGACCCAGTTGCCTTCACCCAAGGCTGAGTCGGCGGCCCGCTCGGCGGCTTCCGTCAGCGCGTTTCCTCGAAGTCGTCCTCCTGCCCTGCCTTCCGCCTTCGCGCGCTCTGGCAACTCTGCGACCCCGTGGTCGGCGGTGAGGATGAAAGCAACCGGGCCGCGTGCCTCGAGGAGCTTCACGAAACGCGTCAGGGCGCGGTCGATTCGCTGCAAGTTGTCCGCGTACTCCCAGGACTGCGGACCCCAAACGTGCCCGACGATATCCGCACCTGAGATTCCCAGCGCGAGGAAATCCGGCACATCGTCGATGCCCATTTGATTGGCCTTCACCACAGCGTAGGCCGCCGCCATCAGGTACTCACTCGAGTCTGGCGTCCCGGCAAAGGCGTACCAGGGGTCGGGCGCCTCCCGCGGGTCGTGCGGGAAGGTCGGGTACATCTCGCCAGGCGAAGCGTCGGGGCCGAGGTGCGACTCGAGCCGGGTTGGATCGCCCGGCTCCCATGTTTGGAGCAGAGGCTCCACCGGGTTTGCCTTGTTGAAATCGCGAAGCCAGTCCGGGAACGTCTTCTTTGGTGCGTAATAGGTCGATGTCGTCATCGACCGAGCGACGGAGTCGTAGAAGACCGCGATGTTGGGCGACTTGCCAACCGGCAGCGCTGCGGAGCGGGCCTTGATCGAGATGCCCACGATCTGCGCTTTGGCATCGCTCTCGCGGTGCAAGATGTCCGCAACGGTTTCCGCGCGAAGCTGCGAGGGGCTCACGTACCGGTTCGGGTTCCCGAGAACCGCGTGTTTTCTGTCGTCGACCGTAAGACGCGACCCGAGCTCCGGGTCGTAGACGGCGTTTGCGACGATCCCGTGGACGGCCGGCACCACACCGGTCGTGAGCGACGCGTGCCCGGGCGCCGTCTGGGTGGACGCATACGGGAGCTCCGCCATGTGGGCTGCGCCATCTTCATAGGCGCGGCGAATCACACTGTCGCTCGGAAGGAGCAACAATTGTTCGTCCAGGACCCAGGAGCCGAGCTGATCCATCACAATCAACACCACGAGCTTCGGGGCTACGGAAGCCTGGGAAACCGGCCTTGGCGGCGCGGACGTTTTTTCGACCGTCGTGCTTGCTTGCGGCGCGGCGGTCGCGCAACCGACCACGAAGATCGTCGCGACCGCGAGCGATGTCGCAAGTACGAAACGTGCGGCTGCCTTTGGTTTCATCGTCACCCGCGCAACTTAACTTGGCAAAAGGCTTGCCGCTAGGCGCAAGAAGACCAGGAGCTTGAACCTTGAGGGTGGTCGGCGCTAGAGCTATTGTCCGACATGAGCCGACGGTCAAAAAGCATCCATGCCAAAGCCCGTATCGCGCGAGGATGGTCCATCGGCTTTTATATCGCCGGAGTGGCAGCCTTGGGCGCCGGGCTGCTCGTGGGCGGGATTGTCGCCGCGGCGACCGGGTCCGGCGCAGGTCTCGTCGTTGCCGCGGTGATCGCCGGTGGTGGTGTTGCAACCGGAGGCTTGAGTCTTTGGGAGAGCCGTCGCTTCGGCCAGCGCGCGAAGCGGCTCGCAAGCACGATTTCGGAGCAGCGCCTCTTTGCGTTGGCAGAGAAACAGGGCGGCACCTTACGCGTCATCGACGTTGCCAATGGACTGAGCGTCGTGAGCGCGGAGGCCGAAGCGCTTCTCGATCAACTCGTCGACGAAGTGCGCGTTTCGATGCGCGTGACCGACGAAGGCGAAATCCACTACGTCTTTCGGGAGATCGTCGATGCCCGCGGCCCGCGTGTCCGGGTGGAGGTCGCCGAGTCGGAAAGCCTCGCAGAAACCGAGTCCGTCGCGACCAAGAGCAAGAAGAACCTAACCGATTGATATGACGAAGCTATTCGGCAGCAAGACTTGCGTTTGAGGCTCTCCGGCCCGATGATTTGCCGTCAGGGGTCACCTAGGCTACATAGGGCGGCCTCGCTTAGCGACGGAGCACGACAGCCATGAAATCCGACATCCATCCTGAATACCACACGCTCACCGTGCATTGCGCGTGCGGCGCCTCGTTCGAGATGCGCTCGACCATGAGCATCGAACAGGTGGACATCTGCTCGGAATGCCACCCGTTCTACACGGGCAAGCAGAAGCTGGTGGACACAGCCGGTCGCGTCGAGCGCTTCCGCAGGAAGTACGCGACAGCCGGTAAGAACAAGGCCGAGGCGGCGCCCGAAGCGCCCGCTGACAACTAGGCGGCCTTGCCCCGCAAGGGCGCCATACTGGCCACGATGGCCCAGCCCTACATCGGTGGGCAGGCGGTGATCGAAGGCGTGATGATGCGGGCTCCCGCGTGTCTGACGGTGGCTGTACGCCGGCCCGACGGAACGATTGCGCTTCGCGAAGGACCGTACCGTTCTACTTGGTCGAAGAAGCTGTGGAAGCTTCCGGGCTTTCGCGGCGTGGCGATGCTAGTCGAGTCGATGACCATGGGCTTCTCGGCGCTTCAGTTCTCGGCGGAGCAGCAAATGACCGAGGAGGAGCTCGCGCAAGACCAGGGCTCGGGGCGGCTGGCGGTGATCATTTCGACCGTGCTTGCGCTCGGACTCTTCGTGGCGCTGCCCCAATTTCTCGCGAGCTTGGCCGCGAAGGGGGCAGGCTGGGACTTGGGGCTGACCGACACCGCGTTTCACGTTCTGATCGGCGGGTTCAAGCTTCTGATTTTCATTGGTTACCTGTTCGCGATCAGTCGAATCCCGGACGTGCGGCGTCTGTTTCAGTATCACGGGGCGGAACACAAGACGATTCACGCGTACGAGAAGAACCTGCCGCTGACGGTCGAGAACGTGCAGGCGCAAACCACGCTGCACCCACGCTGCGGCACGACATTCCTGGTCGTCGTCATCGTCGTGTCGATTATTCTCGGCTCGCTTGCCGCGCCGCTGCTCATGCCCAACGTCGAAGGCTGGCTCGGTCAGGTCGCGCTGCTCCTGATTCGCATCGGGCTTCTGCCCATCATCGCTGCCATCTCCTATGAATTCCAGCGCCTCAGTGCCCGGTTTTGCACGACCGGTTGGCGTCGGGTGGTGCTCTATCCCGGCTTTCTGTTTCAGAAGATCACCACTCGGCAGCCAAACGATGATCAAGTCGAGATCGCCATCGCCGCGATGGAAACCGCCGCCTGGCGCGAACGTATCCAAGACGCGGTGCCGCACGATGAAGAGCCGATTGTCTTTGCGAGTTTCGCCCGCTTCAGGGAAGTATTGAGCGGGGACGGGTCCTTGGGCATCTCCCGCGCTGTCTAAACATGCTTCCTACAGACAAGCTCGAGTCGCTGACGGCTCGCTACAGAGAGATCGAAGAGCTGCTCTGTCAGCCCAACGTGGTGTCCGACGCCAAGCGGTATACCGGGCTCACCAAGGAGCGGGCAGAGCTCGAGGAAGTCGTGGAAGCGTACCGGCGTTACTGCCAAGTCGCCGAGGACCTCGCAGGTCACAAAGAAGCACTTTCCGATTCTGATCTTCGCGAGCTCGCGGCTGACGAGATTCCCGCGCTCGAAGACGAATGCGGACAGCTCGAAGCGGCGATCAACGTCTTGCTACTGCCCAAGGATCCAAACGACCAGCGCGACACCATTCTCGAGATTCGCAGCGGCACGGGCGGCGAGGAGGCGGCTCTCTTCGCCGCGGACCTGTTCCGCATGTATTCGCGATACGCGGAAACACAGGGCTGGAAGGTCGAGGTCATGTCGATGAGCGAAGCGTCTGCCGGCGGTCTCAAGGAAGTCATCGCCACCGTCTCCGGCGACAACGTCTACTCCCGTCTTCGATTCGAAGGAGGCGTGCACCGGGTTCAGCGAATTCCGGCAACCGAATCCCAGGGGCGCATCCACACATCGACGGCGACCGTCGCGGTTCTCCCTGAGGTCGATGACGTCGATGAGGTCAAAATCGACCCGAAAGACCTCGAGATCAGCGCGACCGCTGCGGGCGGTCCGGGCGGCCAGCACGTGAACCGGACGCTCTCGGCCGTGCAGATTAAGCACATTCCGAGCGGCATCATGGTGCGCTCCGAGCAGCAGCGGTCACAGCATCAAAACAAGGCCAAGGCGCTACAAATTCTGTCGGCCAAGCTCCTGGAGATCGAGCGCGAAGCGCAGGCGAGCGCGGTCAGCTCCGAGCGTCGAAGCATGGTCGGTTCAGGCGAACGCTCGGAAAAGATTCGAACCTACAACTACCCGCAAAACCGAATTACCGACCACCGCATTCAACTAACGCTGCACAACCTCGACCAGGTGCTCCAGGGCGATCTCCAAGGCCTTCTCACGTCACTTCGAAGCCATCATCAGGCGGAGCTCATGCGGCAGCAGTCAGAATACTGAGAACCTACACGCTAAACGGGGGCAGATAAGCACCCGGAACCAGGCCTGGTCCGTAGGGAGAGCGTGTCCTTACGGGATTAGCTTCTCTTGTTTGAGCTTCTGGGCGACCGCTTCGGTCATCGATTCGCGGGCATCGGCGATGGACGTTGGGTCCACGGTTGCCGATTGGCCCGTCCAGACCAGACCATCGGTGGCCAATGAATAAAGGTTTGTTTCCACCCGGATCGTCGTGCTGGTTTCGAAGTAGCCCGGCTCGTGCACCTTCGCGTAGGTGGTGCCGTAGAAGCCGTAAAATCCGTATCCATACAAACCGCCCCCTCCGGCGTAGTACCTCGTTTGCGGGTTGTTGTACGCCGATGCCGGGGTGTACTGCTGCTCCTTATCGACGGCGAGGAGGCGCGTGATGAGCACGCCGTCATAGCCGCCCGCTTGCACCGCGCTGCGGATCTCGTCTTCGGTCAGCTGCTCGCTCTTCGGCAAGTGGCCCCAACTCGCCTCGGCCGAACCCCCCTGCCCGTTGATCGCCTTGGCGAAGGCATCCTCGAAGGCCTGACGGCTCTCCTGGTTCTGAGCGACCCCGATGACGAACAGCTTTTTGAAGACCGTTTGTTCGTAGCCTGGGTTTCGATAGCTCTGGGAGATGTTGGTCGTCGTCTTGCTGCATGCGGCAAGCAGGCAGAGGGCCACGGCGAATAGGAACAGCTTGGGGAGTTGCGCAGAAGTCACGCGGCGAGCGTACGGCAGTCGCTGCGTCGGTGCCACCACGTAAAGCCGACGCTGCGCATTGCTCACCTGGCCCGGCGCCCAAGCAAGCGAATCCTGCCAGGTGGCGGAGCCCCGTGGACGACGCTGCGCGTCGGCTTTGCGGGGGGCTCAGTCGTTGCCGTTGGTGCCGAGGTGGCCGAGGCGGTCTTGTTTGGTCTTCAGGTAGTCCCGGTTGTGCTCGTGGCTCTCGACTTCGTGGGGCTCGCGGCGCGTCACGCGAATGCCGTCGCTTTCGAGGCCCTCTACCTTGCGAGGGTTGTTCGTCATCAACGCGACGGAGCGAACGCCGAGGTCGCGCAGCATGTCGGCAGCGACATGGTAGCCCCGCTGGTCCTCCTCGAAGCCGAGCGCGAGGTTGGCATCCACGGTGTCGAGCCCTTCGTCTTGTTTCGCGTATGCGCGAATCTTGTTTCCGAGGCCGATGCCGCGTCCCTCTTGCCGAAGGTAGAGGATCGCACCGGTGCCAGCGGTCTGAATGCGTTCCAGTGCCAAGTCGAGCTGATCGCGGCAGTCGCAGCGAAGGGAGTGAAGCGCTTCTCCGGTCAGGCACTCGCTATGGACTCGAATCAGCAGGTCTTCGGCCCCCTCGACCTCGCCGGCAATCACGGCCAGGTGTTCCTTGTCCCCGTCGAGCTCGCGGTACACGACCAGGCGGAACGGCCCGAAACGCGTGGGCATCTCTGCCTCGGCATACCGCTCGACGGTGGGTTCGTGTTTGCTTGCTTCACTCATGCTGAGAAGGCTCGGTACCACAGGCAAGGGATGGGTTCCATCCGAGCTAGGACGGCACATGTGCATCCGATAGCTGCGCAAGCAGCGAAGCGACCGATTCGGTGACGAGGTCCACGCGTTCTTTTACGTCGCTGCTCTCGAGAATTCGTTGACGCTCTTCTGGACTCACGACGAGCTGATCAGCGACCACATCGGCTGCGCGTGCCGGAGTCAACTCGGCCGAGACTTGCAGGGCAAAATCCGGCTGCCTTTCGCGAACCTTGGCCGCAACGCGGGTTGCGCAGGCCATCATGGCGAGCACGTCCGAAGACGTTGCCCTGCCCGAATCCTCGATCGGAACTGCACGGGCGCAGCGATAGGCATGATCTTGGTTTGGAAGCTCGTAGAGCCGAACTCGGTTGAGGCCGTGCAGAATCACGTCGTGCGTGCCGTCCGGCCGGGCCTGGTGTGCGACGATGCGGCCCGCGCCAGCGATTTCATGGATCGCTGGATTCTCGTCGTAGTGATCCTCCCAACCCGGGGCGAGCAACGCGACCGCCATTGCGGTGCAGCCGCTTTCCAGACAGACCTCGATCATCTCGGTGTAGCGCGGCTCGAAGAAATGTAGCGGCAGTGCGGTCCCGGGAAAGAAGACGACGCGCGGCAGAGGAAACACCGGAAGCCTGGCCAGCTCCTCAGCCGACAACGGAGTGCTCGGTTGCCAATCCATCGGAGCCTCTCTCAGGACTCGTGCCAGAGTACCTGCAGCGCCCTCGGCAACTCTGGGCTGCTGAGCACGTCGCAGTTTTCGCACGCGAGCGGGAAGTTGCCCTCGTCGCAGGACTGGCACTCTGTCAGCACGGACACCATCGCAGTCAGCTCCTCTCGCAGCTTCCGGAGCTTTGCAATCTTCTGTTGCATGGTGTCGATTTGCTCGGTCAACACGTGGGACATCCGTTGGCTGGCTTCTTCAGGGCAGGTACAGTCGGACTTGAGGCAAAACAGATCTTTGATGTTCTGCAGCGACAAGCCGGCCTCGCGGAGGTCTAGGGCCAGTTGCAGTTTCAGCAACTCGCTCCCCGAAAAGAGGCGGTGACCGCAGGCGCTACGGCGCTCCGGCTCGATCAAGCCTTCCTGCTCATAGAAACGCACCGTTCGAAGCGTGCTCTGGCTGAGCCGCGCCATATCCCCGGTCGTGAGCAGGTCGCCACACGTGGGTTGCTCCAGTACTGGTGCTTGTGAATCGGTCACTTGGAGAGCTCAAAAACGCGTGTGTTTCCAGGAGCTTGAGCAAATATGGAGGCCGACCGGTTCATGTCAAGGCTTCGGTCCCATGCCAGCGGGATTATTCAGCAAACCCAGATATGCCTGCTCGATCGCTTCGAAACGCACTGTGAACGTGTAGTAGTCGCGATCACGAACGTCGCCGTACACCTCGAGTGCCTTCTTGCTCCGAAGCTGATCCTCGGGAGCGGTCTTCAGCTGGGCGCCCCAGTCGGGCACGTCTTGACCCAGCAGCACTTCGAGCGCGATCCCGATCGGATTGAAGGCCAAGGAGCAACGCTCGAAACCCAGGCGCCAGCCGGTGTAGTCGTCCGCGTCGGTGACCCAGTGACCGTCGTCGAAGTGACGGCGGAGGAGCTCGCCGAAGTAGGCGCCGCTCATCGGGGCGAGCAAGGAGACGATCTCGTCACGCGGGGAGTCGAGAAGCTCCGCATGGTGGTCCAGAATCGGGAGCGTGTCCTGAGTCATGTCGAGAACGATTCCCGTGGCGTTCTTGACCGAGGTCACGCAGGCCACGGTGAGGTCTCGCACAGCGTCGGTGGTTTCCATCACAGCCCCACAATAGCCTGCTTCGGTGAGCTGGCCATCGGTCGGTGAATGGGTTAGGCCGGAGGTCGGATCTCCGTTGACTCACCACCCCTACGCCGGCCCTTCCTCGGACGCTGGGCCAGCCTCCTATCTTGGGCCTTCGGGCCGCACCCGAATGGAGCGGGTTCGTGTGTTCCGACAGGACCGCGAGCCCATCGAAGTCGAGGTCTATCGAGTCGTCAACGTAGCCGAAAACCCTGAGCTTCGTGAGTCGGCTCTTCGGGGCACGCTGCACAGGCTCGACGACGGCGAGGTCATCGATGTGCCGTTCATCTACCATGACCCTGACGCGCATCGGTTCGTGCTCGTGATTCCTCACGCGGCGCGAGGCAGAGAGCTTTCGGAGCGGGCGAAGCTTCTGGACTCGTTGATGAAGGAGCACGAGGAAGACGTACCCGACTACGTCCGGCACTTCGTGATCGTCTTTGGGCGCCACGGCCTCGACCGATATCTCGAAGACCTGCAGACGACGGAGGTCGAGCTCACGGAGCTCGAGCCACTGGATCGACCTCCCTTGGTTGCGAGTCAATACCCGCGACCTGCGACCTTGCTGCCGCCCGCGGAGTTCTGGGCTCGTGCTTCCGCCGAGCTGGCTCTGCTGATCGACGACGAAGAGCTTTGGATCTTCGTCCAACTGGGGGCGGGCGAGCACGATGCGTTCGCGGAGGACAGCAGCGATCTCCTCATTCAGCTCAAAACGGTCCATCAGTTGGCGATCGGCATCCTCTTGCTGACGGACCGCCAAACCAATGCCGTTCGTCGCGCGTATCTCAATCCTCAGCGCTCTGCAGACGAACGAATCCTAGAGCTGCTACGACGCGATTTTCACGCAACGGTCGTTGCCTACAGCGACCATCGGGTGCTGCTTCGTTCGTTTCGGCTCGAGGCGCCCCGAGCCGCGAACGCCAAGATGATCCTCGATCGCAGCGAGCTCGCTCCCCAAGCGCTGCCTGGTCGCTGGGAAGAGGCTGTCGAGGCATGCCGACTGACACCGCCCGCAACCGGACAGGTCGACCATCCGTTTGTGCTCGAGGACGTTGCGTCGAACGCGGCGGAGGCGCTCGGACGATTGGAGCGACTCCAGGCCTGGACCAGCCCGAAGAAGGTCGACGAAGCGCTCCTCGTCATCAGCGTCCCGAGGCCGGTGTTCGAGCTGTCGAGGCGCAGGCTGGTTTCCGATGCGCTTCGGTTCGGCTTGGCGATGTCCAACGAGCTCCTACCTCAGGCGGTCCGGTTCGGTTTGGCTCCAGACGCCCAGCAGCTGGCGGCCGTGCTGGAGCAGAACTTCGAGCAAACCCTGTCCGCCCCGTCCGTACACGGCCTCTCCGATTCGCAGATTCAGGCTAATCGCAACGCTCTTGCGCGGCTCCGCCAGATCCACGGTACTTCGACCGCACCCGGGCTATCGTGTAACATGGAACATTAGGGACCTCTGACGAACCAACCATGCGGCTCGGCATATTTAGCGACGTACACGCGAATCTCGAAGCCATGTCCTCCGTCATGGAGGCCTACGGCACCGAGGATATCGACATTTATTACTGCTTGGGCGATGTCGTCGGCTATGGCGGGAGCCCGAATGAGTGCGCGGACATCGTGCGCGACGTGGCCGAGGTCACCATCCTCGGAAACCATGACGCCGCGGTCGCTGGCCGAATGGACTACTCGTACTACTACGAGGCTGCCCGCCAGGCGCTGGACCTGCACGCCCGCTCGCTGACGCCACAGAACATGGCCTGGCTCAAACAGCTTCCTTACAAGCACGTCGTGGAAGGGACCGGCGTGGACTTGTGCCATGGCTCCCCGGTGCGTCTCGAGGAGTTCGAGTACATCTTTGCACCCGACCAGGCTGCCGAGTGTCTTCCCATTTGGGATGAGCTGGGCCACATCACGTTCATCGGGCACTCGCATCTCTGCAAGGTGTTCGCACTTCGACCCGGCGACGTGCAGGAGTTGCCGCCCGAGGATTTCACACTCGAGGACGGTATCAAGTACATCGTCAGCGTAGGCTCCGTCGGCCAGCCCCGTGACTACGACAACCGCGCAAGCTACACGGTGTACGACAGCGACACGCGCTCGTTTCATTTCAAGCGCATCGAATATGACATCGAAGGCGCCGCTTCGAAAATCTTCGGCGCCAAGCTAGAGCGCAACTTCGGGCAACGACTCTTCATAGGCGTCTAGTCGTCGCCCCTCGAGCCATCTCTCAAGGCCGCAGCAGCCCGTGCCAGATCGGGAGGCCATCCGCCGGTGCGTCGAGGGCGGGCGTTTGCATCGAGCCGAGGATGCATGCGTACGCGCTGAGCACTCGGCTCTCGCGCAGGCGAGCTCGGACTTCGGAGATCGATGCCAGGTCGGCGCCGATGCACTTCAGCGTGGCGCCCATCGGTTCGATCGCGCCAAAGGCCTCGTCGATCGTACGAACCGGCACGATCGACACGTTTCGATAGCCGGGGCTCCATCGAACCGCCTGCGCCGAGCGAATTGCGAGCCCATAGCTCTTGCCTCGAATCAGGGTTCCTTCGACCTCGGCGACACCGCGCCACTGCGTCTGTTCGGCGCCGACCGACGCGGGCAGTGGGCCCCGAGGCAAGGTCTGACTCATCGGGTCGAGCCCTTCTTCAGCCAGACGAACGGCGAAATCCCTCGCCGATCGTTCGGTGGCAGCCTCGATGAAGACCAGCTGCGGGGAGAGGCATCCGCGTTGGTCGTAGGCGCAGATGTCGAGTGACAGATTGGCCATGGTATCGCTCCGCTGTGCATCGCCCAGCGCAACGGTATTACAGTACGCCACACTCACACCGTGCCCGTGAGGGATGAGCGAAGCATGGCCGACGCGCGACGCCATCGCGCCAACAGTCTCGTCGCTGCCGTAGACCGAAACCGCCTCGGCGCGTTCGACGAGGGCGGTTTCGCAACCAGCATCGCCTCCCGGGAACGCCACGATATCGATAGCCGCACCCAAGGTGGCGTTGGTTCGTCGCAGGGCGTCCCTCAACATCGTCGGAAACGTGATTTCCTTCGAGGAAGCTTTGACGAGCACTGAAACGCCCAGCAGTAGTGGAACGACGATGCTTCGCACCGAAGCGGTGAACACATTGCCTGCAAGCACGACGGCCAGCATCGTGATTGGCCCAGACGACTGCCCGCCTTCGAGACTCGCTTTCCGAGCGAGGGCGAGCAGGGTGTCCTGTCGAATGGTGTCGAGCGTCGTGTCGCTCGCCCAGTCGACCATTGGCGTAGTCAAGCCTGTCGCTTCGGACAGTTCTGGGCCCGCCTGCCGGGCATGCAGCTTCAAAGTCACGGCCGCTTCGGCAAGCCAGGCCGCCCGGTCGTCGGTGCTCGCTGCGCGCAGGGCGTGGACTGCGTTCAGAACGGCGGTGGCACGACCCCGAATCGTGGCTGCGTCGTCGGTCAACGCGCCCCCAGGGCTTGGTCCGCGGCGAGCGAACAGCCACGCGGTGTCGCACCCGGGGCCCGTCCGAGCACGACGATCCCGTCCCCGACACGCTGCGCCAAGTCCGCGGTTTGAATGCAGCAAACCGAATCCAAGTTTGCGGTGTCGTCGATTCGGAGGATGCCGACCGTGTCTCCTTCGACTGGCCGAAGGGTGTCCGGGTCGACCGGCGTTGCACGCACCCAAGGCGGAACCCAGAGCCTCCGAGGTCCTGCCGGGCCGTGAATGGCTTCGCGCAAGGCCGTCTCGTAAAGCTGCGAGCTGAGCTCTGTCGCTCCAAACTCGTTGATGATCCAGGGAGCGGAGATGCCGTACCGATCGCTGATCGCCTCGAGCAGGACTTCGGAATCCACTTCACGGGAGCGCCCCTTGTAGCCGCCGGTTTGCATGACTCGGCTCCCGGGGGCGAGCTCGAAGCGCCGTTGGCCGAGACCGTCCTCGGCATGGACGAAGGCAAACGAGGTGCCGAGCAAGGCGATCGGTTCGCGCGCAGCCTCCGCGCGGCCGAGCGCGTCCGTCAGCAGGTCGAGGTCCAGCTCTCCTTGGCGCCAGGCCCAGATACATTCGGCCCCAAACCATTCCGCAAATCGAGTCAGCATGTATTCGAGGGAAGAGTCCGGCGCTTCCTTCTCGTGCGGAGCCAGCATCAGCAGTCGGATCTGGTCGACGTCCGGAAAGAGCATTCGGCGCGCCGCCGCACGGGCGGCGAGGTCATACAAGCTCAGGTCCTCATACGCATGGACGCTTCGCTCGGACGAGGTGGTGCCCGAGCTCAGGAACACGCGAACGTCCTGTTCTTTCGTGTGGGCTGCAACCCGTCGAAACCGAAAGACGTCGGTTGGAAGCGCAGGAGGCCAGTCACCCTGGCGTTGCAATCGGCTGTACCCCGGGATGCGGCTCGCCTGCCATGTCGCGAGGTCTTCGATCAGCGCATCCCGATGCTTGGGATCGACTTCCCCGCCTCTCTCGAAGCGTACTATCATCGCTTCGATGCGGCTCTTGAGGTCGCTGCGGCGGCTCATCGGCCCCCTAGCGAAGCTCGCAGCGACGCGACGAAGCCCTCGAGCTGTTCGTCGTTCACAGTGACCGGCGGGGTCAGCTGAATCACGTCGGCCTCTGCGCCTGCCGGAAGCACGAGGTAGCCGCGTTCGAGGAGCGAGCGACTGACGCGCAAGGCCTGCATGCTGCCCTCCAATTGCAGTCCGAGCATCATGCCTGCCTGGCGTACTCCGGTCACCGACGGGAGTCGCTCGGCGCGCAGCATCGTAGCGAACGTCTTACCTCGATCGACGGCTCGTTGGGCAAGCTCGTCGCGTTCGATCAACTCGATGGTGGCAAGCGCGGCTGCGGAGCCCAATGGGTCCCCGAAAAAAGTACCCGTATGAATCGCCTCGCGGTCCGGGTCGCCCCAGGCGCGCATGACGTCCTCACGCCCGATGCATGCGCTGACGGGCAGTCCACCACCCAGCGCCTTGCCTGCGCAAACCAGATCTGGAATGAGGCCTTCGTCGACCGACCTCCACCAGGCGCCGCAGCGGCCGACGCCGGTGAGAATCTCATCAACGATGAGCAGGGCGCCGTTCTTCTTGCACGCTTGGCCGAGTGCTTCGAGAAAGCCCAGCGGCGGAAAGCGAACGCCGGCGCGCCCCTGAATCGGCTCGACGATGACGGCGCCAATGCGGCTCCAGTCTTTGGGTAGCGTTTTGAGTGCTGCTTCTACACCGAGATCGGGGCTGGGCCATGCGGCGAAGTGCACGTCGGACTGCAGTTGCGCCAAGAACGGTTCGCGAAAGCGCTTGGCGAAACCGGACACCGCGAGCGGACCGTAGTTGAGCCCGTGGTAGCTCCCTTCAAACGCGACCACGCCGGTCTTTGCGGTCGCCATCACCGCTGTCTTGAGCGCCGCAGTGACAGCATCCGCACCGCTGAGCGAAAGCATGGCCCGCGCTTTCGGCCAAGGAGCTCGCGTACAGAGCTTTTCGAGCAGTTGGATCTTTACATCGGACGGGTGCAGGTCGCCCAGTGCGTGCAGAAGTCGATCCGCCTGCCGTTTGACGGCTTCGACGACCTCGGGATGACGATGCCCCACGAACGCCACCCCAAATCCCGAGGTGAAGTCGACGTATCGATTGCCGTCGGAATCGATCACGTTCGCGCCCTGCGCTTGGACCCAGACGATCGGATCATGACTTGCACCGGTGAGCTCTGCGCGTCGTTTGCGCCGAGTCGTCAGCGCAGGGCACTCACTGGCCGCGAGGCGTTCTACCCACGATCGACCTGCGGCCGATGGGATTGGGTGTCGAATCGATGGGAGTGCGTTACCGAGCTGCACGCGGCTGTCTTAGCACGGCACCCGTGGCGGCGGTTGGGCCCGCCTCGACGGTCCCGCACGATCCCCTATCGGCCAAACGGTTTCGGCTTCCAGGGATAGAAGACGAAACCTCGCTCACGCGCTTTGCGGAGCATGTCGTGGCCGTCGATCAGCAACACGTCGATTTCCATCTCGTGCTTCTGGCCGGTCTCGATGAGCTCCTTGATGATCGCCGTCAAGTTGTCGCGGTAGTTGTCGGTGATCCGTAGGCCGATGGCCGGAGTCGAGCCGCCGCCTTTGCGGGCGACCTCGCAATACGAGGCCCACTCGATCTCGAAAAAGCCCCGCAAGACATCGGCCATGGCTTTGAGCCAGTCTTCGTTCGGTGCGTCCCGGAGCTCCACCAGCCTGATTCCGTCTCCGATCGACGGCACCGGGATGCGTGCGCGGTCTGCCGTGGGTGGCTTCCCGTCGGGCTCCGTGCGCTCCCCCGGAGGTACTGTCGATGCCTTGGCTTGGGGTGTCACAGGTGGCGGCACGACCGGTGGGATCGGGGGTAAATTCAGTTTCTGGGGCTCCAGCGAGGTTAGGACCTGAGCGGCTGGCGCGGTCGGCAAGTCAGAGTTGAGCTTTGGGGCGCTGGCGCTCAACGGATGCTCCGAGCCACCTTCCTTTGCGTCCCCGGACGTGACGATCATCGAAGAGGTGATCGGCACGGACTGCCGTCCAGCCGTCGGGGCGATGCTCGCCGCGCCATAGGTTCCGCCTTCACCGGGCTGAGCCGAATCCGCCCGCACCTCTTTGATGTTTGCACCGGGCGGCTCGCTCTTAGCCTTGTGTGCTGGGCGTGAGCTCTTACGCGTCGTCGGCGGCGCTTTGTCTTTCTTCGGCGCCGCTTGGCTGGGCTTCAGCGCTGCGCGCGGCTGGGTCGGAGGCTCGCTGTCGTATGGAATCGAATGCGGCTGCGTAGGCAGCTCACTCAGGCGCTCGATCTTCTCGACCTGGCCGGGCGCCATGCTGTACACGGTCGAGATCTGCTCGGCGGGCGGAGGGAACGAGCTTTGTGCCGCAGGCTTTGAAGGCTTCTCCGAGCTCGGAGGAGGAGGTCGCGACGTACGGAACGGACCGGTACTGTCCATCTCGCGAAGGATCGACTTGAGCTCGTCACGCTCGTACTCCAGGGAGTGCGCCGTGCCGATGTCGATCACGACGAAGGCATACTCGCGCGTCCATGCATGGCGCAGGATGTCTCCGCCAATCGCGCGGTGGGTCGCTACCGTCCCATCTTTCTCCAGCCAATCGAACTGCTTCGCTGCGCTTTTGAGCTCGGTCTCGCAGCTGAACACTGCGAGGGCCTCTTCACCCGCCGCGTTGATCAGGGTTCGGAACCCCTCGGCGCGCGGTTCCCAGGTTGCCAACCAAACCGGTCTCAGCGAAAGCGCCTCGAGGGCTTCGGACTTCGGCCCCGGACCTTTCGAACCCGCGCTCAGCAGAATGCGAAACGCATCGCTGCCACGATCATCTAGTGGGCTCTCCATCCCGATCACACCATCCGTTTCACATTGTAATCGTGAACGCGGACCGGAACGCAAGTTTTTCAGACCCTTGACAGGTCTCTATCCGCAGCTAGGCTCCGCGCCTCATTTCCGGGCCCAGATAGCTCAGTTGGTAGAGCAGTGGACTGAAAATCCTCGTGTCCCTGGTTCGATTCCAGGTCTGGGCACCTAGGCCGGCCGGCGCCGACGCCTCATGAGAAGGACGAACAGCGCCAAGCTGGCCCAGGTGGCCGCGTGCGAACGAGGCGACACCACCCCACATCCACACCCACTCGGTGAGGGCACCGTGGCGTTGTGCTCCGCAAGGGCTCGATTGATCGCCACCGAGTTGTCCTGCACGACGGTTCCCGGCCCACTCGTCGTCAGCGACAGGACCAGCGCATTGGCGGGCGGTGCATCTTCATCCCCCACCAGGAAGGGCCAGGAGGCGCCCGGGTTTAGACGCACGACGCGGCCGTCCTCGAGCTCGAAACGAGACGGCGCCTCCCAAATATAGACGCTTCGGTGACACTCGATCACCCGACGCGCCGTGTGGATGTTCGAGATGTCTGGCAGGTCCGGGTTGAAGTCGAACAAGGGATCGAGGTCCATTTCGGGCGCCGACAGGGTGGTATAAAAGCGGGTCACGTAGGGGCGCGAAAGCACGAGGTCCTGCGTGGCGATCATGGGCTCGACGACTTCTTCCCCGAGGGCGTCGACGAAGGCCTGCTTGTCCAGGCCGTCAACGGCCGCGGGGTTGCAAGCGGGGCACCTCAAGAACTCATCGACGTCGACTCCGTCAGGAAGAAAGCGACCGACCAGCGCTCGGTAGCCATCCCAGCCGAGGAATCGGTTACTGCTCTCCGAGACCAGCTCGGATGCAGAGAGAACCTCCACGCTCATCCGGAGCGCCTCCCAATCGGCTCTCTCGAAATCGAAGATCAGAATGCCTTCATAGTCCAAGCTCGGACCCGCGCGCTCCGACACGAATCCCTGACCGCCGGCTTCGTTCGCCGCCGCGATCACGACCTGATTGTAGTTCCCTGCGCCGTTGAGCCAGTTGATGAGCGCCTGGTTGAGCTCGAGCCCTTTGTAGTTGACCGGAACCGCCCGGCTCTCGCCCAGCACCCAGACCATCACGCCCATGTCGTCGTTTGCGGCGACGGCGGTCGGGCGGATCGGAATCATCGGTTGATCGGATTCGTAGGTGATCCAAACCGGGCGAATGGTGCCGGTGTCATTCCCTTTGGTGAGCCGGAACGCGAGCAGGTTCATCGCGTCTTGGAGGTACTCGCCGAGCAGGTTGGCGATGTCGTTCGGATCGCCGCCCGGTGGCACCACGTCGTACCCTTCCAAGGTCAACCATTCGACCGCGACGTCGCCGATCTTCTCCGAGCTCGCCTTCGGCTCGATGACGACGTAGTCGTAGGGGCCAACCGTGCCGGATGCGAGCACGTTGACGCCGCCGTTGCCACCGGCTCCGCCGGAGCCGCCGGTGCCTCCTTGTGGCGAGCCGCTTGATGCGGAGTCGTTGCCTCGATTTTGCTTACACCGGCCTTGAACTTCCGTGGTGAACGTGTACTGGGGGTTGCTCGCTTGCTGGAGCCGGGCGAATGCCAGATCCGACGATACTTTCACCTCCGGAATACCGGGCACAGGGAGCACCCAGGCGAACTCCTCCGACGGACCTTCGTATTGGATCTGAACGACCGCGGTCACCGTCTGGTCGGCGTTCTTCGAGAAGATGATGCGTTCGGCCGCCTGGTTGACCGGCGCGGAGGCGGAGCAAAAAAGCCCGCCACAGGCTTGTGCGGGCTTGGGCTGGGCAATCAGGGCAAGCACCAGGGCTGAGCCAAGACCAAGGAGAAGGTGAATTCGAGACATTTTTGTCATCCTTTTGACGCGCTGGGCGCAGGTTGGCACGGTGGAAGCAGGTTCACCCTTGGGATGAGCAAGCGCCGTGCCAATACTAGCGGCCGACGGTCGTCGCGGTGTTGGCTCGGGGCACATCCGCGCCGTTGCGAAGCCCCAAGTAGAGCGCGGCCAAGAGCAGAGTCGCCAGGGGCGCGCCGAACAGAAGACCGATGCCGCAGAACATGGCCGAGCCCGCGAAGATTAGCATCGCGAGCACGCCGACGCCGATGATGCGCCAACGTTTGCCGCGTGCGATTCGCCAGGAGTAGATGATTGCCTCGATGGGGCCGGCGTCGTCGTTGAACGCAAGCTCCGCTTGAATGAATGTGATGCCAGTGAGTATGTAGACGTAGAGCGGCAGGAGCAGCAGGCTCGCCAATGCGAAGGGCCTCCCCGCGTCGTCCATGATCTCGCTCATCGGCGTCTCGAGATCGACCGGGCCGACGAAAACCAACCAGACGATTACGACGATGGGAAGAATGATCAGGGCGATTCCCACGAACACCACGAGCGTCTGAACGACGTACTTCCCGATCTTCGAGAGTTGGCTGAACAAAGTCCCCACGGTGGTTCTCTGCCCGTGAAGACCCCGCATCGCCATCGCCCAAAGCCCGAGCGTGAAGACTCCCGAGATCACCAGTTGGACCAGGGACAGAACGACTTGCACGACGACGTCTACGGCGGCGAACATCGCGCTCGTGTCCGGCCCTGATTTCTGGAACGCGCTGACCAGCCCCCAGCCCAAGCCCAGCGCAAATGGGACGCCCATTCCAATGAGCCAATACAGAAGCATGGCAAGCACCCAGCTGCCGAGGTCCCTCGACCACGCTTCGGAGGCGCGAGAAAGCAGATCGGTGAGTGCGACCCGGTCCCGGCTCAGGTTGAAACCGAGCTTGACCGGTTGCGGTTCGACGGGGCCGGGCGTGGGTCCCGCTGGCTCATTCGGAGGTTCCATCGTTGGAATGATTAGCATCTGGCCGATCGGCTGCGAAGAAAGTCATCAACCTCGACCGCAGGTTCGACGGATCCGATTTCGGTGATAGGGTTAGCGCTATGATTAAAAGATGGTTTCTTGGGCTTAGCCTGGTTTTGGGATTGTTTGCAGCGGGCTGCAGCGACGACAGCAGTAGCAGCAGCGGGACTGCGGGCACGGGTGGCAACGGCGGCAACGGCGGCAGCGGTTTCGAACCGCCCGAATACGGCGCCTGGGTGAAATACGAGCCCGAGGGCGCGATCTGCAGCGACGGCAGTCAGTACGCATTCTATGTAGATTTCTCGGAGACGTCGGACAATGTCATCGTGTTCTTCATGGGTGGCGGCGGCTGCTGGGACTACGAAAGCTGCGTCGGTGGCGGCGCGCGCGGTGCGGCGAACCCGAATGGCCTGCCCGACGACTACGCGAACATGCATGCAGAGGTCGCGGGTCTCTCGATCAACGTGAATGAGATCTATCCGCTCATGAACGACGACCCCGCGGTGACCCCTATGGCCGACTGGAACAAGGTCTTCGTCCCGTACTGCACGGGCGATGTCTACGCAGGCTCGATCACCAACACCTACGAAGATCCGGACGGGATCGAGCCTGACGCGGTGTTCGCGCACCAGGGCCATACCAATGTGCTCAAGATGACCGAGATGCTGAACGAGATGTTCAGTGTCGTACCCAAGATGTTCGTCGGAGGATGCAGCGCAGGTGGCGCTGGCGCGATCGTCAACTACTACTTTCTGCGAACCGGAATCGAAGGCGTGCAGAAGGGCTACCTGCTCGACGACTCTGGGCCCCTGTTCCCGAGTCGCGAAACGACCTCGCGGTCCTTGCTGTTGCATGAAGAGGTGCGAGACGTGTGGGACGCTTCGAGCTTGGTCGGCACAGCGCCGCAGCCCGAGCTGCTCGCCAACGATTTCGGCGCCTTGAGCCAAGTGCTTGCCGAAGAGTTCCCCGAGGATCGCTTGGCGGCGACGATGTTCCAGCTCGACTACAACTTCTCCCTCTATTCCTACGAGCGATTCTGGACCCGTGACGGCGAGGTGATTGCGCCCTACATGGGAACAGGCCTGGGACTCGACGAGGACGTCTCACTCGACCGCGCCGCGATCCACCAGCTCTGGTGGGACGACATCGCCCTCCTGCGCAGCCAATACGACGCGGAGGGTCGAGATAATCTCGGTTACTATCTTCCGTTCTACCGGACGACCAACAGCAGCCACTGCGTGACGATTCCCGGGCTCGAGGAGTTCAGCTTGGGCGAAGCGCTCAATTTGTTTCAGAACGATTTCGGAACGCTCGCCTGGGCGGGCACCGAGATCGGCGACATGAACCTCCGCGACTACGTGGAGCACCTGCTCAACGACGAGGAGCCTCTCGAGAGCTTCTTCGAAGAAGAGCCCGAGGGTCGATACCGCGCGTGTACTCCAGCGGAGTTCGATGCGGTTGCCTGCGAGGCGGCGGTCAACCCACCCGCCCCCTGAGCACACCCAAAACGGGACAGTCTCCTTTCAGTTCCACCTGAAGCCCTCCATCGTCTGCTTGGCGCTGTAGCGGGGCACGAAGCCGGTGGCTTCGACGAACGCCTTGTTGTCGATGACGATGGGGTACTTCACGTGGGCGACTGCGTCGTCGGGGAGGTACGGAAAGCCGAAGCGGCCGAGGACGCTCGAGTAGAGCGGCTCGGGGATCGGCACTGCGCGCTTGCCGGTGGCGGAACAGACGACCGAGAGAGGCACCGGTGCAGGGCCAGCGACGTTGAAGACGCCGCGCAGCTGTTTTTCGACCGCCAATGTGATCGCTTCTTCGGCGTCCCACTCGTGCATGAGCTGGTAGAGCGGATCGAAGCCCAGCACCATGGGAACGCGGCTCTTCGAGAGGAAGCCGGCGAGGGTGCCGCCTCGGCTCGGACCGAGGAAGTAGCAAAGCCGGAGAACCGCCGTATTGAGCTCGGGCCATCGCCAGAGCGCGCTTCCTGCGTAGAGGTCCGCGGCGACCAGGTCCGCCAGCTCTTTGAAGGCCGCGCCCGCGAGCGGGGGCTCGTCTTCGGTGTGGTAGAGCGGCGAATCCGGGGTGGCGCCGTAAACGGTGTGGCGGCCGGCGAACACCGCCTGTTTCACCCCGTACTCGTGACAGTACTCGAACAGCTTTCTCGTACCGCCGAGGTTGATGCGGTAGCGCTCCTCTGTCGTCGTCGTGAAGTGAGTCACGGTCGCCATGTGGATGAGCGCATCGGGGCGCGAGATTCGGAATACGTCTTCGGCAGGGCGCTTGCGGATGTCGGCCTGGTGCATTTCGACCCCTTCGGGCACGTCGGGCCATGGACGCCGATCGATGCCGACGACTTCGTGCCCGCGGCGGACCAGTCGATATGCAACACCGCGCGCCAAGGTGCCGCTGATTCCGGTGATCAAGATCTTCATCGCCTCTGCTCCTGGTCTGAATCCGGCATGCGCTCGAACATGAATGCGGTTGGCCGGGCGTCGAGCCCCGTGCTGATCAGCCGCTCCATCGCATGACGAACCTCGTCGACATATTGCTGAATGACGTGATCAGGCTCCGAGCCATCCCCTTCGAAGTGCATCGGAGGCCCGTAGTACACCTGGCAGGCGACCGGCAAGGGGAAGAGAATGAGCTGAGGCGCGACCGGCACGAACGGACCGTTCAGGAGCTTTGCGAGCCACTTGATGTGAAAGAGCTGCGGAAACGACTCCTCCCCGCCGATGAACGCGCAGGGGATGACCGGCGTGCCGGTCTTGAGGGCGAGCCGCATGAACCCCGTGCCGAAGCGCACGAGCTTGTAGCGGTCTTTGTAGAGTTTCCCGGCGCCGCGGGCGCCTTCAGGGAACACGAGCAGCAAGCGCTCATCGTTGAGCAGTTGCTCGCCATGCTCGGGCAGGCCGGTCAGGTGACCCAACTTCCGCAACGCGGGTCGCGCAAACGGCGAGCGGGTCAGGAAGTACTCGGCCATGCCTTGGCCGAGCCGAGGCGCTTCGTCGTTGAGTATCAGCGATGTGAGAATCATCGCCGCGTCGGCGCCTAGGCCACCCGAGTGATTGGGGATGATGAGCCCTCGCCCCGTCGCCGGAACGTTCTCGAGACCGAACGCCGTCACCTTGAGGTAGTGACGGTAGATGTAGGCCATCGGTGAATACGCGCGAACGAGAGCCTTCCGAGAGAGCCCAAAGCGATCGAATCCGTAGTCGTCGAATTCGATTGGAAGGCGCTCCACGTTTCGCCTGACTTGTGGATCATCTAGGAGTGACATGGTCCCGGCGTGTCGAGCTCGTCCAAGGGAAACCCATCGTGCGACGTGCGCGCGAATCGTACCGCTTGGAACGCCTACTTCATGGGCTTCCAGAGTGGGCGCTTGAAGCACCAGAGCGTCGAGCCCTTGATGCTGCCGGCGGAAGTCACGAGCTCCCAGCCTTGCTCACCCATCTTGTTGGATCGTTCGGTCACCTGCGCGACACCATCCGCTTCGAAGCACTGGTACTGCCATTGGGCCTTCTTGGGTGGACCGTCGGCCGCGACCGGGTTGACCCCCGCGATGAACGCTCCTGCGCCCAAAGCTCCCACTACAAACACAGCGATGACGATGGCTTTCATGACCATACCTCCTCCGAGCTGCGCTTATAGCACGGGGCTTTGCTCTTTCGCCTCAGACGGCCGCTGGAGAGCCGGTAAGTATCAGTATTAATGGGGGATTCGCGGATCCATAGCCTCGCCGCAAAGCATCCGTTAGAGTGGAACAATGCAGTTTCAGCGTATTTCATCACTCTTGCTTGGGTCTTTCCTCGTTCTCGCGTTGGGTGCCTGCGGGAGCAGCTCGAGCGGCGACCCCTTCATCGGAACCGGAGGCTCCTCCGGTGGCAGCGGGACGGGCGGCATCGGTGGAACCGGCGGCCTCGGTACCGGCGGCACCGGTGCAGTCGCTGGTACGGGCGGCACGGGCGCGGTGGCTGGCACCGGTGGCAGCTCGGGGGAGTGTCACATCATCCTATGCGAAGGACGCGTCACCGATTGCGGAAACTGCATCGATGACGACGGTGACACTCTCGTCGACAACGACGATCCCGAATGCCTGGGACCCTGCGACAACTATGAAGGCGAAGAGTTGCTTTCCGGAGTCGGCGGTGAAACCGGCGAGCAGTGCAAAGCGGACTGCTACTTCGACTTTGGAAATGGCGCGGGCAATGACGACTGCCAGTGGAGCCGAAGCTGCGATCCGCTCGAGCCCAAAGTCCAGTGCGTTTACGACGAAGGCTTGCTTGGAGGCAGGGACTGCCCCGAAACCCAATCGCAGCTCTGTGACGACGTGTGCGTCCCACTCACGCCGAACGGATGCGACTGCTTTGGTTGCTGTACCTTCCCCGAGCTTGCAGGCATGGGTCCGGGCGGCGGCGATGGCTATGTGTACATCGGCTCCGAATCAGGATGCACGTTCAACACGGTGACCGACCCGGCGTTTTGTCAGGCATGCACGCCAGCCGGCAGTTGCTTGAACACCTGCGGGCGTTGCGAGATTTGCCTCGGCAAACCCACCATTCCCGAAGACTGCTTCCCGGGCACAGGCGGTAGCGGTGGCGGTGGTGGTGGTGGCGGCACGGCTGGCAGCGGCGGCTCCGGCGAACGCTGTCCGGCGGGCAAGCAGGTCTGCGGTCTTCCCGGCGACCAGCCCTGTCCGGGCGGGAGCTTCTGCCTGACCGGCTGTTGCACCGAAATCGTCGTCCAATAGCGGCCTACCTCCTGAAATCCGCTGTCTTCTTTATTCGAGCAAACAGGGCTTTTGTGCGTGACCCTTGGGCCACAGAACGCTATATTGTAACAATGCAGTATAAGTGGAATATACGGATCTTTTTTTCTGTCCTCCTCTGCGTCGGTGCGTCGGCCTGCAGCGGCGGCAACAGCAACCCGCGTAGCGACGATGGCGGCGTCGACTTCGTCGACGGGGCGACGCCGCCCTGCGAAGGCGGAACCGAAGGTGTTTGCGTGCTCGGAGACGGCGGCGTGATCATTCAGACTCCGGACGGGGGGACGACCCATTGCTTTTTCATCCAATGCGATGGGAAGGTCACGGCCTGCGGAGATTGTTCGGACAACGACGGAGACGGTCTCGTCGACAACAACGATCCCGAGTGCCTCGGACCCTGCGACAACTACGAGGGCGAAGAGTTGCTCTCCGGAGTCGGCGGTGAAACCGGCGAACAGTGCAAGGCCGACTGCTACTTCGATTTTGGAAATGGCGCGGGCGATGACGACTGCCATTGGAGCCGAAGCTGCGATCCGCTGATGCCCAAGGTCCAGTGTACGTACGATGAAGGCTTGCTCGGAGGCAAAGACTGCCCGGAGACTCAATCGCAGCTCTGCGACGACGTGTGCGCACCGCTCACGCCCAACGGATGCGACTGCTTTGGCTGCTGCACCTTCCCGGAGCTCGCAGGCATGGGTCCGGGCGGCGGCGATGGCTATGTTTACATCGGCTCCGAATCGGGATGCACCTTCGAGACGGTCACGGACCCCGCGTCATGTCAGGCGTGCACCCCAGCGGCGAGTTGCTTGAACACCTGCGGGCGTTGCGAGATTTGCCTCGGCAAACCCACCATTCCCGAAGACTGCTTCCCCGGCACAGGCGGTAGCGGCGGCAGCGGTGGCATGGGCGGCTCGGGTGGCGGGGACCGCTGTCCAGTCGACAAGCAAGTCTGCGGCCTACCCGGCGACGACCCGTGCCCAAGCGGGACCTTCTGCCTGACCGGTTGCTGCACCGAAATCGTCGTGCAGTAACGGTTCACCCAAGGATGTCCGTCACCCGGTGCACGTCATCGGGGTCGGACGTCGTCGGCACGAGCAAGACATCATCGGCACCGGCGTCTTTGGCTTGTTGCACTGCGTCTTTGAGGGACTGGGGCGTGGTGGCAATGCATATCTGCTTCACGCTTTCGCGCGCGACTGGAACCATGAAGTTCAAATATCGATCCAGGTAGGCGTCGAGTTGCTCGCGGGCGTTCGGGCCGAGCGCGTACCAGAAGCCCGTACCGAGCCAGGGCGTTGGACGTCCGCGTTCTTTCCATGCGCGACGCGAGGCTTCGAATTGCAGATTCATCTCGGCTGCGGATGGCCCGAAGCTGAATCCGCACAGGCCGTCGGCCCACCTCGAGGCGGCTTCTATCGACTCGACCATCAGTGAGCCAGCGAGAAGCTTGGGTCCGCCTTTTTGCACCGGCGCGGGGCCTACGGGAAGCGCGCCTTCGACGACCGGGTCACCGCGCCAGACGCTGCGCATCGTTTCGACGCTTCGCGCGAGGCGGCTGAGGCGGTGACCAAGCGGCGCATCGACCGATGCGTAGTCCTGCTCGCGTCCGCCCACACCGAGGCCGGCCACCAAGCGTCCTCCGGACAGCACATCGATCGTCGCCAGTTGCTTGGCCAGCATGACCGGGTGGTGGAGCATCGGGACGAAAACGCCGCTGACGATTTTGACCCGCTCTGTCAGTGCGGCGGCGGCCGAGAGGGCTGCGGTCATGTCCGGGTTGTAGAAGGAGATTCGCTCGCCCGCAGCGATGCTTGCGAACAAGCCCGCGTCGATGCGCTCGCACCATGTCAAGAAGGTGTCCCTGTCGAGGCCCGGTGCCATCACCGGAAGGTTCATGCCGATTTCCATGTGCTCCCTCTGTCGGTCTTGGGGGCTCGTTGCATCTCCCCAAATTGGCGTCTAGGACTGGGGGCACCATGCGCAATCCCAAGGACTTCTTCAAACCCATGGCCATCGGCGCACCGGAACCCCCACGGGAGATCCCGTTCCGGCCCTCGCGGATGATCCACTTTTTCGATCCCAGCAATCCCAAGATGGCCGCGAAAGCGCCGAGCATCGCGGCCAAGTGCGACGTGCTTCTGGGGAACCTCGAGGACGCAATCTCGGCGGACAAAAAGACCGCGGCGCGCGAGGGCTTCGTCAAGATCGCCACGGAGAACGACTTCGGCGACTGTCAGCTCTGGACCCGCGTCAACAGCCTCGACAGCCCCTGGTTCCTAGATGACATGTGGCAGATCGTCCAAGAGGTCGGCGACAAGGTCGACGTGATCATGGTGCCGAAAGTCGAAGGGCCCTGGGACATCCACTATGTCGATCGTTTGCTTGCCCAGCTCGAGGCGCGCGCTGGCGTGAAGAAGCCGATTCTGGTTCATGCGATTCTCGAAACGGCTCTCGGCGTCGCAAACGTGGAGGAGATTTCCGGCGCCAGCCCGCGCATGCAGGGCTTGAGCCTCGGGCCGGCCGACCTTGCCGCGTCTCGGCGCATGAAGACGACGCGCGTGGGCGGCGGACATCCTGGTTACGTAGTTCGCCAGGATCCGAATCCCGACGATCCCGAAGCTCCGCGTGCGACCGCGCAGCAGGATCTTTGGCACTACACGATAGCGCGGATGGTCGATGCCTGTGTGGCGAACGGCATCTTCGCGTACTACGGGCCGTTCGGCGACATTCGCGACGTGGTCGCGTGTGAAGATCAGTTTCGTAACGCGTTCCTGCTCGGCTGCGTCGGCGCCTGGTCGCTCCACCCGGTGCAGATCGACATCGCCAAGAAGGTGTTCAGCCCGCCCGTCGACGAGGTGCTCTGGGCCAAGAAGGTCATTGCGGAAATGGGCGATGGCACGGGCGCCGTCATGATCGACGGCAAAATGCAAGACGACGCAACGGTCAAGCAGTGCAAAGTCATGGTCGAGCTCGCTCGGATGCTCGCCGAAAAGGATGCCGACCTGAAGGCGGCCTACCAGCTCTGAGAGGTGTGACGATGAGTACGAAGCATCGCCCGCGGCGAAGTGTGTTGTACATGCCAGGTGCCAACGCCCGGGCTCTCGAGAAGGCCCGCTCGCTTCCGGCCGACTCCTTGATTTTCGACCTCGAGGACGCGGTTGCGCCCGACATGAAGGCGACCGCCCGCGATCAGGTCATTCGAGCCGTCGAGGCCGGCGGCTATGGCAAACGCGAAGTCATGATACGCACCAACGGCTTGAACACCCCCTGGGGCTACGACGATCTGGTGGCGGCGGCGAAGGTTGGCCCGGACGCGGTCCTGCTCCCGAAGGTCGAAAGCGCCGAGACCGTTCGGCAGGCCGAGTCGGTCTTGCAGTCGCACGGCGCGGCGCCTGACATGGCGATTTGGTGCATGATGGAAACCCCTCGCGCGATGCTGCACGCCGAAGAGATCGCAGATGCGAGCCCACGTTTGGGGGGATTGGTCATGGGGACCTCTGATCTCGCCAAAGACCTTCAGGCTCAGCACACTGCCATGCGGCTTCCGCTCATCACCGCACTGGGCCTCTGCCTGCTTGCAGCGCGCGCTGCGCGGCTCGTCATCCTCGATGGGGTGTTTTTAGACTTGAACGACCATGAAGGGTTCATCGACTCCTGCCGTCAGGGGGCCGAGCTAGGTTTTGATGGCAAGACCTTGATACACCCCAAGCAGCTGGAGGCGGCCAACGAGGTCTTTGCGCCCTCCAAAGAGGAGCTCAGGCTTTCCCGCCGCATCATCGACGCCTATGCCGAGGCCGAAGCGCAAGGTAAGGGCGTCGTCGTCGTGGATGGCAAGCTCATCGAGAAGCTGCACGTCGACCATGCGAAGCGCGTCGTCGCGCTCGCAGAGGCAATCGCGGGCTAGGTTCGCGGCGCCGCTTGGCCCCGAGCTCGTTTTAGGGCGGGAGGCCACCGCCGGGCTTGCGCAACGCCGAGGAGAGGGGCTAGTCTCCCCGTTCCACTATGCGCTTTTATGAATTTGAGGCGAAGCAACTTCTCGAAAAGCACCGGATTCCGCTGGTCGAGAGCAGACTCGTGAAGACCGCCGATGAGGCAGCGAAGGCTGCCTCGGATATTGCCGGCCCAGTCATCTTGAAGGCCCAGGCAATCGCGCCTGGCCTTGCTGCGGCGTCAGTCAAAGAGGCGTCTGATGCTGCCGGTGCCAAAGCGGCGGCAACCGAGCTTCTCGGCATCGATGACGGTGGCCGCAAGCCAAAAGGGCTTCTGCTCGAGGCGAGACCTGCTGGCGAAGCCGTGTACAGTTTGAGCTTCACCTATGACGGGACGAGCAAGCGTCCGGTGGTCGCCGCCGCCGACATGGCCGGCAAGATCGACGACCTCGGCGACAGCCACCCGGACCGCATCGTGCGCCGGCACTTCTCGGCGCTCTATCCGTTCTCTGACTACATCGCGAAAGAGCTTGCCCGGTCGCTCGAGCTCGGAGGCAACGACCTCAAGCAGATGACACGCATCGTTGCGGGGCTCGCGCGGCTGTTTCTGAAATACGACTTGGCGGATCTCGACATCACCTCGCTGGTCAAGCTCGGGGACGGGAAATTCATCGTGCGAGATGTCGAAGCCGACCTCGAGATCGAAGCCCGCCACAGGCAAAGGCCGATGCTCGACGAGCTCGGCTTTGCGAAAGAAGACCTTCGGCAGGTCCGTGAGCCCACCCCATTCGAGCTCGAGGGAGCAAAGATCGACGAGGAAGACATTCGAGGCATCATCAGCCCGATCGCCGAGTTTGACGGCAACATTGGCCTGGTCATCGGCGCCGGCGGCGGCTCGCTGACCTTGACCGACGCAGTGCGAAAGCACGGTGGCCGGCCCGCCAACTACGCGGCGATCGGCGGCAATCCCAGCGTCGACAAGGCTCGGCGCCTCACCAAGCTGGTGCTGAGCAAGCCCGGCGTCGACAAGATCGCCGTGATGTCCAACGTGGTGTCCAATACGCGTGCCGACCTCGTCGCGCGCGGCGTCATCAAGGGCATCATCGAATTGGGATTCGAGCCGGCAGACAAGATTCTGATCTTTCGTGTTCCGGGAGCTTGGGAGGCCGACGCCGCCAAGATTCTTCAGAGGTACGGAATCGAGTACTGCGACCGCACGGTGTCGATCAGCGAAGCGGCCAGACGCGCCGTCGAGAAAGTCGGGTAGAGAGATAAACCATGGCTGTTATCGTTCACGAAGACTTTCAGTTCATCGTTCAAGGCATCACGGGGCGTGAGGCATTGAACTTCACCCGGGAGTGCTTGCAGTACGGCTCGAAGATCATCGGTGGCGTCACGCCTGGCAAGGGTGGACGCGAGGTCTACGGCGTGCCGGTCTACGACACCGTGCGCGAGATCACCGAGAAGCAACGAGTCGATGGTACCGTCATCACGGTACCGCTCGCCTTCGCCCCAGATGCCGCGTACGAAGCGATTGATGCGGGCATCAAAGAGGTGATCATCATCACGGAGGGCATCCCGCGCAAAGACGCCTCGGCGGTCGTCGAGTACGCGGAGCTCCATGGCGCGCGAGTCATCGGTCCAAACTGCCTCGGGATCATCGTGCCCGACGTTTGTCGTTTTGGAAGCCTTGGTGGCCCTGCAGTCGATTGCCGCAAAGCCTTCAAGCCGGGGGTCGTCGGGGTGATGTCACGTTCGGGCGGCATGACGACCGAGATCTGCAACGCGTTGACCCTCTCCGGGCTCGGTGTCAGCACGGCGATTTCGATCGGTGGCGATCCGGTGATCGGGTCGACCTATGCCGACTTGATTCCATTGTTCGAGGCCGACGAAGACACCAAGGCCGTGGTGGTCTACTCCGAGCCCGGAGGCACCGCCGAAGCCGAGCTCGCGCGATGGACCCAGGAGCACAAGAGCCGGCTTCCCATCGTGGCATTCGTTGCCGGTCGCTTCATGGATGAAATGCCCGGCATGAGCTTCGGCCACGCGGGGACGGTCGTGAACAAGAAGGTTGATTCACCGGCCGACAAAATGCGTCGAATGCGCGAAGCCGGGATTTCAGTCGCTGAGGAGATCGGTGACATCCCCAACCTCGTTCGAGAGCGCATCGGAAACTGAGCGACAGAGGACTCATCATGGCCATGTTCATTCGCGTAGATGTTGACGGCAGCGTCGTCGAAAAATCCCCGGGCCTTGCGGGCAAGCTCGTCGAAGTCTGCCCGGTCAAGATCTTCAAGCTCGGCTCCGCGCCGAATAGCGTGGAGGTCGTCGAAGCCAACGTCGACGAATGCACCCTCTGCGACCTCTGCATCCAGGCCTCCCCCAAAGGAGTCCGCGTCGTAAAGCTCTACGAATAGGGGACACTCTCCACCCCCATAACCCCCTGAAATCACAAGACTCCTGCGGTAGAGATCGCAGCGCCGACGGCCTCATGATTTCGTCGCTGCGATCTTTGTCCGAGAAGCGGTGCGATCTCGCGTAGTTGAGGGCCCGGAGAGTGTCCCCTAGGCGTGGGCTTGCACAAGCTGTCTTTCGCGGTATCCGGCGCGTGGCAAATCGACCCATCGGACGAGCAACAGAATGAAAGATCTCAGTAAGTACCGAAACATCGGCATCTTCGCGCATGTCGACGCCGGCAAGACGACGACCACGGAGCGCATCCTCAAGCTCACCGGTAAGATTCACAAAATCGGCGAGGTGCACGATGGTGCCGCGACCACCGATTTCATGGAGCAGGAGCAGGAGCGGGGCATCACGATTCAGTCCGCGGCAACGACTTGCTTTTGGGACGATCACCAGCTGAACATCATCGACACGCCGGGGCACGTCGACTTCACGATCGAGGTGTATCGTTCGCTCAAGGTTCTCGACGGAGGAGTCGGCGTGTTCTGCGGCTCCGGCGGCGTCGAACCTCAGTCCGAGACCAACTGGCGCTATGCGAACGACTCCAAGGTCGCTCGGTTGATTTTCGTCAACAAGCTCGACCGCTTGGGGGCAGACTTCTACCGCGTCGTCGACCAGATCAAGAACATCCTCGGCGCCAAGCCACTCGTCATGGTGCTTCCCATCGGCACCGAAGCCGATTTCGTCGGTGTCGTCGATCTCCTGACCCGCAAGGCATACGTCTGGGATGACTCCGGTCAGCCGGAAAACTTCGAGGTCCAGGAAGTCCCCGAGGACATGAAGGAGTTGGTCGAGAAGTACCGCTTCGAGCTCATCGAAACCGCCGTCGAGCAGGACGATGAGGCCATGGAGCAGTACCTCGAGGGCAACGAACCCGATCTCGAGACCATCAAGAAATGCGTCCGCATCGGTACGCGCGACCTCGCGTTCTTCCCAACCTTTTGTGGGTCCGCGTTCAAGAACAAGGGCATTCAGCAGGTGCTCAACGCAGTCGTCGACTACCTCCCCGATCCGACCGAGGTTCCGCCTCAGCCCGAGGTCGACCTCGAGGGTCACGAAACCGGAGAGTTCGCGCTCGTCGATCCGAGCCGGCCGGTGCGCGCACTTGCATTCAAAATAATGGAGGACCGCTTCGGCGCACTGACCTTCACCCGTATCTATTCAGGCACGATCAACAAGGGCGACACGCTGGTCAACACCTTCACCGGAAAGAACGAGCGCATTGGCCGCATGGTAGAGATGCACGCCGATGACCGGACGATCGTGGATTCGGCGCAGGCCGGCGACATCGTGGCCATGGTTGGCCTCAAGGACGTGCGTACCGGTCACACGCTTGCCGACCAGAAGGAACCAGCCACCCTCGAGCCGATGGTCTTCCCCGACCCCGTGATTTCACTCGCGATTAGCACGAAGGACAAGGCCAACAGCGAGAAGCTCGGCACGGCGCTCGGCAAGATGGTTGCCGAGGACCCGTCGTTCCACGTCGAAGTCGACCAGGAGTCCGGTGAGACCATTCTCAAAGGGATGGGCGAGCTCCATCTCGACATCAAGGTCGACATTCTTCGCCGTAGCCATGGCGTCGCGGTCGACGTAGGCGCGCCGCAGGTCGCCTACCGCGAGACAGTGACGCAGTCGATCGAGGACGGCTACACACACAAAAAGCAGACCGGTGGTTCCGGCCAGTTCGCGAAGATCGAATACACCATCGAGCCCACCGAGCCTGGCGAAGGATTCGTCTTCGAATCCAAGATCGTTGGCGGCAAGATCCCGAAGGAGTTCATTCCCGCCGTCGAGAAGGGCTTCAAGGTCATGAAAGAAGAGGGGCCGCTGTGTGGATTCCCCCTGCTCGACTTCAAAGTCACTCTGAATGACGGCGCGTTCCACGCGGTCGATTCGTCGCAGATGGCGTTCGAGACGGCTGCAAGAGCGGCTTTCCGCCAAAGCATGCCCAAGGCTGGGCCGCAGCTCCTCGAGCCGATCATGAAGGTCGATGTCTTCGTGCCCGATGCCAACGTGGGCGACGTCATCGGAGACCTCAACCGCCGCCGCGGCATGGTGAACTCTCAAGAGAAGGGCCACACCAACGTGCGCATCAAAGCCGACGTCCCTCTCAGTGAGATGTTCGGCTACATCGGTGACCTTCGTTCCGCCACTTCCGGCCGCGGCCAGTTCTCGATGGAGTTCAAGAACTACGCACCCGTCCCGCGCAACATCCTCGAGAAGGTTCAGGTCGAGGTCGCCGAGCGCAAGGCGGCGAAAAAGAAGTAGCCGAAGCTGCGCTGCGCCGTTGCGCTGAAACGACCTTGCCCTCGTTCAGCTACGCGAACCATGAACCTCGACGTGTGCGCCGACGCCAGAGCAAAGCGAAAATTAGCCCAAGCATCAGCTGCGCGACACCATCAGGCGACGAGCCGATGCTGCATCCCGACGAGCTCCCGGAGGGCGTATTGCCGGAGGTTCCTCCGGATCCCGCCGATCCCCCCGATCCCCCGATGCCGCCACCGGTCCCACCCGTACCCGGGTCGTTTGTCGGCGTGGATGCCTTCGGCGTCTCTGTGAGCTGCCAGCCGGGGTTGCCGTCCGCGGAGAACCGATAGGCGCCGATGTCAGCCATGCCTGCGCGAGGCGTTCCATTGAAGTCATCCGTTACGACGTGGACCGGACTTCCGGCCGCCGCCAAAGCGCCTCCCGGCGCCGGAAAGACACTCATCGGCGGCGCACCGGTGAAGCTCGCACCAACGAAGTCGACGTCGATGTCCCCTGGAAGCATCGCGAGCGCACCGTCCGACACTCCGCCCATCCCGGCGTTCCCTGCGAACACGAGCTCGGAGGTGCCACCGTTGACGAAGAACGCCCATCCATCCTGTGCGTAAAGCGCGTTGTTCGCGACGACGACGGACCCGGAGATGCCGCGTAGGCTGATGGCGTCGCCGCCGGCATTGAGCACCGTATTGTGCACCACCATGAGCTCCGACGGGCTACCCGATTGGTGCGGTTGCATTGCAATCCCGTCCGCGCTTGCACCCAGGATGATGTTGTTGCGAATCACCGCATCTGCGGCGGATTGAATGCCATGATCACCGCAGTTCCACATCACGTTTCGTTCGATGACGTTGGCCGCGCCGTTAGAAGCGTAGGTGAGAATGCAGGGGTAGTTCGTGTCGTGAATCACGTTGTCGCGGATCACGTTGCCCGAGCTACCCTCCTTGAGCTCAATGCCATCGCCTTGGCTGACCGAAGGCTGGTCCGTATGGTGAATGTAGTTTCCTTCGATCAAGCTATCGGTGACCTCGCAGCCTGCGTTGTTGCAACCAAGGTACATTCCCTCACCGGTGTTGTTGGTGTGGTGGATGCGGTTACCGAGGATTCGAAGCGATTCGTAGGTGACGCCCGAATCGTTCGCCCTGATGGCGACATCTCCCGTGTCGTGCACCTCGCAATTTTCGATGGTCAGGAACCGTGCGCCGCTAATCCGAATGCCCGCGGAGCCGCCAGAGAATTCGATGCCCCGAATCGTGACGTGCTCCGCTTGGTCGATGTCGACGATGTTCTGGTTGGCGTTCGGCCGATGGAGATGGGGTACTTCGCCATCGGCCGCTCGGATCGTGATTGGAGCGATTGCGGTGCCCGCGATTGCGAATGAGAAGCGCTCGGACAAGGTGTACATGCCCCCCGACAGGACGAGCTCGTCACCCGGCTGCAATGCGTTGATCAGCGCCTCGACGTCATCGCCTGGACCCGCCAAGAAAACCTCGGCTGCGGCGACGGATGGCACGGCAAAGCCGACCCAGACGAGCAGCGCTGCGACCGAGGCGCCCCGAGAATCCCCAAGAAGCATGATTTCACGTTAGCGAGCAGCCGCCGGGATCGCAAAACCGGCCGCGTTCACATTCAGTTTTGCTGGTAGAGCCGCGCGCGTTCCGGCACAGTACACGCGGATGCACGCGTGCGAGGACTGAATCCAGCCGTCTTGATGAGTTTGCTGGCCTGCACGTCTTGCAGCAAGAAGGCCGACACGATTGAAAAGGAGCCTACCATGACGAAGATCGCGCGCGGCCCGGACGTTCGCAGCGAGGAAGTTTCCTACCGCGCTGGCGACACCACGCTCAAAGGCTACCTCGCCTGGGATGCAAGCAAGCCTGGACCACTCCCCGGTGTCATCGTGGTGCACGAATGGTGGGGGCATAACGATTACGTCCGAGGGCGCGCCCGGATGCTTGCCGAGGAAGGCTACGTGGCGCTGGCGCTCGACATGTACGGCAACGGCAAGAACACCGAGCATCCAGAGGACGCCCAGAAGTTTGTCATGGAAGCCGTGAGCAACGCGGCCGTCGCCAAGGAGCGATTCTTGGCCGCGTATGATTTGCTCAAGCAGCACGATGCGACCGATCCAAACAAGATCGCCGCGATCGGCTACTGTTTCGGAGGAGCGGTCGTCCTGCAGATGGCCCGACTCGGAGCGGACCTCGATGCGGTGGCGAGCTTTCACGGGACCTTGTCGCCGCAGGGCCCGTCGGCTCAGCCAGGCGTGTTCAAGGCCAAGGCCCTGGTGCTCCATGGCGCGGACGACGCGCTCGTTCCTCCAGCGCAGGTTGATGCGTTCAAGGAGGAAATGGACGCAGCCGGCGTGGACTACACGTTCATCGCCTACGCCGGTGCCCAGCACGCCTTCACCAATCCCGCGGCGACCGAGCGAGGCAAGGCGCTCAACATGCCGCTTGCCTACGATGAAGCTGCCGACACGCAGAGTTGGGCGGAGCTTCGGAAGTTCCTCAAAGCGGTATTCGCCAAGTCCTAGCGCGCAGACGCGCGCCTGGTCGGCCACGGCTGATTCCGACGAGCATGAAAGCTCATCGTTCGAGATTCTTCTTTAGTACTTTGCCCGTTGCATTGCGGGGCAGGGCATCGATGAACTTCACGTCCCGCGGGACTTTGTAGCTGGCGAGGCGCTCCTTCACGTACGCCTTTACAGCGCTCTCGTCGAGCCTGGCGTCGGGCTTGAGGACCACGAACGCTCTAAGTCGTTGACCCCAGTCGGGATCGCTCACGCCAATCACAGCCGCTTCCTCGACGTCGTCATGTCCTGCAATCAGGTGCTCGACTTCGCGGGGAAATAGGTTTTCGCCACCGGATATGATCATGTCGTCGTCACGCCCATCGACGAAGAGCCGCCCGTTCTCGTCGAAGTGGCCGACATCACCGCTGCTGACCAGCGAACCCAGCCGCTCTTTGTCTTCCCCGCTGGTATAGCCGTCGAAAGACATGGCGTTGGCGACGAAGATGCGACCAGTTTGGCCGGTGGGCAGCGGCTCGCCCCGCTCATCGAGGATTTTCACGACCGTGCCCATCGGAATCTGGCCCGCGGTCCCCGGCGCAGCACGCAGGTCTTCCGGCGACGCGACCGAGGCCATGGCGACTTCGGTCGAACCATAGAAATTGTAGAGGTTGTCTCCGAAGGTATCCATCCATTCAGATGCGAGGTGACCGGGCAGCGCAGAGCCGCTTGCTGCCGTGACGCGCAACGAGCTGAGGTCATACTTACGCTTCACTTCATCGGGCAGCGCGAGCATGCGCTGCATCATGATCGGGACGATCGCGAGGGAGGTGCATTGGTGCTCGGCGATCATGCGCAAGGTCGCTTCCGGATCGAATCGCCGGGCCATCACGTAGGTCGTACCCAGGACCAGACCCAACTGAAACTGCCCTAGGCCCCAGGAATGAAAGAGCGGGGCTGCGACCATGGTGCGCTCGCCGGTCCGAAGTGGAAGCGCCGAAAGCAGTGAGGCGATCGGAAGCATCCCTTTTGGAGAGCCGCGCTTCGCTCCCTTGGGCGTTCCGGTCGTGCCCGAGGTGAGCATCGTGAACCGTGACTCGATGCTCGGGGCCTCGAGGTCGTGGTCCGCGTGGCTCGGGATGAGGTCATCGATGCTCGGGTCGGCGCCGGATCCGTAGACGATGAACCGCTGCACGCCTTGAAAGCCTTCGAGGAGGCCAGCGAATTCTTCGTCGTAGAGCAGGGCGCTGACGTTCTCGCGTTGACCAACTTCGGTGAGTTGCGGCGCGGCGAACATCGTGTTCAGCAAGACCGCATTCGCGCCAACCTTGCAGCAAGCCAGGATGGTCTCCACGAAGCCCCGATGATTGCGGCACAGGATCCCGACGACGTCGCCGGCGCAGATCCCAGCTTCCTGAAGCCCGCGCGCCAAGGCGTTCGAGCGTCGATTAACCTCATCGAAAGTGGCCGAGCCGTCGTCGTCGATGACGGCGGGAGTATCCGGCTGACGAATCGCGAGTGCGATGAATCCCATGGCTGGCGAACGACCCCAACCCTTCGCGGCCCTCATGATGCGAAGGGTCTTTCCCGGGCCAAGCGGTTTGAACACGCCCGCGCGATAGAACACCCGCGCAACTTCCAGCTTCTCTGCGAAACCTCCCACGAAGCGGAGACTAGCGCCTGCTCTTCCGGATGTCAGCTGGTGCTACCGTGATCGCACTTCGGGCAGGTTTCCCGCACCGACGCCATCTTTCCTCTCTGCATCGAACGCTGCGCTAGAAACGAAAGACGTACTCGACCCAGAGCCAATGCTCCGGGTTGGGCACGCGCGAGAGCGTCGACTCGCGCTGATCGAGAAACACGCGGAAGTCGTACCGTAACCGCAATACATCGCGATC
>JAOTXX010000095.1 GCA_029862185.1 Myxococcales bacterium
GCGCGGACAGCCGCGTCCCGGCCAATGAAATCATGGGCCTCGATCCCGGCGATGTTTTTGTCCACCGCAACGTCGCCAACCTAGTCGTCAATACCGACATCAACGCGCAGTCGGTCATCGAATACGCGGTTGGACACCTAAACGTCGACCACATTGTAGTCTGCGGGCACTACGGCTGCGGGGGAGTCGCTGCCGCGATGCAACCCGCGGATCTCGGGTTGCTCAACGGCTGGCTCCGTGAGATTCGAGATGTCTACCGGCTCCATCACCACGAGCTCGACGCAATCGCGGACGAGAATGCTCGCTACAGGCGCCTCATCGAGCTCAATGTGCGGGAGCAGTGCGTCAACGTCATCAAAACCGCCGTCGTCCAGAAGACCTACTTCAAAACGGGTCACCCCATCGTTCATGGCTGGGTCTACGACATCGCGAACGGGCTGCTGCGCGACCTAGAGATCCCATTCCAAGACGTTCTGGCGGAGATCCGGAAGATCTACGACCTCGAAGCGACCTAGTTGCGCCGCTTATCCAACTCGCATCAGAGGATGTACCTCGCCAGGTCCTCGTCGGCGAGGATCGGATCGAGTGCGGCCTTGACGCGGCCCAGGTCCACAGCGTACGTCGAATGCGCGCGTTCCGATGCGTCGTAGGAGAGCTCTTCGAGGAGCGCTTCCATGATGGTGTAGAGGCGACGTGCGCCGATGTTCTCTGCGCGTCGATTCGCCTCCGCGGCGTAGCCAGCGAGCGCATCGATGGCCTCAGGTTCGAAGACGACCTCGATGCCCTCCGTCGCCATCAGCGCCTGATACTGCTTGGTCAGCGCGTTCTTGGGCTCGGTGAGAATCTTGATGAAGTCGTCTTTCTCGAGCGAGTCGAGCTCGACCCGGATCGGAAAGCGGCCTTGAAGCTCGGGAATCAGGTCCGAAACTTTCGATACGTGAAACGCGCCTGCTGCAATGAACAGAATGTGATCGGTGTTGACCACGCCGTACTTCGTGCTCACCGTCGAGCCTTCGACGATCGGAAGCAGGTCGCGTTGCACGCCTTCCCTAGACACGTCGGGGCCGCCGTGGCTGCGATCGGAGCCCACCTTGTCGATCTCGTCCAAGAACACGATGCCGGCCTGCTCGGTGCGTTGCACTGCGTCTCGCTGAACTTTGTCGTGGTCGATGAGCTTCTTGGCTTCTTGGTCCTGGAGAACCTCTAGCGCATCGGGAACCTTCATCCGGCGTCGCTTCGTCCGCCCCTTGAAGCCCGGCATCTGCGACATCATGTCCTGCAGGTTCACCTCTTCGGTGCCCTGAGCCCCGAAGATCGTCATGAAGGGGTTATTGGTGTCGGTGACATCGAGCTCGACCTCTGCATCATCCAACTGCCCGCTCCGAAGCTGCTGCCGAATGTCGTTGACCTCGCTGTCCGAGTAGAAGGGCTGCGCCTGCGGGGCCTGCTGCGGCGTAATCTGGAAGCTCAGGGGTCCAAACTGGTGGGTTTGCGCACTCGGCTCCGCTTGCTGTGTCTGAGTGGGCGGCCGTCGAACGGCCAGGACCATCTTGGCGAGCCGCTCTTCCGCCGCGTCCTGCGCGCGCGTCTGCACAGACTCGAGGGCTTCCTTCTCGCAGATCTGAATCGCGTTTTCGACGAGGTCGCGAATCATCGACTCCACGTCGCGCCCTACGTACCCCACCTCGGTGAATTTCGAGGCTTCGACCTTCACGAACGGCGCGCGCGCAAGCTTGGCAAGGCGGCGCGCGATTTCGGTTTTACCGACACCGGTCGGCCCGATCATGATGATGTTGCGCGGTGCGATTTCATCGCGGAGCTCGCTCGCCACTTGTTGGCGGCGCCAGCGGTTGCGGAGCGCGATGGCCACGGCGCGCTTGGCCTTGTGCTGCCCGATGATGTACCGGTCGAGCTCGCCAACTGTTTCGCGCGGGGTGAAGTTCCCTAGCGTCATCCGCTCATCTCCTCGACGATGATTTCGTTGTTTGTGTAAATGCAGATCTCTGCTGCGATTTCGAGCGAACGGCGCGCGATCTCGGCGGCAGGCAAGTCGCTGTTGCGCATCAGGGCGCGCGCGGCGGCCAAGGCATAGGACCCGCCCGAGCCAATGGCGATGACGCCTTCGTCCGGCTCGATGACGTCGCCCGTACCGCTGATCAACAGGGTCGTCTCGGCGTTCATCACAACCAGCATCGCCTCCAGCCGGCGGAGATAGCGATCGGTCCGCCAATCTTTTGCGAGCTCGACCGCGGCGCGCTGCAGGCTTCCCCGATGCTCTTTGAGCTTCGCCTCGAACCGGTCGAGGAGCGTAAACGCATCGGCAGTCGCTCCAGCGAAGCCGGCCACCACCTTCCCGTCGGCGATGCGCCGCACTTTGCGGGCCTGGCCTTTCATGACCGTCTGGCCGAGCGACACCTGGCCATCGCCAGCCATGGCGGCTTGGCCGTTTCGGCGAACGGCAACGATGGTGGTGGAACGAAAAACGGGCGGGTCAGGCTGATGCATCTTGGGTCGAAGCAACCTAAGTCGGCCTTTTGGGCTGTCAACCGTCGCTGGCTTTGTCCTTTGCAAGCGGGTGAGCACGGTCGTAGACCTCCATCAGCCGATCGACGCTGACGTGCGTGTACCGCTGGGTCGTCGACAGGCTCGAGTGTCCGAGTAGCTCCTGAATCGAGCGAAGGTCGGCGCCCGCATCGAGCAGATGCGTGGCACAGGTGTGTCGCATCGCATGGGGATGAAGGTCACCACGCCGTGCTCCGAGCGTCCCGTGGCGCCGAACGATGTTCTGCATCTGCCGTACGCTCAGCCGCTTCCCGTTGCGCGAAAGCCAGAGCGCTTCGGCATCGCCCTCCTTGGCCCTCACCAGCAGGCTGCTCCGCGCGGGCAAATAGAGCTGAAGCGCCCCGAGTGACGATCTCCCGAGCGGAACGATGCGCTCCTTGCCGCCCTTGCCAAGCACCCGCACCGAGGACGCGCTGAAATCGCAATCGTTCACGTTCATCCCCGCAAGCTCGCCGACGCGCACTCCCGTGCCGTAAAGCGTCTCTAGTAGGGCCTGGTCGCGCACCATGAGCGGCTTGGCGCGCTTCTCTTCTTTGGGAGGCGCATCCATCACGCGAAATGCTTGGTCGACCGTGAGAAATCGAGGGAGCGACTTGGCGATCTTCGGCGAACGCAACCCCGACGCCGGGTTCTGGTCGATGAGATGGCGCTTCAGTAGAAACTTAAAGAAGGAACGAATCGCGCTCACCTTCTTCTTCATCGTGCTGGCCTGATTGTTGCGGAACAAGCTGCTCAAAAACCCCCTGAGCGCGACGATGTCGAGCTCGCGCGCATCGAGAGGCAGCCCCTGCTCGCGCAAGAAGTCACGAAAGCTTCGCAGGTCGCGGACGTAAGTTTCGACGGTGCGCGGCGCGCTCCGCCGCTCATCCGCCAGGTATTGCGCGAAGGCGTCGATCTGCCGTTCGAGCGGGTCCGATGCGCTCATCGTTGGACTCTACCACGCCGCTCAGCCAGGCCCCGAGATCCTGCAAGGCGCGCGCCGACTGCGCGTCACGCCGAGCACGCTTGTTCAGCCGACGCCCTTCGACCGGTGGGACCATGCTGAACATCACGTTCGACGGTTGGAAGTCGTCGTTGGGCTCCCGCAGATGTCCAACCATCCCCCCGAGGATCGTCGTCGCCGGCGGAAACGAAAACGCGAGCCCACGTGCCTCGTGCGCCAGCTTCATTCCAATGAGCATCCCGCATGCCGCGCTCTCGACATACCCCTCGACCCCGCTGATCTGACCGGCTAGATAGACACCTGGCCGCGACCGAAGCGCCAAGTCGTCGTCGAGCACGACAGGCGAGTTCACGAACGTGTTGCGGTGAATGCTGCCAAGCCTGTCGAACTCGGCGTTTTCCAAACCGGGGATCATGCGAAAGACACGCTTTTGTTCGGGCCAGGTCATCCGCGTTTGGAAGCCGACCATGTTGAACGCCGTGCCGGCCTCGTCTTCCTGGCGCAGCTGAACCACGGCCTTCGGCCAGCGACCGGTGCGCGGGTCCGTGAGGCCTACCGGTTTCATGCAGCCAAAGGAAAGCGTCTTGTGGCCCCTGGCCGCCATCACCTCGATGGGAAGGCAGCCTTCGAAATATCGAACGTTCTCGAACTCGCGCGCCGTCACCTTCTCGGCGTCGAGGAGGGCTTGCACGAACGCGTCGTACTCTTCTTGGTTGAGCGGGCAGTTGACGTAGGCGGCGTCTCCGCCCTTGTCGTAGCGCGAAGCCCGAAACGCCCGGTCGAAGTTGATGGAATCGGCCGAGACGATCGGCGCGATGGCGTCGTAGTAGGCCAGGTGCTCGGCGCCCACCGCCGAGGCGATGTCGCCTGCGAGACCCCCAGCAGTGAGCGGCCCCGTGGCGATGACGACCGGCCGCTCCTCGGGAATCCGATCGACGACTTCATGAACCACTTCTATAAGTGGGTGGGCTTCGACGCGGCGTGTGATTTCGGCGCTGAACTTCTCGCGGTCGACGGCAAAGGCCCCACCGGCGGGCACCTGGTGGAGAGCCCCGACCTCCATGACCAGCGAACCTGCGCGGCGCATCTCTTCCTTGAGCAGGCCGACCGCGTTGTGCAAGGCCGCGCCCCGAAACGAGTTGGAGCAAACCAGCTCTGCCATCTGATCGGAATGCTGGGCCGGAGTGCGCGACCTCGGCTTCTGCTCGAGCAGGCGCACCGAGACGCCGCGTTTGGCCAACTGCCAAGCACATTCGGTGCCGGCGAGGCCTGCACCAATGACGACCAGGTCTGCCACGGCCGAACCTTAGCCCGTGGCCGAACCTGCGGCAGGCGCGGCTTCCTCGGACTCCCCCTCTTCGAGCAGCTCGGATGGATCGTAGCTTCGCTCGAAGTCACAAGTCTCGTTGACGCACTTGAGCTTGGGGTTCTTTTTACCGCCCATGGCGACCAGGAAGTCGGTCCCGCAGGTCGGGCACTTCTGCCCAATCGGCTTCTGCCAAACTCGGAAATCACAGGGCTCTTCGGAGCGGTAATTGGTGCAGCCGTAAAACGGGCGGCCGCGGCCCTTGGGCTTGATCGGAACGATGTCGCCCGTTTTGCACTTGGGGCACTTGTAGCCGAGCGGTACCGCGCGCGTGTGCTTGCACTCCGGGTACTTGGAGCAGCCGAGGAACCAGCCGTTACGGCCCCAGCGCTTCGTCATCTTCGCGCCGCAGTCGTGGCAATCGTACTCGGTGAGCTCCGGCTCTTTGGGCTCTTCGATTTCGCCATCGGGGCCGATGTTGAGCGTGTAGCGGCACTCCGGGTACTTGGTGCAACCGATGAACGGCCCGTTGCGGCCCCAGCGCTTCACCAGCGGGTCGCCGGACTCCGGGCAGCTCTCGCCGATCTCGACCGGGTCGGGCCACCACTTTCCCTTTTGCTCGACCGCGTGCGCGATCTGCGCCTGCAAGCGGTCGTGGAAGGGCTGAAGAACGTCGAGGCGCTTCGCCCGTGCCTCACCCACCGCGTCGAGGTCTTCCTCGAGCTTCCGCGTGAAGCCGATGTCCGCGAGGTCGAACTTGTCGGCGACGAGCTTCTCGATGACCAGCGTCCCGAGCGGCGTCGGCACGAGCTTGTTGCCATCCTTTTCGACATACGAGCGCTGCTCGACCTTGCTGATGATTTCCGCGTAGGTGCTCGGGCGGCCGATGCCTTCTTCTTCGAGCTTCTTGACGAGCGTCGCCTCGGTATAGAGGGGCGGCGGCTCGGTCTGCTTGTGATGCCCTTGAACGCCCGGCGGAATCACGACGTGCAACGCCTCGCGCTCTTGGAGCTCGGGCAGGCTGTCGTCATCGTCGGTGCGGTCGTCGGGGCTCGGCTCTTCGCCGGCAAGCTCGGTGGTGGCGCCATACACGGCCCGCCAGCCGGCAACCTTGAGGACGCTGCCGCTCGCGCGAAGCCCGTAGACATGGCTCGCCGACTTGGCCTCGATCTCGACGCCCGTCTGGTCGAACACGGCAGGCGTCATTTGCGACGCCACGAAACGGTCCCAAATGAGCTTGTAGAGCCGGCGCTGCGGATCGGTCAGATACTTGCTGACTTCCTCGGGCGGCAAATCGAGGCGCGTCGGACGAATCGCCTCGTGGGCGTCCTGGACGTTTTGCTTCTTCGTCTTGAAGAAGTTCGGCTTCTCGGGCACCGAATCCTTGCCAAACTTCTTGGCGATGTAATCGCGGCAGTCATTCACCGCGTCGGGCGAGAGCCGCACGCTGTCGGTACGCATGTAGGTGATGAGCCCGACCGTTTCGGAGTTCTTGCCCCGACCGAGCGTCATGCCTTCGTAGAGTTGCTGCGCGATGCGCATGGTGCGCTTCGGCGGCATGCTCAAACGGTTGGCAGCGTCCTGCTGCAGCTTCGACGTCGTGTACGGAGCTGGCGCCTTTCGTGACGCGTTGCGCTTCGTGATGGCCTTGACCGAATAGTCGGCGACTTTGAGGTCCGACACGTAGCGAGCCGAGTCCTTCTCGTTGAGGACTGCAAGGCGCGAACCGACCTTCTCGAGCTTCGTGCTGTCGACGCTTTGTAGCGCGGCCATGAACGAATGAGGTTTCTCGCCCTTGAGGCGGGCTTCGACGAGCCAATAGTCGACCGAAACGAACGCATCACGCTCGTGCTGGCGGTCGACGATGATTCGAAGCGCCGGCGTCTGAACACGCCCAGCCGAAAGCCCAAACGCAAGCTTCTTCCAAAGGAGGCTCGAGAGCGGGTAGCCGCCGATGCGATCGAGCACACGCCGGGTGCGCTGCGCCTCGTAGAGGTTCGAATCGAGCTCTCGCGGCTCGTCGAGCCCCTGTTGAACGCCGCGTTTGGTGATCTCTTCGAACAAGACGCGCTTGATCTCGGCTTCCTTGTTGGCCTTCTTCGCCACCTCCATCAGGTGATAGGCAATCGCCTCCCCTTCGCGATCGGGGTCGGTTGCGAGCAGGACCTTCTCGGCCTTCTTGGCGGCAGCCCGAATGGCTTTGACGACCTCCGGCTTGCCCTTCTCCTCCAGTAGCTCGTAGGTTTCCTGGAAGCCCTTCTCGATGTCGACTCCGCCCTTCTTCGGGAGGTCCTTAATGTGGCCTTTGGACGCAAGAACCTCGTAGCCGTCGCCGACGTACTTCTTGATGGTCTTCGCCTTGGCAGGGGACTCCACGATGAGGAGGATTTTGGACATCGATCTCCTTTAGTAAGGCTGGCTCCCAGTTCGGCAACGTTGATACCGGCCGCCGGGCTTCTCCTCGATCAGCCCCCGCACGAGCAGCCGGAGAATAGACTGCTGAACCTCGAACGCAGGAATTCCGGTGCGTTCGCAGAGGTCCTCCGGATGTCGGGCCCGGCCTCCCAGGGACTGGAGAATCGTTTGTTCTGGCTGCGTCAAGTTACTGAAATCGTGAGTTTTTTCTACTTTCTTAGGGGAATCGGGCCGTCGTCCGCGCCCCGCCAGCGCCGTCTCCGATAGGACATCGGCGGGACGCACGCAAATCCTCGCCCCCTTGGCGAGGAGGCTGAGATTGCCCGATCCACGTGGATCCCAAGGGGAAGCGGGCACCACGAAAACCGGCCGGCCGAGCCGCTTCGCGAACCGGGCGGTCGACAGGGCGCCGGACCGGGAGGGCGCCTGAACGACGATCGTCGAGCGCCCGAGCGCGGCGATCAAACGGTTGCGGGTGAGAAAACGCCCCGGCCGCGGGTCGGCGCCATCTTCGACCTCGGTGAGCAGACAGCCGGCCTCGCAGACCCGCTCAAACAGATCGTGATTCGCGCGAGGATACGGCGCGTCGAGCCCCGTGGGCAGCACCACCATCGTGCGCCCTCCCCCATCGACTGCGCCCTCGTGCGCCGCCCGGTCGATTCCGATGGCCCCACCCGAAACGACGGCGAACCCGTTGAGCACCGCCTCCCGGGCCAGCGAATAGGCAAAGTCGAGCGCCTCGTCATCCGCCCGCCGTGTCCCGACGATGGAGATGGCGCGCTGAAGGTCGGGAAGCTCGCCAACGACCCGAAGCTTCGCGGGCGCATCCGCGAGACCCCGCAGCGCCGCCGGATACCCCGCACAAGCAAAGGTCAGCCGCCGTGCACGCTTAGATAGCCCCCCAAGCATCGCCCGGGTATCGACCAGCCCGCAACATGGTTGCGCGGCGCCCGAACGGAGACTCGAACGCGTCGGTCAAGGCAAACCACGATGCTTTTTCCAATTGGGCCGCAGCAGTCGCGGCAACCGCGCACAAGGGCAACGCCAGGAGGCAGAGCGCTTTTCTCATGCCCGAGTTCTTGTGCAATTGGCCCGCCGAGCGACAACCTCAACGAAACTCGAAGCGGCCTTCGGAATTCGCGGTCCCTAGCGTAGCGCAGGGTTCACGCACCCTGTGCACTGGGGGCACAGTCCGATGGTCCCTCGCGAACGCCGCAGAAGGAGCGTAGCCATGCCCACCATCAGAGTTGAAGAGACAGTCGACGTGTCACGCGCCGAACCACTACGAGTATCTGATCCGGCGAGCGCGGCCGCGACCTCGGAGCTGCTCAGCTCTCGCTGCGCTTCTTCGCAAACGCAGCCTGTTGCTCCGGTGTCGCCTCCGTTTGGTACTTCGCCTTCCACTCGCTGTACGGCATGCCGTAGACGATCTCCCGCGCAGCCGCTTTGTCGAGGCTCAAGCCCTTTGCTTCCGCCGCTTCTTGGTACCAGCGCGACATGCAATTCCGGCAGAAGCCGGCGAGATCCATCAGGGCGATGTTTTGCACGTCGGTCCGTTCGCGAAGGTGCGCGACCAGCTTTCGAAACGCCGCGGCTTCGAGCTCGGTTCTCGTTTGTTCGTCCAACTCCATGATTGGAACCCTAAGGCCGTCAGCCGCTGAGGGCCACGCTCAATTCGGCGCGGCTTTCAACGCTAGGTGCTTGGCCCGGAGGGTTCGTCCCCCTCACCGGGGCAGTAGCTGCTTGGCTCCGAGGGCTCGTCCCCGTCACCCGGGCAGTATGCAGATGCCTCAGCGCTTCCGACGGTCGCGAATGCGAAGACGGCGACGAGAGCGAGGGCGCGAATCAATGTCTTGGCGAGCATGAGGAAAAGCTAGAGCCCTCCCTCGAGGTGCACAAGCCCCATCCGTATTTGACCCTCGAGGATGGCGAATTCAAAGCCCCTGACCGCGCTGCACGCGACTCGACATCACATCTGGCGCCGCGCCATTGGGCTCTTAAAACAGTCCCCATGGCCGAAGAGAGCTTGGGGAGGGCCCTTGGCCAGTTCCACCGTGTGCGTCCGAATGCGTTACCCTGTCGGTTCGTGCCGCTTTTGCAACAGGCTGTACTGAAAGCGCTGTTCCCGCTCTCGCGGTGTGACGTGGGTCTCCCTGGCAGACTCGACCAACCGAAACCTGTCGGTGCCGAGCTCTGCTTGGAGCGTCGTCGGAGCGTAACGCATGCAAGGGAGCCCATTGCATCTGTCTGGACCATCCTCTGCGAACGTCGAGATGATCGCGTAGCCTCGGGGGTGAGCGAATCAAAGAGTTGGTTCGCGTAGCGTCGACGATCGTCCGCATCGGTGAGAAAGTGGAATACCGCCCGATCGTGCCATACCTCGTACGCGTGCGGCAGCGCCGCCTCGAGAACGTCCGCGCATACCCAATGCACCTTCTGGCCGGCTGCGCCGAGCCTGTCGCGGCTTCGACTCAGCGCACCGTGTCTTGCTATTCATCGTTATTTCTGCCCAAACCCGCGGCCTAACCTAGCAGCGAAGGAGACGAGATGGCACCGTCACTGCAGAAGCCGGACGAAACAGTACACGCCTTCAAGTGCGCCGAATACCGGCCACAGCCCACGCGCATCCGCCTTGTCCGCCGCGGTCTCCGTGACCTTGCTGAAGAGCCGGGCGGAGTCCGGGGCGCTCTCTTCGGGCTGAGCACAGGAGCTCGGCGCAGGCTAGGGGACGGACGAGGGGGCCGGCGCTGCGACCAGGGCGTACTTCGAGTTGGTGTTGGTCACGTCGTAGTAGCTGATGTGGGATTGGCCAAGCGAGTCGACGGCAATGCTCGAGTATTGGCCGACATCGCCCTCGCCATCGACTACCTCGATCGACCAGACGCCGTTCGGGAGGCGTCGTGCGATCTTCAAATCGCGATCGGTTTCGTCGTAGTAGCTGATGTGCGCGATGCCCTGCGCGTCGAAGGCTAAAGACGCAAATTTGCCGACATTCGGTTGGCTTTCCACTGTCTCAAAAACCCAAAACCCTGCAAGCGCCTCGGTTGCGTAGATCAGGTCCTCGTTGGTTTCGTGGTAGTAACTGATGTGAGTGACACCTTGAGGGTCGAACGCCAGTGACGAGTACTTGCCAACATTGCCAATGCTCGCGATGGTTTGAATCCGCCAGGACCCATCGGGGTCCCTCAAAGCGCGCTTCAGATTTTTCCCCGCAGCGTCGTAGTAGCTGATCTGCGGCTCTCCGGAAGGGGCGATGGCGAGCGACGTGTACTGGCCGACGTCCTCCTTATCGACGGTCTCGACCGACCACGCCTCGCCACGCGGACGCCTGGCGTACAGCAGATTCGTGTTGCCACGGTCGTAGTAGCTGATGTGGGCAGTGCCCGCTCCGTCGAACGCCAGCGACGTGAACTCGCCGACATCGCGTTGACCGTCCACCACATCGAGCGTCCATGGCAGGCCCACGGGCTTGCTCGCGAGCATTAGCTCTTTCGAGCTGGCGTTGTAATAGGCCACGTGCAGCACGCCGTCGCCGTCGAAGCTGATCGAGGTGTGTTTCCCGACGTCGTCCGGGCCGTCCGGCTCTTCCGCAATCCACGTCGCATCGGCCTGCTGCGCGGAGACAGCCAGATCCCGGCCGTTGCTGGCGTAGTGCGAGATGTGCGGTACCCCGTTTAGATCGAGTGCCAACGCGCTGTATTCGCCCACGTTGCCCGCGTCGTTCGCGATCTGAATGTGGACCTTCGCGCAAGTGCCGCCAAGGAGCGCTTGGCCGGGCGGGCAACTCGTCGGGCAGCACATCTCGTCGCAGCGTTCGTAGTCGTCGTCGCAGACGAAGTCGCACGCTTCGAACTCGCAAACGGGCGATGCGTTGGGCGGCGCTTCACAGGGCGTGCAGAGATCGCCGCAAGTGTCCAAGTCGATACTGGAGACGCAGACCGGTCCACAGCGGTGGAATCCGAGAGCGCAGTCACAATCGTGGGTGTCGGTGTCGCAGGTTTCGTTGTCTTCGGTGCACTGCTCATCGTCCTCACAGCCGAGTAGACACTCTCCGGAAGCCTGGTCGCAGTATGTGAAACCGCTGCATCCGACATCACTAAAGCGACAATCGCCCGGGTCGATGCACGAGCCGTCTGAGCAGACGTGCCCTCGCGGACAGGAGCGCGTGCAAGAACCGCAGTACCTCGGGTCGTCCTGCGTGTTTGAACAAATTCCATCGCAGCGCTCGAAGTCCTCGGCACAGACGCAGTCGTGGATGACCGTGTCGCAGACTTCGTGCTCGCCCGTGCACTGTTGGGTCTCCGTGCAGCCGGGCAGGCACTCGCCGCTGTCCTCATCGCAGTAGCTGAAGCCGCTGCAGCGCGTGTCGTTGGTGCGGCATTCGCCCGGGTCTTTGCATGTCCCGCTCTCACACACCAAGCCGGTCGGACAGCTTGTTTCACAATCACCGCAATAGCGCGGGTCAGCTTCTGCGTTCACGCAATCGGCGCCGCAGAGCAGGAGCGGGGGCATGCAGTTGATCGTACCGCTGTCGTCTGGAATGCCCGCGTCGGCCGGTAGCGCCCCGGTGTTTCTGATGCGTTCGAGGTCGTACGGGTCGACCGTTTCGTTCACGCAACTCGGCGTCGCGCACGCGCCGCCGTTCGCGCAGCCGCACGACTCCCCGGGTTCACAGGTCAGCTCCGCGCAGACGCGGTACAGTTGCATTCGCACGAGACGGGCCTCACCGGGGACGAACCCCGTCTTGACGCGGCGCGACGCCAGGACTTCGCTGCTCCCCGCGGCGAGCGCCTCGAGCTCGATCACGATCTCGTCGTCGGGACCGGACCCAGCCGGAAGGATGCCAAAGGTCGCTGGGAGGCCGTGGGTGCCCGGCTCGACGTTTGCGCCGTTCGCCAACCAAAAGAGGTCAGACCAAGTCTCGACTTCCGCACCGTCTTGCGGGTCGTCGACCATCTTGGAGACTCGCGCCTGAATCCGGTCGACCTCCGCGGGAACGGCGTAGTCGGTGTCCATGAGGACCACGATTTGGGTCGATGAATCTTCAGTGCAGCTCACCGTCAGCAGCAAGAGGCCGACCATGCTCCATAGGCTGCGGGAGAACGCGACGCGACGCTTTGGTGCGCCGCCGGCGCGAGCGCCGAAAGGGGTGGGGGACTGTGTACGGGAAGTCAATGCCAAGACCGGGAAGGATACATGGACCCTGGCGTGCCGCAATTGGCCGAAAAGCCGGAAAAGCCTCGTTGAACATGGCCTTCTCTTGTTTCCGTGCCCCAGATCTCACAAGGTTGTCCTTCGGCCGGACAATCGACTCGGAACGAGTCGGGCATGCACCGGGCGTCGGCTTTGCTCATGACTAGCTTGGAGACTGCAATCCCCCCGGAGGAATTGATCGGCGAGAAGTACCGCCTTGGTCCCGTTGTCGGAGCTGGCGGGATCGCGACTGTCCGCCGTGCGACGCACATTTGGACGGAGCGAGATGTGGCCATCAAGCTCCTCGATCCGACGCTTCCGCATTTTGAACAGGTGCGCGCCGGCTTCCTGCGGGAAGCGCGGGCCACGGTCCGGCTCGATCATCCGAATGTCGTCGATGTGCTCGACATGGGCGAGGACGGTTGGGACAAGGTCTACATGGTGATGGAGCTGCTCAACGGCCCCACGCTGCGTGACGTGCTCCTGGAGCGTGGGAAGCTCGAGGAAGAAGACGCCCTGGCGATCTTGCTTCCGCTCTTGGACGCTCTCGAACGGGCTCACGAGCTCGGCATCGTCCATCGTGACTTCAAGCCCGAGAACATCATGCTCCCGCTCGACGCGTATGGCGTGGTGACCCCCAAGTTGCTGGACTTTGGCATTGCGGAGATCGTTCGTGACGCCCAGCCGCAGAGCCTGTCCGATCCGGCGGGGGTCATCATGGGAACGCCGGAATACATGTCGCCCGAGCAGGCCGGCGACCATCGCGAGCTCATCGGGCCTCACACCGACGTATGGGGCGTAGCGGTCGTTTGGTACGAATGCCTTACCGGGCACCCGCCGTTCGACGGAGAAAGCAACGAGGAAATTCTGCACGCGGTCTGCGAAGCGCCCATCGACTTCGGCGCTGTGCCCGAGAAGTACGTCATGATCCTGCGCGACGCCCTGCATCGATTGCCGGGCTCTCGGATGGCTTCGGTTTCCGAGCTCAAGGCTCGAATCGAGCAAATGGGTTTCACGAGAGAGACGATCACCCCGGCGCCCACGTCGCTGTCTTCGGCACCCCCACCAGTCGGCGAGAACCGTCCGCGAAAACGCACGCTCGCCGGGCTAGGCCCCGACACGCTCTACCCACTTTCGCCGTCACCGATTCGACTCGACCCGGAGCTGATCACGCTTCCAACCAAATCCAACTCGAAGGTCTGGCTGGCGGCTATCGGTTTGGCTGCCGCCGTGGCCTTCGCGGCTTGGTGGACGGTCCGCGATCCGGGAGCCGTTCCGCCGGCTGCTTGGGAGTCTGTTGTTGCGCAGCCGGAACCCGAGCAGGAGAGCCAGGCAGCCGAGCCGGCCTTGGACGCCCCCGCGGCTGAAGAGGATCGAAAGCTCGGGCTCGAAGTCCCTGTAGAAGCACTCACGGCGCTGGAGGGCGGGTCCGTCGCCGAGGCCACACCTTCGCCTGCCGAAGCGACAGCTCCTCCGGAAGCCTCCGCGCCGGCGCTCAAAAAGGCGAAGCCCACACGGAAGAAACCGCGTAACAAAGCGCCCAGCCGGCCGGCTGGGCCCCCGGCAGCGGACGATGAGCGCTATCCGAAGCCCCCAGAGCTGGTGACAGAATGGTGAGGAACGTCGCATTGGCACTCGCGCTGGCGTTCGCGCTCCCTTGGGCGACGGCCGCGAGCGCGCAAACAGCTTCGAGTGGAGACGCGACGACCGCGAGCGAGGCGCGTCGTCTCTTCGAGGAGGGAGTCGCGCTAGCGAAGTCGGATCGCTGGGCCGAAGCGCTCTGGGCGTTTCGCCGATCACGCAAGTTGATGCCCCGGTCGAGCACCTCGTACAACATTGCGAACGCCCTGTACCGACTGGACCGACCGGTCGAGGGGCTCTCGGAGCTGGACGCTTACGAGAAAATGCCAAGCGTCCGTGGCGACCGAGCCGCACTGGTACGCGGTGACACGCTCCGCGCTTTGCTCGAGAGTGCGGTGGCCGAGGCTCGGCTCGCGATCACGCCCATCGACGCGGAGGTGTACGTCGACGATCGTCGTTCGAAGGGCAGCGGCAGCGACCGAGTCGTTCGCTTGAACCCGGGGCCCCATTCGATTCGGATCACGCGGGACGGCTATGAAGCCGCGAAGAAGGAGCTCCAAGTCGAGCGCGGGAGCCGAGAGACGTACGTGATCGCGCTGAAGCCTCTGACCCCGGCGCCGGTCGCGGTGGAGATCCCAGCGTCCGCCGTCGAGTTGGACACCGTCGAGATCGCCGGCGCTCCCTCGAACGCTGGTGGGGATGATCGAAAGCGATTCGTGAAGCGTCCTGGGTTCTGGGTGATGATCGGCGTTCTAGCCGCCGCCGGGGTTGCTGCAGGCGTCGCCGTTGCCGTGACTCGCAAAGACGATGCCCCTGAGTGCGGAACGACTGGAACCTGCGCGACAGCGAACGGGCTGACGGTCACCTCGTTCTAGGGCCGCGCCGT
>JAOTXX010000147.1 GCA_029862185.1 Myxococcales bacterium
AACGCTTCATCCAGGCCTAAGAACGCGGCGGCTATGCGGCGAACGTGCTCCTGCCCGCATAGGTCGCGCCATCACCGAGCTGCTCCTCGATTCGGAGAAGTTGATTGTATTTGGCGATGCGTTCCGAGCGCGAGGCTGAGCCCGTTTTGATCTGCCCCACCCCCGTCGCGACGGCGAGGTCTGCGATGAACGTATCTTCGGTCTCTCCGCTTCGGTGAGAGATGATCGAGGCGTACCCATGGAGCGCACCCAATCGGATGGTGCTCAAGGTCTCGGTCACCGTGCCGATCTGGTTCACTTTGATCAGAATCGCATTGGCAACGCCCCGGTCGATGCCCATCTGAACGCGGCTCGTATTCGTGACGAAGAGATCATCGCCGACAAGCTGGACACTGCTCCCGAGACGGTCGGTTTGCACTTTCCAACCGTCCCAGTCGTTCTCGTCCATCCCATCTTCGATGCTGATGATCGGATACTTAGAACAATAGTCCGCATAGATGTCGACGAGACCCGCAGCGTCGACAGGCGTCTTGTCGAACGTGTACTGACCCTTACCCTTGTCGTAGAACTCGCTCGCTGCGCAATCGAGCGCGATCGCAACCTGCTCTCCCGCGCGGTAACCGGCCGCCTCGATAGCGCGCGCCACGAACGACAGCGCCTCCTCGTTGGTAGAAAGGTGTGGGGCAAAACCTCCCTCGTCGCCGACGCCGGTCGCGTGGCCGGCTTCCTTGAGAAGCCTCTTGAGGTTGTGGAAGGTCTCCGCTCCCGCACGAAGTGCCTCCGCGAAACTGGCGAAGCCCACCGGCACGACCATGAACTCTTGGATCTCGAGGCCGCTGTCGGCATGCGCGCCACCGTTGATGATGTTCATCTGCGGCGTCGGAAGAACGTGCGCTTGCGCGCCTCCGAGGTATCGCCAAAGCGGGAGACCTACCGCGTCCGCACCTGCACGCGCCACCGCCATCGAAACTCCGAGAATCGCATTTGCGCCGAGTTTCGATTTGGAGTCGGTTCCGTCGAAATCCAGCATGACCTGGTCGACGGCCGCCTGGTCGAGCGCATCGAGGCCGAGTACCTCGGGCGCGATCTGGTTCACGACATGGTCAACGGCCCGCAACACCCCTTTGCCGAAGTAGCGACTCTTGTCTCCATCACGAAGCTCGACCGCTTCGTGCTCGCCGGTCGATGCACCCGACGGCACCGCGGCGCGGCCGGTCGCCCCACCCATGAGCTCGACGTCCACCTCGACGGTTGGATTGCCGCGCGAGTCGAGGATCTCACGTGCTGCCACTGCGATGATCTCAGTCATGGTTTCACCTAAGGCTCGCCTTAGCGGCTGTCCGGGAGCCACGCAAGGATGTCGATGCTAGGCTTCGCCCCGATGAACGCCCTACTCTTCATTCCTTGGTTTCGCTTGGAGCCCTGGGACATCCCATTGCCCTTTTCTCTCCCCGTTTTGGGAGACACCCTTTCGATCCAGCCGTTTGGTGTTTTGGTCGCAACCGGGGTTCTCCTCGGCGCGTGGGTCGCGGGCCGCTTCGCGGAACGCAACGGCCTCGACGTCTCCGCGACGGGAGACCTCGTCACTTACGCAGTGGTCATCGGATTCATCTCCGGGTACTTCCTGAACGGGTTGTTCTACGAGCGAGAATCGCTGATTCGGGTGCTCCAACATCCCTCCGAGCTCTTCACCACTTGGCTCGGTCTTTCGAGCTATGGCGGCTTCTTTGGCGGGATCCTCGGCTGTTTCATTTGGCGTTGGCGCACCAAGCGTCCCCTGCTGCCCTACGCGAACGCGGTGTGCTTTGGATTGCCATTCGGATGGCTCTTTGGCCGAACGGGATGTTTCGTCGTGCACGATCACGCCGGGAAGGCCACCGAGTTTTCGCTCGCTGTCGCCAACTACCGATTCGGCGTACCACCCTACCAGCCGCGGCACGACCTAGGGCTCTACGAGATGATCTACGCCCTCTTCATCATCGCGCTCTTCGTCTCGCTCGAGCGGAAACATCGTCGCGTGACTGGCTTCTATTGCGCCTTGTTGCCGATCGTGTACGCGCCCGCACGGTTCTTGTTGGACTTCCTGCGCGCTACACCGCTCGAAGGGGGCGACATCCGGTACGCGGGTCTGACCCCGGCCCAGTGGTCCTCGATCGTCATGTTGCTGATCGGGGTGGCGGTCTGGCGGTACATCGCCCGGAACGAGCCGACGACGGGCCAGCTCCAAGAGGCCAATCGTTGACCGCTATTTGAGCGAGACGACCGTCACCTGAGGGCCGCCCTCTTCCTGCGTGGCCGGACGGAAGCCTTCTACATATGTGCTGTCGCGCGAAAGGCGCTCGTGGATCGCTTCGCGAAGCGCGCCGCTACCAACCCCGTGCAAAATGAACGCGCACGGTTCGGCTGCCCCGTACATCCTGTCCAGAAATGCCTCAGCCATCGCCACCGCATCGTCCGCGCGCAGCCCACGGACATCGAGCGTGTTGTCGCCGGTTCGAATGGCGCGTTTGGCAGCAGGGCGTTGGCCGGAGACCGCGCTCTGTGGAGCCTCCGTCGCGCCGGCGGGCGCGTGTTTGAGCCCGCGAAGATCCGAGATGTCGACCCAAAGCTTGATCATGCCTGCCGAAACCCGGACCCTACCGCGCGTCGCCGCTTCGACGACTTCGGCGACGCTTCGCAAGCGTTGGACCCACACATGGTCGCCGACACTCAGCGTCTCGGGGTCGAGCTCCGCCGTTTCGATCGGCTCTGGCTCGAGGGTGAGCCGATGGGCATCGAGCTTTCCGAGCAGCTCGCCACCATCGCGCGTCGCCGCTTGGGCGGATATCACCGCCTCGGCTGATTCGGTTTCGCGAAGCGCTTTTTTCGCCGCATCGAGCTTCTGTTGGACCTGCCGCACCTGGTCGACCAGACGCGTCGCTTCCTGACTGAGCCCGCGGGCTTCGCGCGCCTTGAGCGCGTCGCGGCGGAGGTCGAGCTTTGCCTCCGCTTCTTTGAGCTGAGCGCGTTCACGCTCGAGGGCCTCCTGCTCCTGCAGGGCCGCTTGGGTCGCAGTCTCGAGCTTGGCCACAAGCGTTTCGAAGCTTCGGGAATGCTCGGGCAGGATGCGCCGCGCCTCTTCGACGACGTCGCGGGGGATTCCGTAGCGGCGAGCGACCTCGAGCGCGTTCGAGCCACCGGGGACGCCCGTATTCATCCGGAACGTCGGCGCCATGTTCTCGAAGTCGAAGCCCACTGCAGCATTTCGCATGTCGTCGCGCTCTGCCGCCAGGGCCTTCAGGGCCTCGTAGTGGGTCGTTACGGCAACCGAGGCGCCGGCCTCGACCAGGCTTTTCGCGATCGCACAAGCCAGGGCCGCGCCCGCCTCGGGGTCGGTGGCTCCAGCTAGCTCGTCGAGGAGCACCAACACCCTTTCGCCTGCCTGCTCGAGGATGCTGCTCAACGTCACCAGGTGCGCCGAGAACGTCGAGAGGCTTCGCGCGAGACTTTGTTCGTCGCCCACTGCAGCGAGGACTGGTGAGAAGAATCCGCACACGCTTCCTTCGTCACTTGGGAAAGGGAGTCCGGCACGCGTCATCAGGGCCGCAAGGCCGAGCATTTTGAGCGCCACCGTTTTGCCACCCGCATTGGGGCCGGAGATCACCAGCGCCTCACCCCCTGCCAGATCGATGTCATTGGGGACGACATCGACGCCGCGGAGAACCAACAACGGATGGCGCGCTCCACGAAGCGCAATCTTGGGTGCCTCCGAAAGTTCGACGAAGCGTGCACCAAGATCGACGGCCAGTTGCGCGCTGGCAACCCGGAGGTCTGCATGATCGAGCGCTTCTGCCGCAGCCCGAAGCTGCGGAACATACTGCCGCACGAGATCGGACACCGCCGCGAGGATTCTGCGCTCTTCGCGGTCGAGCTCGGCCTGCGCCATCTTGAGCCGATTGCCCCGCTCCACGAGCTCGCGCGGCTCGACGAAAATGGTGGCGCCACTCGCGCTC
>JAOTXX010000022.1 GCA_029862185.1 Myxococcales bacterium
AGGATGAGCACTAGCTGGCGCTCTGTCTTTCGCAGGCCTTTTTCGACTCTGGCGACCAGGCGGCTTGACGTGGAGCCCTCGGCAAAATAGAACACGTTTCACTTCTAGTGGACCTTTTTCTACCCGGAACCGGGAGGTGGACATGGCCAGAGTAGCCAACACAGCAGAGTACTTCGACACCCTTGCCGATCGTTTCCTGGCCGACCAGGCCAAGGGTGTGAACGCGACCATCCAGTACACCCTGTCCGGCGACGGTGGCGGCGAGTGGACCATCACGATCGCAGACGGCGAGTTCAAGGGCGTGGAGACCGGTGGCGCCGAGAAGCCGACGCTCAACGTGATGATGGACGCGGCGAAGTTCGTCGAGATGGCAAATGGCGATCTAGACGGTCGCAAAGCGTTCCTCACGCGAAAGCTCAAGGTGAAGGGGAACATCGCCCTCGCCCAGAAGATGCAGAAGTTCTTCCCACAGGGCTAATCAACGCTCAGGACGCGAAACACTGCCATGAGCGAGATTCTTTCGGCGCCGTACGTTCTCGAATACACGTACACCCGGAGCACCGGGCCGGTGGTCGGCCGCTTCTTGGAAAGTCTTCGGTACGAAGTGCTCGAAGGCGTCAAGACGGCGGACGGTCGTGTGCTTTGCCCTCCTCTCGAATACGACGAGGAAGGTGAGCCGACGACGGACGAGTTCGTTCAGTTGCGGCCGTCCGGCACGGTGAAATCTTGGTCATGGGTGCCGGAGCCCCGCAAGGGGCATCCGTTCGACCGCCCCTTCGCATGGGCCCTCATTCAAATCGACGGAGCCGACAATGCGATGGTCCATGCCGTCGATGCACAGAAGGCCAAACGGATGCGGACCGGGATGCGGGTGCGTCTGCGTTGGGCGGATGAGAAGCACGGCACGATCCACGATATCGCTTGCTTCGAGCCCATGGCTTCCTACGTGCCGAGTCCGGTTCATCTCGAGTACGACGTGAATCCTGGCAAGCACTACAGCGCGTATCTGCGCGGCCTGCAGGAGGGCAAGCTCATTGGCGGGCGCGATCCGGAGGCGGGGAAGGTGTACGTGCCGCCGCGCGGAGCGGACCCAATGACGGGCAACCCCACGGACGAGTACGTCGAAGTGGCCGACGTCGGCGTTCTCACCACGTTCGCGATCATTCGGATCCCGTTCGAGGGCCAGAAGCTCACGCCACCCTACTGCTTTGGCGCGATCGTCCTCGATGGCGCGGACAGTCCGATTTATCACCTGATCAGCGGGGTCCCGCACGACGAGATTCGGATGGGGATGCGAGTGAAGGCGAAGTGGAAGCCCCAGGATGAATGGGAGACTTCGCTCGAGAACATTCTTTACTTCGAGCCCACCGGCGAGCCGGATGCGTCCTTCGATAGCTACAAGGAGCATCTCTAGTGCGCGACGTCGCCATCGTTTCCTTTTCACAACTTCCGTCGGTGAAGGCGATCGACGCTACGGACGAGCCGGAGCTCGTTCAACCGGTCACCTCCGACGCGATGAAGCAGTTAGGTCTCACGCAGGACGACATCGGCTTCACCTGCTCCGGGAGCACCGACTACCTGCCGGGGCGCCCTTTCTCGTTCGTTGCGGCAGTCGATGGTCTAAAGGCGTGGCCGCCGATTCGCGAGTCACACGTCGAGATGGACGGGGCCTTTGCGCTCTACGAAGCTTGGGTTCGCCTCATGCACGGCGACATCGACACCGCACTGGTGTTTTCGTTCGGGAAGAGCTCGCTCGGCCCCGTTCCCGATATCTTGAACCTGCAGAACGACCCATATTACGTCCAGCCCCTCGGGCTCGATTCGATCAGCGCCGCCGCGCTCCAGGCGCAGGCGATGATCGACGCGGGCAAGGCGACCGAGCGCGACTTTGCAGAGGTCGTAGCTCGCAGTCGAATGAACGCGATCGACAATCCAAACGCGCACATCAAGGGCGACTTCAGCGTGGACGAGATGCTCGAAGAGCCCTACATCAGCTCGCCGCTGCGCAAAAGCTTCTGTTCCCCACTTTCCGATTCGGCCGCGGCCATCGTGCTTGCCGTCGAAGACCGGGCGAGGGAGCTCGTGAAGAGGCCGGCATGGATTCGCGGTATCGATCATCGGACCGAACCGCACGCACTCGGCCAACGCGACCTCACGACATCGCCGTCCTCAAAACTTGCTGCCGAGAAGGCGGGCCTCGTGCAGGGAAAGGTCGACTTGGCGGAGCTTCACGCACCCTTCGCCCATCAAGAGCTCATCTTGCGGGAAGCCATGGGCCTCGGTGACGAGGTGAGCGTCAATCCCTCGGGCGGCGCCTTGGCCGCCAATTCGCTGATGACCGCCGGACTGATTCGCTTCGGTGAAGCGGCCAGCCGGATCCTCTCTGGAGATGCGGGTCGTGCTCTGGCGCACACCACCAATGGCGTCTGCCTTCAGCACAATCTGGTTGCCATTTTGGAGGGAGAATAATGGCCGAGCCATGTGCGGTCATCGGGATTGGCCAGACCAAGCATCGTGAGAGCCGTCGCGATCTCTCGATTCCCGGCCTGGTTCGCGATGCAGCGCTCCGCGCTCTGCAAGACGCGGACATGACTTGGAAGGACATCGACTCCATCGTGATCGGGACCGCTCCAGACATGTTCGAAGGCGTCATGACGCCGGAGCTCTGGTTGTCCGACGCGCTCGGTGCGGCCGGGAAGCCGATGTTCCGCGTGCATACCGCCGGCTCGGTGGGTGGCTCGACCGCCGTGGTGGCCGCCCATCTCATTCAAGGAGGCGTTCACGAGAAGGTCCTCACCCTGGCGTTCGAGAAGCAGAGCGAGTCCAACGCCATGTGGGCGCTCTCGCCGGCCATTCCGTTCCAGCCTCAGCTCGTTGCCGGTGCCGGCGGCTACTTTGCGCCGCTCATGCGTTCGTACATCCGCCGTGCAGACGCGCATCCGGACACCGGCTGCATGGTAGCCGTGAAGGACCGCCAGCATGGCTTGCTCAACCCGAATGCCCACCTCCACCTCGACCAGACGCTCGAACAGGTGAAAGCCTCACCAATGCTCTGGGATCCCATTCGCTATTCGGAGACCTGTCCCTCCTCCGACGGCGCCGTGGCGATGGTCCTCGTGAGCGAGAAACACGCAGGACGAGTGAAGAACCCGGCCTGGGTGAAGGGCACATCGGTCCGAACCGAACGCACGTTCTTTGCGGGGCGTGACCAGGTGAACCCGGCCGCCGGCAAGCTTTGCGCCAAAGACGTTTACGACGAGGCGGGCATCCGCAACCCGCTCAAGGAGATCGACTGCGCCGAGGTCTATGTCCCGTTCTCCTGGTTCGAGCCGATGTGGCTCGAGAATCTAGGCTTCGCCGAACAAGGCGAGGGGTGGAAGATGACGATGGAAGGCAAGACGAAGATCGGCGGAGAGATGCCCTGGAACATGTCTGGTGGCGTCATGTGCACCAACCCGATTGGAGCCAGTGGCATGCTCCGATTTGCGGAGTCCGCGCGCCAGGTGCGCGGAACGGCAGAACGGCATCAGGTCGACGGTGCGAAGGTCGCGCTCGGCCACGCCTACGGAGGCGGCTCGCAGTTCTTCGCGATGTGGATCGTGAGCTCGGAGCGCTGAGCAGGAGGCACGATGGAATATAATCTTGCAGATCTTTACGAGGCGATTGCGGACGCGGTTCCGGATAACGTGGCACTGGCCTCGGGAGACGTCCACCACACCTACGCAGAGCTCGATAAGCGGGCCAACCGCCTGGCGCACTACTTCACATCACGCGGTATTGGTCCTGGCGACCATGTCGGGCTGCATCTCTTCAACGGTCACGAGTTCGTCGAAGCAATTCTGGCGCTCTTCAAGATCCGGGCCGTGGGAATCAACATGAACTACAGGTTCGTAGGACCCGAAGTTCGCTACATGATCGAGAACGCGGACCTGGTGGCGGTGATCACCCAGCGCCGCTTTGTGCCGGTCATCAACGAGGCGATGGAAGGTCGCGAGCCGCTCAGGTCGCTCATCGTGATCGAAGATGGTGCCGATGCGATCACCGACCAAGAGTCGATCGAATACGAGGCAGCGCTCGCGCAAGGGTCCGAAGAGCGAGATTTCGGGTCGAGGTCTGGCAAAGACCTCTACATCATCTACACCGGTGGGACGACAGGGATGCCCAAGGGCGTCATGTGGCGGCATGAGGACTTGTTCTTCACCGGGCTCCAAGGCGGTTCGCCAGGTGGTGACCCCGTCGAATCGCCGGAGCAGCTCATCGAGCAGGCCAAAGAGGGCTGGTACACCGTCACCATGCTCCCCTGCGCGCCGTTCATTCACGGTGCCGCGCAGTGGACGCAGTGGATCTGCCACACGACGGGTGGGAAGCTCGTGCTTCAACACGGCCCAAGCTTCGACGCAAAGCGCATTCTGTCACTCATTGCCGAAGAGGACGTGTCGACCATTTCGCTCGTAGGCGATGCGATGGCGATCCCTCTGGTCGAGGAGCTCAAGAAGGGCGACTACGACATGTCGAACCTGGCCGTCATCGCCTCTGCTGGAGCGATCCTTTCGGCGAGCATCCAGGACGAGCTCGAAGCACTTCTTCCGGACGTGATGATCATCAACAGCTTTGGGACAAGCGAGTCGGGCGACCTCGGTCGCGCAGCGGGTGATGAGGAGAGCCACGAGAACCGCCCGTCGTTCTACATGGGTGACGAGGTCACCGTTCTCGACGAAAACGGTGAGCAGATCGAGCCAGGGTCGGGCAAGATTGGCATGGTCGCTCGATCGGGCCGACTGCCCATCGGTTATTACAAAGACCCCGAGAAGACCGCGGAGCGCTTCAAGGAGTTCAACGGGAAGCGCTGGGTCGTGCCCGGGGACTTCGCCACCATCGAAGAAGACGGCCGTATCACGTTCCTCGGCCGGGGCAGCAAATGCATCAACACCGGTGGGGAGAAGGTCTTCCCCGAAGAAGTGGAAGAAGCCTTGAAGGCGCACCCGAACGTCATCGACGCGCTCGTCGTTGCGGTTCCAGATCCTCGCTTCGGCTCCAAGGTCGCTGCGGTCTTCAATACGCGTGGCAATCAACAGCTTTCTCTCGATGAGGTACAGCAGCACTGCCGTAAGCACATCGCCGGGTACAAGGTCCCCAGGCAGATCACCATTACCGAGACGGTTTCCCGCATGCCGAGCGGGAAGCCCGACTACAAGTGGGCGGAGGAGATCGCCCGAAATCAGGCGAGCGCCTAGACCTGCACAATCAGGTGCCAGCACCAGAGGAACCATGTCAGCAGCACAAGACGAAGAGGAGCTTTTTCCTGGCTATCCGCGCGGATGGTTCGTCATCGGCGTGTCGGCCGAGCTCGCAGCGGGCGACGTCAAACCGATCCAATACTTCGGCAGGCAAATGGTTTTGTATCGTGCCGAAAGTGGCGCGGCGATCGTGCATGACGCGTTTTGTCCTCACTTGGGCGCGCACCTCGGACACGGTGGCAAAGTGGTCGGCGAGACGATCCGGTGCCCGTTTCATGGCTGGCGCTTCGACGAAACGGGCAGGTGTGTGGACGTCCCGTACGCCAAACGGATTCCGCCGCGCGCCTGCGTCAATAACCGCCCCGTGCAGGAGCACAATGGTTTGATCTTCATGTGGAATGCTCGCGTCGAAGGCGAAGCGCCGACCTGGGAGATTCCCGACATCCCCGAATACGGCAGTGAAGGCTGGACCGACTGGGGCGCGGAGTTGATCGACATCAAGACCCACCCGAAAGAAATCGTCGAGAACCTGGCGGACAAGGGGCACTTCGGTCCGGTGCATGGCACTTGGGCCAATGAATTTGGCAACGAGTTCAAGGACCACATCGGCATTCAGAGGGTGAAGGGAGTCGCCTATCCGCGCGGCGGAGGCGAAGATCACTTCGAGCTCCAGTCTACGTACTACGGACCGGGCTACATGCTCACCGAGATGCAGAGCGTGCTGCCGAACATCATGCTTCTGTGTCACACGCCCGTCGATAAGAACCGCGTTCAAGTTCGGATCGGCGCGATGATCGACATCTCGAACGTCAAAGAGGGCAAAGATCAGTTTCAGGAAGGGTACCGCGAAAACATCATCGTCGGCTTCAAGGAAGACATCGCGATTTGGGAAAACAAGAAGTACCGAACACGACCGATTCTCTGCGACGGTGATGGCGATGTGGGAGCCTTGCGCCGCTGGTATCAGAAGTTCTACATGCCCCAGGCAGAGGTTGGATATTGAACATGGATGATCGAGCCAGGCGCATCGTTGAAACGGCCGTCGCATTGGCGGAGCGAGACGGATACCAGGCAGTTCGGCTGCGGGACGTCGCGGCTACTGCCCAAGTTGCGCTCGGCACCGTCTACAAGCGCTTCGCCAGCAAAGAAGAGATCCTCATCGCGGCGCTCGAACAGGAGAGCGAGAAGCTCGTCGCGAAGATTGGCAAGAAGCCCGTTCCCGGCGATGGCTCGCGAGAACGCGTGCACTTCGTCTTCTCGGCACTCACCAAAGGGCTTCTGCGTCGGCCCAACCTCGCAAAGGCTCTGGTTCGATCGTTGGCCTCCGGTGACCCGAACATCACGGAGCGAGTTGCTAGCTTTCATGCACTCATTACAGCAATGGTCATGGCTGCGATTCGTGGCGAAGCTGCGTCCGAGCAAGCGGAGTGGGGCGGGGACGTCGACGAACGCGAGCGCACCATTGCTTCGATTCTGCAAAACGTTTGGTTTGCTTCCTTCGTCGGCTGGGCCGGTGGTTTGCATGAGGGGTCCCAGCTTCTCTCGGACATCGACAAGACGACTGAGCTCCTATTGACTGACTAGGCGAGGGCGCATCAACTCTGCTCAGCGATTTCGATGGGTGCTTCCTTGTCCAAAAGGCTGCGAGAACGCACTCGCTCAGGAGGTCAAGGACCTGGACATCGAGGTCGCCGACGTGCGTCCGACCGCGGCGCATGTGTTGGCAAGCTTGCAGGAAGGCTACCGTCTCTGCTTGTGGTCGCGCGTAGCATCGCGAGTTCTGCTCCCGCTCCTGGAGGTGGATGCCGACGATGATGCGGCGCTCTACGAGGCTCTCCGAGCGGTTCCCTGGTGGGAGCATTTCGACGCGAAGCAAACCTTTGCGATCGGTACCTCGCAGGCCCCGAGGAGCCCCTCTCCTTCGCACTACTGGGTGCAACGCGCGAAGGACGCCATCGTCGATAGCTTTCGAGATCATTCGGGCTCGCGTCCAAGCATCGACAAGAAAGCTCCTGCGATTCGCCTTCACCTGCACATCGGCGAACGGCACCACGAGCTCGCTCTCGATTTCTCCGGGGAGGCGTTGCACCGGCGCGGCTACCGCAAAGCGGGTGGGAAGGCGCCTCTCAAGGAAAACCTCGCCGCGGCGATTCTCTATCTCGCCGGATGGCCGGAGGCGGCCCGCCAAGGATTGTCGCTCATGGACCCGACCTGCGGGTCCGGCACGTTCTTAATCGAAGCGGCCCTGATGGCCACGAATTGTGCGCCGGGTCTCCTGCGCGAGCGTTTCGGCTTCGAACACTGGCGCAAGCACGACGCCTCTGCATTCGAATCGGAGCGGGACGCGGCGCTGACGGCTCGGCGGCAGGCATGTCCGGCGAGAATCTTCGGTTGCGACGCATCTGAGCAGGCGCTGAGCTACGTCCAGGAGAACCTCACGGCCGCAGGCGTCGAACAACACGTCTCACTGGCGGTCAGAGAGCTTTCCGAAGTCGAAAGACCAACCGACGCGGGCATCTTGGTGTGCAATCCACCCTACGGTCACCGGCTCGGGGACGAGGGCACCCTCTTCTTGTTCTATCAGTCGCTCGGAGATGCCCTCAAACGCGCATTCGACGGATGGACCGCCTACGTGTTCGCCGCCCACGGGGGCAATCTCAAGCACCTCGGTCTTCGACCCGCGCGCCGCCACGTCCTCTACAATGGCGCGATCGAGTGTCGATTGGTGGAGATCCCCGTGCGCGGAGCGATGGGTGGAGAGTCCGCAAAGCCGCCCGCCTGGCGAAAGCCAAGCGAGAAGGCGTCGATGTTCGCCAACCGGATCAAGAAGAACAAGAAGAAGTGGGGGCGCTGGGCAAAGCGCAATGGAATCGAATGCTACCGGATCTACGATGCCGACATCCCCGAGTACCACGTCGCTGTCGACCGCTATGGCCCGAAAGCCGTGGTTCACATTTTCCAGAAAGAACGTGACGCGGACGACGATCGCGCCAAGCAGCGCGTGCAAGATGTCCTGCTGACACTTCCCGAGGCGCTTGGAATCGACCCCGGCGACCTGGTGGTGAAGGTCCGGCGCAAACACGAGCAAGGCGACCAATACGCACGCATCTCACAGCAAGAAAGCGACATGCTCGTGAGCGAAGGTGACCTCCGCTTCGTGGTCAACGTGGAAGACCGAATCGACACCGGTCTCTTCTTGGATCACCGGACCGTCCGCGCCTATGCTCAGGAGCACTGCGAGGGCAAGCGCATGCTGAACCTCTTTGCGTACACCTGCTCAGTCAGCGTCGCCGCAGCGGTCGGCGGAGCCAAGCAGACCAGCAGCGTCGACCTGTCCAACACCTACCTGGACTGGGGCAAGAAGAACTTCGAGGCCAATGGCATCGACCCGGCAAAGCACCGATTCATCCGAGACGATGCCACCCGCTGGATCGCCCGGGACCGGAACAGCTACGACTGGATCTTCATCAACCCGCCCACGTTCTCACGCTCCAAGATGAGCAAAGGCGCGTTCAACATACACAAAGACCACAAGAGCCTGATCGAGGACGCCATGAGCTCGCTCGACAAGAAGGGAGAGTTGCTCTTCACAACCCATGCCCGCGCCTTCGAGCTCGACGAAGCGATCACGCGCCGCTTCCGAGTCGAAGACGCGACCAAGGAATTCGTGCCGCCCGACTTCGTGAGATATCCGTTTCAGGCATATCGCCTCCGTCGATAGGGGACACTCTCCGGGGTTCCAACCCCTGGGAATCACTTCATTCCCACTGCAAGGATCGCAACGGCTTCCGCGAGGCGACGCTGCGATCTTTGTCGGGGGAGCGGCGTGATTTCGGACGCTTAGGGGGGTAGAGAGTGTCCCCTAGTCGAGCTTGAACAGGCTGATGGCGTTCTGGCGAAGGAACTTCGGCCAGACCTGATCTTTGAATGGCACATTCTGCATCTCCGTGAAGATACGCTCGAGGGAGAGCCCCATCGGGAAGTAACCGGCGTACATGACCTTGTCGGCGCCGCGGGTGTTGGCGTAGTCGATGATCGCCTTCGGGTAGTGCTTTGGGGCGAAGGCGCTCGTGCTGTAGTAGAGGTTGGGGTACTTGAGCATCAGCTTGACCGCGAGGTCGACCCAGGGGTCGCCCCCGTGGCGCATCACGAACTTGAGCTCCGGGAAGAACCAGCACACCTCGTCGATGTGCTCGACCTTTTGCGGCGCCATCGGGATGCGTGGGCCAGGGACGCCAACGCAGAGGCAAATCGGGATGTCTAGGTCAACGCAGGTCGCGTAGATCGGGTAGTACTTCTTGTCGTTCAATGGGACCTGCGGGCAGAGGCCGGCGGGGAATCCCGTCACCGCCTTGAGGCCATGGTCCTTGTGCAGCTCCCGGATCTTCCGGACCTCGTCCATGCCGTTGTTCGGATTCGCACCGTAAGACGGAAAAAAGCGATCGGGCCGCTTCTGGCACGCTTCGAGGTTCGTCGAGTTCGGCCCCGAGATGCCCAACATCGCCTGCTCAACGCCCCATTTGTCCATTTCGCCAATCGCGTACTGGACATAGTCCTTCTGGTCGCCGATCTCCGGAATGTCCTTGAACATGTACTGCGCCGGCATCTTGAACGCCTTCCGGCTCTCCTCATCGAGGAGCAGCGGCTTGATGAACTCGTACCAGGCCGTCGGGTCCCCGTCGGGGATGTTCATCATCAGGTCGATGGCTCTGAGACCGTTCGGTATCGGCATGAAATAGCGTCCTTTCAGGGTCCCCCGCGGAGCCCTATGCTGGAAAGAGGTCCGCTGGACATGTGCCCGCCCATAGGCTAGAACACGTTCTAGTTTATGGACTGCGGCGGACCATCTGTAAAGCGTTGAATGTAGACACCATCATACGCCCGCGGCACGAGCCGGTGGCCCCTGGAGAAAGCATCATGGACGGAGATCATAGCCCCATCCCGACGCGCGACGAGCTGATTCAGCGTGCCCGAGATCTGGCCCCGAAGCTGATGGAGCGCTCCAAGAAAGCCTGCGAGCTGCGGCGGCTTCCCGACGAGACGATCGAGGACTTCCATCAGCTCGGGTTCTTCAAAGTCGTCCAACCCAAACGCTATGGCGGCTACGAGATGGACCCGTCCATCATCTTCGATTTGCAGCTCGAGCTCGGGCGCGGCTGTGCCTCCAGCGCTTGGGTCTATGGGGTGCTCAACGTGCACTCCTGGCAGCTCTCGCTGTTCTCCGAAGAAGCGCAAGACGAGGTTTGGCGTGAGAACCCGAGAACGCTGATCTCCTCGTCGTACATGCCGGTCGCCGAGACGGAATGGGTAGACGGGGGCGTGAAGCTCAGTGGTCGCTGGTCGTTTTCCAGTGGCTGTGATTTCTGCGAGTGGGCATTTCTCGGCGGCTTCGTGCCGACCGAGGAAGGCAAGGCCCCCGACATGCGAACCTTCCTCGTGCCGCGTTCCGACTACGAGATCATCGACAACTGGCACGTGTCAGGCTTGCGGGGTTCCGGCAGCAAAGATGTGGTCGTCGATGGTGCCTTCATCCCCGATCATCGCATGCACAAGTTCTCGGACGGGTTCAGGCAGAAAAGCCCGGGCAATGAGATCAATCCATCGCCGGTTTACAAGTACCCGTTTGGCCAAATTCACGTGCGTTCCGTCTCGACGCCTGCCGTTGGGGCTGCCTTTGGCGCGCTGGACGCCTACATCGATTTCATGAAGACGAAGGTCTCTCAGGCAACCGGCGGCAAAGCGAAGGACTCGTTCACCAACAGCCTGGTCGCCGCCGAAGCCACGGCAGCGCTCGACCGTGAGGTCTTGACCTTGCGACGCAACTTTCAAGAGATGTTCGGATACCTCGAAAAGGGGGAGAAGATCCCGCTCGATCGACGCGTTCACTTTCGAAACGACTCGGCCCGCGCGGTCCGGGTATCAACGGAGGTGGTCGAACAGCTCTTCGTTGCCTGCGGCGCGCGCGCAGCCTTCGAAGACCACCCTGTCAACCGTCACTTCCAAGATATCCACGCGATTCGTTTGCACCATGCAAACGCGCCCGATGGACCGGCTGCCAACATGGGTGGCGTCCTCTTCGGCCAGAGCAACTCGGATTTCTTCATCTAGTAGGCATGGATGATGCGGCGAGACGACAAAAAATCGAGCAGCTCGGAGACGAGTTGTTCGATGCCCTGCGGGCACGTCGAACGCTGACTCCACTCACCGAACGTTGGCCGGACATCCGAATTGAAGACGCGTATCACGTGTCCCTGCGGATGGTGAATCGCCGTATCGAGGAGGACGGTGAAAAAGTAATCGGCAAGAAGATCGGTGTCACGAGCCGAGCCGTGCAGGAGATGCTCGGCGTCTTTCAGCCAGACTTCGGGTACTTGACGGACAAAATGTTGTACCCCAACGGCGGGCCGATGCCGATCAGCGAGCAGTTGATCCAGCCGCGCGCCGAAGGCGAAATCGCCTTCAAGCTCAAGAAAGATCTCCAGGGGCCCGGCGTCACCAATGACGATGTCCTGGACGCGACCGACTATGTGATGGCCTGTTTCGAGGTCGTCGACAGCCGTGTCCATGATTGGAAGGTCAAGATCCAGGACACGGTCGCCGACAACGCAAGCTGTGGCCTGTTCGTCCTGGGCGACGAGCACGCCGACCCCACTGGGCTCGATTTTCCAAATCTGAAGATGCGGGTCTACAAGAACGGCGAGCTGCTGAGCGAAGGCTTGGGCTCTGCGGCGCTCGACTCGCCTCTAAACTGCGTGAGCTGGCTCGCGAATACCCTCTCGAGATTCGGCATCCGCTTGAATGCAGGGGACGTGGTGCTCTCTGGCTCACTGGTGCCGCTCGAACCCGTGGTCGCGGGGGACGAGATGCGCCTCGAAGTCGAAGGGGTCGGTACCGCTTCGGTGCGGTTCACGTAGGGGAGTTGGCAGAGATGACGACGAAAGTGAAAGCAGCGATCATCGGCTCCGGGAACATCGGCACCGACCTGCTCTACAAGGCGCTTCGAAGCGAAATCATCGAACCGATCTGGATGGTTGGCATCGATCCCGAATCCGAAGGGTTGCGGCGAGCAAAGGAGCTCGGCCTCAAGACGACCGCCGAGGGCGTCAAGGGCTTGGGGCCGTACATCGCCGAGGACAAAGTGCAGATCGCATGGGACGCGACAAGCGCCTACGTCCATGAGTCCAACAATGCCCTGGTGAAGAAGTTCGGCGTCAAGATGGTCGACCTCACACCCGCGGCCGTCGGCCCCTTCTGTGTGCCGCCCGTCAACCTTCGCGAGATGGTTGGGCGCTCCGAGCAAAACGTGAACATGGTGACTTGTGGTGGTCAGGCGACCATTCCCATGGTGGCGGCCGTGAGCCGCGTTCAGCCCGTCGAGTACGGGGAGATCATTGCAACGGTCTCTTCCAAGTCAGCCGGGCCCGGGACACGCAAGAACATCGACGAGTTTACGCGAACGACGGCCAGGGGGGTGGAGGTGGTTGGTGGCGCAAAGCGCGGCAAGGCGATCATCATCATCAATCCCGCGGAGCCGCCACTCATCATGCGCGACACAATTCACTGCCTCACCGAGGACACTCCCAAGCAAGAGGCGATCATCGAATCGGCTCGGGAGATGATCGCCGAGGTTCAGAAGTACGTTCCCGGCTATACGCTCAAGAACGGTCCCGTCTTCGATGGCAATCGCGTGTCGTTCTACATGGAAGTCGAAGGGCTCGGTGACTTCCTGCCGAAGTATGCTGGCAATCTCGACATCATGACGGCCGCGGGCTTGCGCACCGCCGAGCTCATCGCCGAAGAAATCCAGCGCGCGGAGGCAGCATGAATCTCCAAGGTAAGAAGGTGACACTTCACGACATGAGCCTGCGCGACGGTATGCATCCGCAACGTCACCAGCTCACGCCCGCGCAAATGATCGAGGTGGCAACGGCCCTCGACGCGGCGGGTGTCCCGCTCATCGAGGTCACGCACGGCGACGGGCTTGGCGGAGCCTCGGTGAACTACGGCTTTCCGGCGGCGAGCGACGAGGAGTACCTACGCGCGGTCGTGCCCCAGATGAAGAGCGCCAAGATCTCTGCCTTGCTGATTCCGGGGATTGGCACGGTCGATCACCTGCGGATGGCCCACGACTGCGGGGTGCAGACGATTCGTGTCGCCACGCATTGCACCGAGGCGGACGTGTCGGAGCAGCACATCGGCCTCGGTGCCAAGATGGAAATGGACACTGTGGGCTTCCTGATGATGGCCCACATGATCGGCCCGGAGGAGCTCCTCGAGCAGGCCAAGCTCATGCAGGACTACGGCGCGAACTGCCTCTACATCACCGATTCGGCTGGGTACATGCTCCCGGACGACGTTACCGCCAGGGTACGCCTGTTTCGCGAGAAGCTCGAGGCACACATCGAGGTGGGTTTCCACGGTCACCACAACATGCACATGGGGATCGCCAACTCGCTTGCGGCCATCGAGGCCGGCGCCGGACGCATCGATGGTTCGGTGGCTGGCATGGGTGCAGGCGCGGGGAACACGCCACTCGAAGCGTTCGTTGCCGTCCTTCACCGAATGGGCGTCGAGACGGGGGTCGATATGTGGAAGCTGATGGATGTCGCCGAAGAGATCGTCTATCCGATGATGACCCACAAGGTCCGCGTCGATCGTGATTCTCTCACGCTTGGTTATGCCGGCGTCTATTCGTCCTTCTTGCTTCACGCGAAGCGCGCTGCCGAGAAGTACGGTCTCAAGTCGACCGACATTCTGGTCGAGCTCGGCCGGATGAAGACGGTTGGCGGCCAGGAAGACATGATCGAGGACGTCGCCCTCGACATGAAGAAGGCTGGATCCGCAGAGTGACCGCGTGACTGACTTGGAAGAATTCCGCGCCGAAGCGCGCGCTTGGGTTCGTGAGAACGCGCCGAAGTCGCTCTGGGGAACCAGCGGCAGCGGGCCATTCGACGGCTACTGGGGCGGGTCCAAATGCGAGGAGACCGACCCCGATATCCTGCGCTGGCGTGACCTTGGCATCGAAAAATGCTGGACGGCGCCGGCGTGGCCCGAGGAATACGGCGGCGGTGGCCTCAGCCGCGAGCAGGAGAACATCCTCCACGAAGAGATGAAGGCGATCGCGGTGCCGCGGCCGGTAGCGGGGCAGGGTCTCGCGATGTTCGGGCCGGTTCTGCTCGAGTACGGAAACGATGCGCAGCGGGCGCAACACCTGCCTGGCATTGCCCGCGGTGAGGTGAGGTGGTGCCAGGGCTACTCGGAGCCCAATGCAGGTTCCGATCTCGCGAACCTGCAGCTCAGAGCGGTGCGCGACGGTGACGAGTTCGTCTTGAATGGCCAAAAGATTTGGACTTCGCACGCCGAATTGAGCGATTGGATCTATTGCCTCGCGCGAACCGACCCGAACGCGCCCAAGAAGCAGATGGGCATTTCGGTGATCTTGGTGGACCTCGATACGCCAGGGATCACGGTGCGCCGCATCGATCTCATCAGTGGCTATTCACCGTTCTGCGAAACCTTCTTCGACAACGTCCGTGTGCCGGCCGGGAATCTCGTAGGTACCGAGAACGAAGGCTGGACGATTGCGAAAGCGATTCTCGGACACGAGCGCTCTTCGATCGGTCGCTCGATCGCGCGCCAGCCCGGGTCCGCCCAGCGCGAGGTCGTAGCCAGGGCACGCAAGCACCTGGCTGCGCCCGAAGGTGCGATCCCCGATCCGCTATTGCGTGATGAGCTGGCGGCGCTCGGGATGCTCGAAGAGGCGTTCCACCTCACGCTTGCCCGCATTCAACAGAGCGCTGAGTCAGGCACGCCCGGGCCCGAAGGCTCGATCACCAAAATCGTGGGGTCTGAGCTCAAGCAGAGGCGATTCGAGCTCGGCATGCAGGTCGCGGGCACACAGGGCCTCGGTTGGGAAGGGCCGGGCTTCGACGAGGATGATCTTCAGTACACCCGAGATTGGCTGCGATCGCGTGCCAGCACGATCGAAGGCGGCTCGTCGGAAATTCAAAAAAACATCGTCTCCAAGCGAGTGCTCGGCCTGCCGGAGGGGAAGAAATGACCCAGGACAGGGCGCCTTTTCTTCTTCTGAATGATGAGCAGGAGATGCTTTCGAAAACGGCCTACGATTTCATCCGCGAGCGCGCACCGGCTGCGCGCATTCGAACCTTCCGGGATTCGAACGATGACGTCGGTTTCTCTCGGGAGCTCTGGTACGAGATGGCGGAGCTGGGCTGGCTTGGCTTGCAGATTCCCGAGCCGTACGACGGCCTGGGGCTCGGCTTCTTCGATCTCGCGGTCGTTCTCGAGCAAAGCGGGCGCGAGCTGATGCCCGAGCCCTTCGTGTCCACCTTGTTGCTCGGCACCCAAGCGCTGCTTCTAGGGGGCAACGAGGAGCAGAAGAAGGCGCTGTTGCCTGGGGTCACGGCCGGCAAAACGCTCATCACAATCGGCTACGAAGAGGCTGGCAGCCGGGGAGGCCTGTCGAGCCCGACGACGGTTGCAAAGAAGTCGAGCGACGGTTTCGAGCTCAGCGGCGAGAAGCGACAGGTGCTCGACGGACACCTCGCCGATCGGATCATCGTATCGGCGGCAACCTCAGACACTGGGTACACGTTGTTGTTGATCGACCCGACGCACAAAGGCGTCACGGTCACGCGACAGTCTCGCATAGACGGCCTGAACGCGGCCATCGTGCGACTCGATCGCGTCCCCGTGAAGAGCGACGCAGTGGTCGGTGGGCTGGATGCAGGCGCGTTCCTCTTGGAGGCGGTTTTCGATCGAGCTTCAGTGGGCCTCGCAGCGCAGATGCTTGGCGCGTCGGAGCAGGCGTTCGCCGACACCATCGACTACATCAAGGAACGCGAGCAGTTTGGCGTGCCCATCGGCTCTTTCCAAGCGCTTCAGCACCGCGCGGTGTCGGTGTACACGGACATCGCGCTGACACGGTCTGCCGTGCTTGCCGCCGCGAGGGCTATCGACGAGTCGCCAGAGGAAGTCCCACGTTTAGCGTCGCTGGCGAAGGCGATGGCCTCGGAAACGTTCATGCATGCCGCGAAGGAAGCCATTCAAATGCATGGCGGCATCGGAGTGACCGACGCGCACGACATTGGTTTTTACATGAAGCGTGCACAAGCAGCGTACATGACGTTTGGAACGCCTTTCCAGCACCGGCGGCGTTGGGCGGAGCTTCACGGTTACTAGCGACCAACAAGGAAGAGCGAGAAGTACGATGAAAAGGTTTGAAGGAAAGAATGTCGTGATCACCGGTGCCGCCGCGGGCATCGGGCAAGCCACCGCTCAGCGCATCGCGGAGGAGGGTGGCAACGTTGCTCTGATCGATATCAATGCCGAGGGGTTGGCGGACACCAAGCAGCTTGTCGACGCCCAGGGAGTCAGAGCCTGGGTCTACGAGTGCAATGTGACCGACGGTGCCCGTGTCAAAGAGGTGATCGACAAAGCCGCACAAGACATGGGAGGCTTCGACACTTTATGTCACTGCGCAGGCATCCTCCGCACCTATCACACCCATGAGATGACGTTCGATCAGTGGCACCAGATCATCGACATCAACCTAAACGGCACGTTTTACGTGAACCACGCCGCGCTTCCGCATCTGCTGAAAAACCGATTCAGTGCGATCGTGAACTGCTCGTCGACTTCGGCGCTGGGAAGCCATCCCTGGATGAGTGCCTACGCGGCATCGAAGGGTGGGATCCTCTCGATGACCCGCGCCCTGTACCAGGAGTACGTGAAGCAAGGCCTCCGCGCGAACTGCGTAGTCCCCGGCGGCATCGCGACTTCCCTGCACGGAGACTTCAAAGCCCCCGAAGGTGCCGACATGGAGCTGCTCAAAGGCGCCATGCCCTTCGTAGGCTTTGCCAAACCGAAGCACGCCGCATCCGTCATCGCCTTCCTAGCCTCCGATGACGCCCGCTACATCAACGGCACCGAAATCCGAGCCGACGGCGGCGCCCTGTCGTAGGCAGGCGCTCGCGTGGGGGCGGCGGAGTGAGGCAGACGGGTCCACACTCCACGTTTTCGTCGACACTGAATCAGTTCTTGAGCTTCGCCAGCTCTTGGACTCGGGCAAGAACCCTTGCGTCGACCTTGTGGAGCGCGCCAGCATCGTGCGGCGGCTGAGGATCGTACTCGATCATCAGCTGCAGAGCTTTTGCGGTCGTTGCATCGGTGAGTAGCTCGGCGAGGTGCAAAGCCATGTCGATTCCGCTCGAGACACCGGCGGCTGTGATGATCCTTCCTTCCCGAACTACACGCTCTTCGGTCGGAGTAGCGCCATATTTCAGCAACAGGGGTCGCGCGGAGAAGTGGGTCGTTGCCTTACGGCCTTTCAGCAAGCCCGCAGCCGCAAGGAGCAGTGATCCTGTGCATACGGAGGTCGTGAACTGACTCGTCTCGTGCGCGTTGCGAATCCAATCGAGAATCACATCATCGTGCACGAGCGCGCGAGTCCCAACCCCACCGGGAATCAAGAGGATGTCGGGGTTGCTCACCTCGTCGAACGTACAATCGACTGTAAGCCCCAAGAACCCATTGTCGGTTCGAACCTCTCCCTTGCGATGTCCGACGAAACGAACCCCCGCCCCAGGAAGGCGTTGGAGCACTTCATAAGGCCCCACCGCATCCAGCGCGGTTACCTGCTCAAATAGTGCCACCGCGATTTCCATGGGATCTCCGCGTGTCCCTAGCTGAGTTGCCCACGGACGAACGGTAAGTACGTCGGGTGCCAGAAGCGTTCTCGGACGAAAGACTCGATGTCTTCGGGGATGTTTGCTCGGCGAGCTACGCCATCGGCGATGGCCTGTTTAACGACGGCGGCAGCTACTTGGACCGAGGTTTCTTGAAGGTCGTTGACCGGTGGGTAGATGAGGCCGCCTTCGACGTATTTCTCGATCGTGTAGTCGGCCAGGGCTTGGGATGCTTCCAATACCATGCCGTCCGTGATGGACTTGGCGTCGCTCAAAATCGCGCCGAAACCGAGCCCAGGGAAGATGAAGGCATTGTTGCCTTGGCCGATTGGGTGCGTAACCCCGCCCATCATGACCGGCGCGAAGGGGCTGCCGGTTGCAACAATCGCCTGACCATCGGTCCAGCGAAAGATGTCGACGGGCTTGGCTTCCGCCGAGTTCGTGGGGTTAGAGAGAGGGAAGATGATCGGCCACTTGTGGTTGTCGGCCATGGCCCGGACGATTTCCTCATTGAATGCGTCCGGTCTACCGGACAGGCCCAAAAGAACGGTGGCGCGTGCATTGCGAATCGTCTCCACCAAATTGGGTGTGTCGCCTTCGAACTTCCAATCTCGTGTGATCGCGCGGTCATGCGCAAAGTCGCGCTTGTATTCCTCCATGTCGCGGTGGCTCATCAGGAGCCCGCGGGAGTCGAGCACGAACACGCGTGCCTTTGCTTCAGCGCGGCTCAATCCTGCTCGAACCAGCCCCTCGCGGATCGCCCACGCGACGCCGACTCCCCCTGCGCCTGCGCCATGAATCACGAAGATCTCGTCCTGGAGGCTTTCGTTGCGGAGATGACAGGCTGCGAGGATGCCTGCGAGCGCGACCGCCCCTGTTCCCTGGATGTCGTCATTGAATGACGGGCCACGATCGCGATAGCGTTCGAGCACGGTGAAGGCCGCAGTTTTCGAAAGATCCTCCCACTGGATGACGGCGTCGGGCCAACGGGTCCAGACCGCGTCGACGAATTGGTCGAGGAACTTGTAGTAATCGTCTCCTCGGAGCCGCTTCTGGCGAACGCCCAAGTAGTTCGGGTCGTTGATCAGGTCCATGCGATCGGTGCCCACATCGAGCGCCACCGGCATGGTGTGGAACGGGCTGACGCCGCCGCCGACGGTGTAGAGCGCCATCTTTCCGATCGGAATCGCGAGACCACCATAGCCTTGGTCGCCAATCCCGAGAATCGCCGACGAGTCGGTCGCGACGATCATGCGGACGTCTTCCATCGGGTAGCACTCGAGTGTTTGATCGGCCCGATCGATGTTGAGCGGCGAATACGAAAGACCCCGAGGGTTCTGGTAAAGCGCGCTAAACTGCTGCACCGCGGCGCCGACGGTCGGTGTGTAGACGATGGGGAGCATCTCGTCGAGATGCTTTTCGAGCAATGCGTAAAAGAGAATCTCCTGCCGCTCTTGCACGGCCCGAAGGTATTGGTACTTGTCGATATCGGTCGGCGCCTGTACGAATCCCTCGTAGACGCGTTCGATTTGCTGTTCGAGCGTGTTGTACTGGGGCGGAAGAAGGCCGCCGAGTCGAAGCGCTACACGCTCTTCGTAGCTGAATGCGGTGCCCTTGTTGCTCAGCACCAAGCGCAGAAGCGCGATCCCATCGAGATAGACCTCCATGTACTTGCGTCCATGATCGTCTTCCTTGAGGTCGAACAGGCGGCTAACGCGTTTGCGCGGCATGTCGGTCCTTTCCTTAGGCGGCTTCGATGGCGTTCACGACTGCACCCGCCATCTCCGTTGTCCCGAGCGAACGCTGTCCGCCGCTCAAATCTGCCGTCCTGAGGCCACTGTCGAGGACCTTTTGAACCGCATCTTCAATCGTTTTCGCATCTTCATCGAGGTCGAGGCTGTGCCGAAGCAGCATCGCCGCGCTCAAAATGGTGCCAAGAGGGTTTGCGATCCCCCGGCCGGCGATGTCAGGCGCCGAGCCGTGGATGGGCTCGTAGAGGCCCAGCGTCCCCTCGCCGAGTGATGCGCTCGGGAGCAGCCCGAGCGAGCCCGTCAAGACAGCGCCCTCGTCCGAGAGGATGTCACCGAACATGTTGCCGCTGACGATGACGTCGAACGAGGAAGGGTCGGTGACGAGCCGCATGGCTGCCGAGTCGACGAGCTGATGGTCGAGACGAATGTCGGGGTTCTCTTTGCCGACCTCGGTGGCAATTTCGCGCCAGACCTGCATCGTCGCAAGCACGTTGGCCTTGTCGATTGAGGTAACGTGCCCGCCACGCTTTCTGGCCACTTGAAAAGCCAGCTCGACGATGCGGCGAATCTCGCTCTCGTCGTACATCATCGTGTCGAAGCCCGTGCGAAGTCCGTTCCTGGTTTCTTTCCCCTTTGGCTGCCCGAAGTAGATACCGCCCGTCAGCTCTCGGATGAAGACGATGTCGACGCCGCGGAGTCGCTCAGCCTTGAGAGGGGAGGCCGCTTCGAGCCCTCGGAAGAGCTTCACGGGCCGGACGTTGGCGAAGAGCTGCAGTGCTTTTCGCATTCCGAGGAGCCCCTGCTCAGGTCGAACCGTAGCATTCGGATCGTCCCATTTCGGCCCGCCCACCGCACCGAGCAGGACCGCGTCCGCACTCCGGCAACCGACGATGGTGTCGTCCGGCAAGGGCACACCCGTTTCGTCGATCGCGATGCCGCCGATCAAGTGAGTGGAAAACGTGAACGTGTGGCCCGACCTGCTCGCGATGGCTTCGAGCACCTGGCGGGTCGCGTCTACGATTTCGGGCCCGATGCCGTCGCCCGGAAGGAGTGTGATCTTGGCTTTCATGTCCTGTTACCTATGCGGCCGGCCATGATGCACGGCGCGCGTCTCGAGGGCAATGACTAAGTCCGCGCCGCGGTGGCTTCTTGCTGCCCTTCGTGTCTCGCGCGCTCCAACGAAAGACCGTACTCGATGCTGTCGACGAGTGCCTGGAGCGACGCCTCGATGATGTTGCTCGATGCGCCGACTGTGCTCCAGCTGTCGTGAGACGATTGGCTGTCGATGAGCACCCTGGTCGTCGCCCCGGTTCCGCTCCTGCCGTCGAGAATGCGAACCTTGTAGTCCGTGAGGTGCATGTCCGCGATCTCGGGGAAGAACGGTCGCAGAGCCTTACGAAGCGCGGAGTCTAGGGCGCTTACTGGGCCGTTGCCTTCACCGGCGGTGTGCACGACCTCGTCGCCGATCCGCACCTTCACCGTAGCCTCGGCAAACATGCCGCCGCCGCGACGCCGTCCGACTCCGGCTTGGAAGTCCAGCACCTCGAACGGCGCTTTGTAGTCGGCCTGGTGGCGCGCCATGAGAACTGCGACCGAGGCCTCGGCAGCTTCGTAAGCAAAACCCTTGGATTCGAGCTCCTTTATCTTCTCGAGGACTCTCCCCCCACTCGCGGAGCTCACTTCGAGACCAAGCTCTTCGGCCTTGCTCTGGAGGTTGCTTCGCCCTGACAGCTCGCTGACCACGACGCGCGACTCGTTGCCAACTAGCGTTGGGTCGACGTGTTCGTACGACTCCGGATGACGTCGGATCGCGGACACGTGAATGCCGCCCTTGTGAGCGAACGCGCTTCGCCCAACGTAGGCTGCATGTTCGTTCGGGCTCAGATTCGCAATCTCCGCGACGTAGTGGCTGAGGTCGTGGAGCTGCTTGAGGCCGCCTTGTGGAAGACACCGAAGGCCGAGCTTGAGCTCCAGATCAGGGATGACGGAGCAGAGGTTCGCGTTGCCGCAGCGCTCACCGTAACCGTTGACGGTGCCTTGGACGTGACGCGCACCTGCGCGAATCGCTGCAACTGAGTTTGCGACGCCGCACTCGCCATCGTTGTGGGCGTGGATGCCAAGGCGCGTGTCGGGAAGCGCCTCCTGGACGGCTTTGATCATCTCTTCGACCTCCCAGGGCATCGAGCCGCCGTTCGTATCGCAGAGTGTGAGGGTTTCGGCTCCAGCGCGGGCAGCCGCTCGCAGAGTCTCGATCGCGTACCCGGGGTCGGACTTGTAGCCGTCGAAAAAATGTTCCGCATCGTAGATCACCCGGCGTCCGCTCTTCTTGAGAAATGCGACGCTCTCCTCGATCATGCGCAGGTTCTCTTCGAGATTGGTTCGCAGCACCTCCGTGACGTGCATGTTCCATGTCTTGCCAAAGATGGTGCACACCGGCGTTTCGGCTGCGATGAGCGTTTGAAGCTGAGGGTCGTCCTCGGCGCGAAGCTCCGCCCGGCACGTGGATCCGAAGGCCGCGATCGTAACGTTCGTCCACGGAAGGTCCTTGGCTCGCTCGAAGAACTCGACGTCCTTGGGATTCGAGCCCGGCCAGCCGCCTTCGATGAACGCCACGCCTACGGAATCCAAGTGCTCTGCGATACGAAGCTTGTCTTCGCAGGACAAACTCATGCCTTCCATCTGCGTGCCGTCACGCAGAGTGGTGTCGTAGACCTCCACGACGGGGGCGGAGGCCTTATGTCCGTTGTTGCTCATGGCGCGTGATCTGATCGTCGAACGAAAGCAGGTAGCCAAGCTGGTCGATGCCCTCGAGAAGACAGTGCTTCGAAAATGCGTCGATTGGGAACGTCGTTTCGAGCCCATCTAGGGCGGTCACAGACTGACTCTGCAAGTCAATCGTGATCTCCGTAGAACGGTCGAGCTGAACCGCCTCCATCAGCCTCTTGTAGACGGCTTCGCTCACCTCGACGGGGAGCAGCCCGTTCTTCAACGAGTTGCTCTTGAAGATGTCGGCGAAACCCGTCGAGATGATCGCCCGAAAACCCCAGCCGACGAGCGCCCAGGGCGCGTGCTCTCTTGAGGACCCACTCCCGAAATTGTTGCCTGCGAGGAGGATCTGCGCGCCCTGCGACGCCGCTTGGTTGAGCACGAAATCAGGGTTGTTCGATCCGTCTTTGAGATAGCGCCAGTCGCAAAACAGGCTGTCGCCAAGACCGTGCTTATCGGTCACCTTGAGAAACCGAGCGGGGATGATCTGGTCGGTGTCCACGTTCTCTTCGGGGAGAGGGACCGCATGCGATGTCAGTGTGGTGAATTGCGCCATGACTCAGCCTTTCAAGATAGAAGCAAGGTCCGCGGGTCGGTGACTTCGCCTCTGACCGCCGACGCGGCTGCGGTGAGAGGGGAGGCGAGGAATGTTCGGCCGCCCTTGCCCTGACGCCCTTCGAAATTTCGGTTCGAAGTGCTGACTGCGTATTGCCCGGGTTCCAAGTTGTCGCCGTTCATTGCGATGCACATCGAGCAGCCGGGCTCACGCCATTCGGCGCCGGCTTCTTCGAAGATCCGGTCGAGCCCCTCGGCCTCGGCCTGTTTCTTGATGTCGTGAGATCCAGGCACCACGAGCGTTCGCACCCCGTCCGCTACCTTGCGTCCGCTGAACACGCCGGCCGCCATACGAAGGTCGCTGATGCGGGAGTTGGTGCACGAGCCAATGAAGACCACGTCGATCTTCTTTCCGAGCAGGCGTTGCCCCGGCTGAAGGTCCATGTAACCCATCGCCTTCTCGAATGCCGCCCGCTGCGAAGCGTCCTCGAACCGGTCCATCGTGGGCATCGGCTCGCTGATCTGCATGCCCATGCCGGGGTTCGTCCCGTAAGTGATCATCGGCTCGAGCTTGTTGGCATCGATGACGACGGTCTTGTCGAAGGTCGCGCCTTCGTCGGTGCGCAGTTGAATCCAGCGTTCGACCGCTGCATCCCAGTCTGCCCCCTGAGGGACGTGGTCTCGCCCTTTCAGATACTCGAAGGTCGTTTCGTCGGGGCCGATCATGCCGGCGCGTGCACCCGCTTCGATGCTCATGTTGCAGACCGTCATTCGGCCTTCCATGTCGAGAGCGCGGATTGCCGAGCCGGTGAACTCGATCACGTAGCCGGTGCCGCCGCCGGTGCCGATTTCGGCACAGAGCGCCAGAATGATGTCCTTGGCTGTGACAGCCGGCATGAGCTGACCTTCGACGCGCACCTCGAGGGTCTTTGCCTTCCGCTGCAAAAGGCACTGCGTTGCGAGAACGTGCTCTACCTCGCTCGTCCCGATGCCAAACGCCAGGGCACCGAACGCGCCATGGGTCGACGTATGACTGTCGCCGCAAACAATCGTCTTGCCGGGTTGCGTGAAGCCGCGCTCCGGCCCGATGACGTGCACAATCCCGTTCCGGCTGTCGCCAAGCGCGTAGAGCTCGATGCCAAACTCCTTACAGTTGCTCTCCAACTGCGCGAGCTGTGCCTTTGCCTGATCGTCGATGACCCAGAGCGCCTTCGGTAGCGTCGGCGTCGAATGGTCCATCGTCGCGATGGTCTTCTCCGGGCGTCGGACCCTGAGGCCGCGCTCACGGAGGCCGGTGAAGGCCTGCGGCGACGTGACCTCGTGAATGAGATGCAGGTCGATGTAAAGAACCGCGGGCCGGTCCGGCTCCTCAACGACGACGCGCGCGTCCCAAACTTTCTGAAATAGTGTTCTTGGTTCCATGATGCTCGTTACGCAGCGCTTCCGGCTGCCTTGCTTTCGGTTTGCTTCGCTTCTCTGATCGCGAGGATACGGTTGATGGCCGCAATATAGGCCTTCGCGCTGGCGACGATGACGTCGGTGTGTGCGCCGTGGCCATGGAACACCCGTGCGCGGGAGTGCGCGTATTGCGGATTGATCTTGTCGGGCTCAGCGTCACCCTGCTCGTCGGGCGCCACGCGAACGCTCACCTCGCCAAGCGCGTCGATTCCTTCCGTCACCGACTGCACGGTGTACTCGAGCAAGGTCGCGGGCACGTGTACCAGAGACTGGATGGCTTTGTACACCGCATCGACGGGGCCCGTCCCCACTTCGGCGGCCGTTTGCGTGGCTCCGTCCGGCCCGGTGAGCTTGACCGTAGCTGTCGGCATTCCGGTGCCGCAGCCAACCTGGATGGCGTCGAGTCGCCAAAACTCCTTTGGTTGGTAGAGCTCGTCGCTGACCAGGGCCAACAAATCGGCGTCGGTGATGACCTTCTTCTTATCGGCGAGCTTCTTGAAGCGCGCAAACGCCTTGTCGAGCCCGTCGCCCGATACCGGGTAGCCGAGCTCGACCAAGCGATTCGCGAACGCATGCCGACCGGAGTGCTTGCCGAGGACGAGTTGCGTCTTCCCGGCGCCTACCGTTTCGGGTCGCATGATTTCGTACGTCTCTTCGTGCTTGAGCATGCCGTCCTGGTGGATGCCGGCTTCGTGCGCAAACGCGTTGGCGCCCACGATGGCCTTGTTCGGCTGCACGACCATGCCCGTCACCTTGCTGACCAAACGGCTCGCACGGGTGAGCTGCGTGGTGTCGACTCTGGTCTCGATCGCGTAGAGGTCGCGTCGCACGTGGAGCGCCATCACGACCTCTTCGAGCGATGCGTTACCCGCTCGCTCGCCAATGCCGTTGATCGCGACCTCGACCTGCCGTGCCCCGTGCTGGACCGCCGACAAGCTGTTGGCGACCGCCAAACCGAGGTCGTTGTGGCAATGGACGCTGATCACGGCCTTTTCGATGCCAGGTACGTTCTCGCGAAGCATCCCGATGCGTCCGCCAAACTCCTCGGGGATCGTGTACCCCACCGTGTCGGGAATGTTCAGCGTGCTCGCACCGGCCTCGATCGCGGCCTGCAAGGCTTCGTAGAGGAAGTCCATCTCCGTTCGGCCAGCGTCCTCGGGGCTGAACTCGATGTCGTCGCAGAAGCTACGCGCGTAGGCGACCATCTCGCTGATCTTTGCGAGCACCTGATCCCGGCTCATCCGCAGCTTGTGCTCGCGATGAATCGGCGACGTCGCAAGGAAGGTATGGATCCGGCCGTGCTTGGCGGGGGCGATCGCCTCAGCTGCCTTTTCGATGTCGGGTTGGTGAGCCCGCGCCAGGCTGCAGATGGTTGGCGGCTCCGGAGATGGCCGACCTTCCACGCCCGTCACACCCACGGCTTCTGCGATGGTCTTCACCGCTCGCAAGTCGTCGGGCGAAGCGGCCGCAAAGCCCGCTTCGATGATGTCCACGCCCAGTCGCGATAGGGTCTTCGCCACCTCTAGCTTCTCCGACGAGGTCATCGTCGCGCCAGGTGATTGCTCTCCATCTCGGAGCGTTGTGTCGAAGATCCGTACGTGATCGGGTTGCATGATTCATTCTCCCGACGCCGCTTCGAGCGACGCCTGACTTACTCTCCCTGCTTGATTTCTACTGGGTCGACGAAAGGCATCATCGACCGAAGCTTTGCCCCGACCTGTTCGAGTCGCTGCTCCTGCTCGGCGTGCCGAATCCGATTGAACTCGGGGCGCCCTTTCTTGTTCTCTTCGATCCAGCGCTTGGCAAAGGTGCCGTCCTGGATCTCGGCGAGGACCTGCTTCATCGCCTTCTTGCTCTCCTGTCCAATGACGCGTGGTCCGCTCACGTAATCGCCCCACTCGGCCGTGTTCGACACCGAGTAACGCATGTAGTTCAGACCCCCGCGGTACATCAGGTCGACGATGAGCTTGAGCTCGTGGAGGCATTCGAAATATGCGAGCTCGGGTTGGTAGCCTGCCTCGACCAGCGTCTCGAACCCGGCCTTGACGAGCTCGGACGCGCCACCACACAGCACAGCCTGCTCGCCGAAAAGGTCCGTCTCGGTTTCTTCGGTGAAGGTGGTCGTCAACACGCCTGCGCGCGCGCAGCCGATTCCGGCCGCGTAGGACATCGCGAACGCATCTGCATGGCCGGTCGCGTCCTGATGGACGGCCAGAAGGGCTGGCACGCCACCTCCCTCTTGGTAGGTCTCACGCACACGGTGACCGGGGCTCTTCGGGGCGACCATCGTGACGTCGACGTCCTTCGGCGGCTCGATCGTACCGTATCGGATGTTGAAGCCGTGCGCGAACATCAGCATGTTGCCGGCCTCGAGATTCGGCGCGATGTGCTCTTCGTAAATCGCCGGCTGCGAGGTGTCTGGCGCCAAGATCATGATCACGTCCGCTTCCTTGGCGGCGTCGTTCACCGACTTTACAGAAAGCCCGGCCGCCTCAGCTTTCGCCTTGCTCTTGCTGCCGTCCTGCAAACCGATGCGAACGTTCACTCCGCTCTCCTTCAAGTTGAGCGAGTGCGCGTGGCCCTGGGAGCCGTAGCCGATGATCGCGACCTTCTTGCCTCGAATCAACGAGAGGTCAGCGTCTTTTTCATAGCGAATCTGGGTCATGTGTCTCTCTACTTCTCCAAAGGGGTTATGCTGCCGAGTTGCGCGACGCGGGCACGGTGGGGTGAGCGAGCTCGTGCTTCTCGACGCCGCGGGTCATCGCTACGGTGCCGGTTTGTACCAACTCCAGGATTCCAAAAGGCCTGAGAACCGAGACCAGGCCTTCGACCTTGTCTTGGGGGCCGGTGATTTCGATCGTCACTCGGTCGGGTGACATGTCGATCGCCCGAGCGCGAAATACGTCGCAGATCTTCAAGACTTCGTCGCGCTGCTCACGGTTGCAGTTGACCTTGATCAAGGCCAGCACGCGATTGATCGACTGCTTGTGGGTGATGTCATCGACCCAGAGCACGTTGACCATCTTGTAGAGGTTGGCCTCGATTCGCTTGGCCTTGTCCTCGTCCGCGTCGCAAACGATGGTCATCCGCGAAACGCCGGCTTCGTGGGTTGCGCCAACGTTGAGCGAATCGATGTTGAAGCTACGGCGGCGGAACAACGAGGCCACTCGGTTCAACACACCAGGCTTGTCTTCGACGAAAACGGCGAAAGTTCTTTTCACGGACTGCGACATTAGTCGTCCTTCCCTGTTTCGAAGATCGGGTTGTGCTCCGACCCGCCGGGTTTGCCCGGCCGCTCAATCATGTTGTGAAGGTCCGCTCCGGCGGGCACCATCGGGTACACGGAGTCTTCCTGCTCGACACGGAAATCGATGACGACGGTACCCTGAGTGGCTTCCGCCGTGCGAACGGCCGCTTCGACCTCTGACCGCTTTTCCACGCGGAGGCCAGTCAAACCATGTGCGTCAGCGAGCTTCACGAAGTCGGGACTCAGGAGCGGAGTTGCGACGTAGCGTCCGCCGTAGAAGAACTGCTGCCACTGACGAACCATGCCGAGGAAGCCATTGTTGATGATGGCAACGTTGACCTTGATGCCTTCTTGCGCGCAGGTCGACAGCTCTGCCGCTGTCATTTGAAAGCCACCGTCGCCGCAGATGACCCACACGGACTCATCAGGTTCGGCGAATTTCGCGCCGATTGCGGCAGGCAAGGCAAAGCCCATCGTACCGAGGCCGCCCGAGGTGAGCAGTTTCCGCGGATAGTCGTGCTTGTAGTACTGAGCTTCCCACATCTGATGCTGTCCGACGTCGGTGACGACGAGCGCCTTGCCTTCGGTGAACCGATAGAGGTCGTGGATGACGTGGGCTGCGTAGAGCTTGCCGAGGTCGGGGAGGTTCTTGATGTCCCTGACCGCCGATCCGCCTTTGATCTCATCGATGTAGGCCAGCCAGTCCGGGCGGTCGCAGTTCTCGACGCGAGGCATGAGTGCCTCGAGAACCTCGCGCGCGTCGCCGACGATCGGCACATCGACGCGGACGTTCTTGTTGATCTCTGCAGGGTCGAGCTCGATGTGAATCTTCTTGGCGTTCTGCGCGTAGGTCTTGAGGTTGCCCGTCACGCGGTCGTCAAAGCGCATCCCGACGGCGATGATCAAATCCGCGTCCTGGATGGCCTTGTTGACCCAGGTCTCTCCATGCATGCCCATCATCCCGAGGTTTCGGGGGTGAGTAGCCGGGAATCCACCCAGGCCCAGCAATGTGCAGGCGACCGGAATGTTTGTCGTTTCGATGAACTTCTTGAGGGTCTCCGTGGCTTGCGACTTGATGATGCCGTACCCGGAGAAGAGGATCGGACGTTTTGCGTTCTTGATGAGATCGACGGCTTCGTCGAGCTGCTCGGCCAGGGGCGCGTAGTCCGGGCGGTAGCCGGGAAGCACGATTTCTTCGTCACTCCATTCGAACACACAGGATTTCTGTTGCGCATCCTTGGTGATGTCCACGACGACAGGTCCAGGTCGCCCCGAACGCGCGATGTAAAACGCCTCTCGAATCGTCGGAGCGATTTGCTCTGGCTCGGTCACCAGGTAGTTGTGCTTGGTGACTGGGATGGTGCAGCCGGTGATGTCGGTCTCCTGGAACGCGTCGCTGCCGATGAGCTGAGACGGAACCTGCCCCGTGATGCAGACCATTGGGATCGAATCGAGCATGGCGGTGGCAATGCCGGTGACCAAGTTGGTCGCTCCAGGGCCCGAGGTTGCGATACAGACACCGACTTGCCCCGATGCACGGGCATAGCCGTCGGCCATGTGCGAGGCGCCTTGCTCGTGGCGCGTCAGCACATGGTGGATTGGGTATTGGATCATCGCGTCGTAGGCCGGCATAATCGCGCCGCCCGGATACCCGAAGCAGACCTCGACCCCCTCGCGTACGAGCGCTTCCCAGATGATCTGGGATCCGGAAAGCGATTCGCCGATGCGATTCTTCAGCTTGGGATTGGCGGGTGTCACGAGGGTCTCCTTCGGTGCTGGCTGGCTCCAACTAGTTGATTTGAGGCGGTATTCAAGCGGCGCGCGCCCAACGAAAAAGGCGCCGGGTCGATCACCGACCGGGCGCCTATCCCGAGGACGAACTGGGGCATGCCCGACGCACGCCCGGTTGCTGTAGTTTTGTGCTGTGAGTGTCTATTCATGGGTCTTAGGCAACAAAAAAGCCCCCGCATGCTCGATGCGAGGGCCAGAAACGGTGTGGGTTGGTCTGTGGGTTGGTTCTGGTCCCCGCCTATGCCTGCGTAACTAGCAGGAGGCTAATAATGAGGCCGACTACGACTACAACACCACCGACGAGGCCCGCGCGAAGCGCGTCCATCGGATCATTCATAGCGATCGGTTCATGAACCATTACCGCCCCATTGTGCGGCCAACCCCCCCCACGGTCAAGAGGGACACTCTCTACCCCTTCAACCCAATGGAATCACCCGACTTCTCAGCGAAGGATCGCAGCGACTTCGACTCTGCGTAGCGGATCACCCACCAACACGTGTGAGCCGGCGCTGCGATCTTAGGGGCAGAAGTCGTTGTGTTTCGGGCAGTTGAGGGGGTAGAGAGTGTCCCGGTTTAGCGCTCTTCTAGGTCTACGGCGACGGTTTGCTCGGTGGGGCTTGCGGTGAGCGGCTCGGAGCGCTGCTCGATTTGGCCGCCGAACGCGTCCCACCATGCCTCGGCGTCTGCGCGGGTCCAGCGCGCGACCGCGAGTCGATCGAGGGCGTCGGCAAGCTCTTGTCCGGAGGCCGGCCGGTTGGCTTGGTCCTTTTCCAAACAGGCCAGGATGAGCGACTCGAGCCCGGCGGGGATATCCAGCGGCGACGCTTCTGTGAGTGGAATGGGCTTGGTGTGAAGGTGGTGCAGGCAGACTTCCATGATCGTCTTCCCATCGAAGACGTGGCGGCCCGCAAGCAGGTAATATCCAACGGCACCGAGCGCGTAGATATCGGTACGCGCGTCGATCGCCTGCGGTTCCTGGATTGCCTCGGGACTCAAGTAATGCGGCGTGCCCTTGATCGACATCGTGTTGGTCTTCTCGAGGTCATCGACCTTGCCGAGATTCTTCACGAGGCCGAAATCGAGCACTTTGGTCACGTCCGGCACGCCGCCCTGACGCGCGAGCATGACGTTGCTCGGTTTGATGTCGCGATGAATCAACCCAACTTGGTGCGCTTCATTCAGTGCAAGCGCCGCGTCACGAAGAATGCGCACGACCCGCTCGACCGGCTGCGGGCCGCCGGCTTTGACCACTTGGCTCAGGGTCGCCCCGTCGAGCAGCTCCATTGCGTAGTAGAACAGCCCATCGGGGGTCCGGCCGTAGTCGTAGATGGTGACCGTGTTCGGGTGGGTGAGCTTTGCGGTCAGCTGCACCTCACGCCGAAAGCGGTCGAGAGCGTCCGAGTCCGCCAGCTCCGGCCGCAGCAGCTTTATGGCGGTTGGCCGCTTCAACATCCCGTGCTGCGCCTCGTAGACGACACCCATCGCGCCCTCTCCGAGCTTACGGCGGAGATTGTATTGACCGAGGCTTTGGATGTCGCTCACCTCTTTGCGCAATCGGTGAATCACCCTGGACGCAAGGGCTGCGAGGCCGACCGTGAGTGTCCACCACATGAGCGTGATCACCGATTGAGCAGATGCGACGCGCTGCGCGGACTCCGCCGGGTAGCCGAACACCCGCCAGATGTCGAGGTCTACGCTCAAATAGTGGTAGTACATCGCCGCCACGAGCGGGATCCCGATGAGGATGCCGAGGATCGTGGTTCGCCGGGCGGAGCTGGGCACGAATACGCTCCGGGCAAACATCACGAGCGCTAGAATGAACGCGGTGATCGTCTCGGCCCCGACCTCGGGTCGAATCTCCAGACCCATGCCGATGTAGCAAATGCTGGTGAGGAAGATGCCAATGTTCTCGATGCCATGAATCGTGTTGACCGAGAGGTTGCCGCGCCGGCAGATCAACCAAACCGCCAACAGCGGTACGATTCCAGCGGCATGGATCAGGAAACCCGGGTCGGTGACTTGTTCCTCGAGAACCCCAAACAGGACGCCCAGGACCAAGCGAAACACCAAGGCCGTGCCCCCGAGGATGGCGCCGATGAGCCCGAACACGGCGACGCGCCGCTGAAGAAAGGCGCGCGCTTCGGGATTCGCGAAGTAGGTACTTTTGCTCATGCCGGCCCGCCCATGATGACTAAGTTCTCAGGTTGTATCCACTGCGCAGGAGCGCGCTTGCCGCAACGAGAACCACGAGGAACGAGACCAGGACGACTCCGGCGCTCGTGACGGGCGAAACGTCTGCCACACCGAGGAAGCCAAAGCGAAGGCCGTTGACCATGTACAGCAGCGGGTTGAGACGGCTCACCGTATGCCAGGGCTCGGGGAGAAGATCGATCGAATAGAAAACGCCACCAAGGAAGGCCAGTGGGAGCAGCACGAAGTTCGGAAATATCGCGAGATGATCGAACTTCTGCGCCCAAAGCGCAACGATCATTCCCAGGAGCGCGAGCGTCGCGGTCACGAATATCGTGAAGAAGAGCGTCCAACCCATGTGGTGCAGGGGGAACCAGGTGAAGGAAAGGGCGACGAGGCACACCAGCGTGCCCACGATGATCGCCCTGATCATCGCGGCGCCTACGTAGGCGAGCACCATCTCCAGTGCGCCAATCGGCGCGACGAGGATGTCGGTAATCGTTCCGTTGATCTTCGACTGAAATAGGCTGGACGAGGTGTTTAGGAAGGAGTCCCGAATCATCGTCATCATCACGAGGCCGGGCACCACGAATTGGATGTAGGGGACGCCGGAGATCTCGCGAAGCCGGGAGCCCAGTGCGACGCCGAAAACCAAAAAGTAGAGGCTTGTCGTCACGAGTGGGCTCAGTATCGTCTGCAGCCAGACTTTGCTGAAACGCCGCACTTCCTTGAGGAAGAGCGTCTTGAGGGCGATCGTGCTCATGCCGCGTGTCTTCCATCTGCCTTGCGGATCAGCTCCAGGTAAATGTCTTCGAGCGGGCGTCCGCCGTGGCGTTCCAACAAGCTTTCGCGGCTTTCAACCAGAAGGAGCTCGCCCTTGTGAAGAATGCCGATGCGGTCCGCGAGCTTCTCGGCTTCTTCGATGTAGTGGGTGGTCAACACGATGGTGGTGCCCGCGGTCCGGAGATCCTCGACCTCTTGCCAGAGCTCGCGGCGTAGCTCGACGTCCACGCCGGAAGTCGGTTCATCGAGGAAGAGGAGCCGCGGGTCATGGACGAGGGCCTTGGCCACGAGCAGGCGCCGCTTCATTCCGCCAGACAGCGTCCGCGTGTACGCGTCGCGCTTATCGCCCAGCGCAAATGTCTCGAGCAGGCTCTCGGCACGACTACGATTCGGCTCGACTCCCATCAGCCCCATTTGAATCATCAAGCTTTCGAGAGGAGTGAAGAAGGGGTCGTAGCCGATCTCCTGGGGCACCAAGCCAACCAGGCGGCGCGTTGTCCGGAAGTCGTTGACCGTGTCGAAGCCGAGGACCTCGATGCTTCCTTCGCTGCGCTTGGCCAGACCCGTGATGCAGTGAATCAGGGTCGATTTGCCAGCGCCGTTTGGGCCGAGAAGGGCGAAAATCTCGCCCTCGTAGACCTCGAGTGACAGGTCTTTGAGCGCCGTGAACTTCCCGTAGCGCTTTGTAACGTGGCGGCAGCGGAGAACCGGCGGTTTCATCGCGGCCGACTATAGCGACCTATGCAGTGATGACCAGGCTACCCTGGCGTATGTCGCAAATGGAACGACTTGGGTCGGGTCAGCTGTGCATAGCCGAGCGTGGACAAGCTGCAGCCTCGGCCCGAGTCTTTGACGCCCACCCAGGCGAGCTCGGGGTCGAGGTAGTCGCAGCGATTCATGTACCAGGTTCCGGTTTCGACGCTTTCGCCGATCCCTTGCGCGCGATCCAGGTCACTCGTCCACACCGAGGCAGTCAGGCCGTAATTGCTATCGTTCATGAAGGCGATCGCTTCGGCGTCGTCCTGCACCCGCATGATGCCGACGGCCGGGCCGAATGTTTCTTCGCTCATGATCCGCATCGAGTGATCGACGTCCACCAGCGCCTGCGGCGCCATGTAGGGCAGGCCGCGTTTGGCTGCTTCGAAATGGTTCGGGTCGAGTAGGGCCCGTGCGCCGGCCGCAATCGCTTCGTCGACTTGGGCCTGGATGCCTTCGGCGTTGCGGATACGAACCACAGGGCCGAGCGTGGTCGAGGCATCCCGCGGGTCGCCGAGCAGGAGCTCGTTGGCCACGCCGACGAAGGCTTCGATGAAGGGTTCATACACGTCGTGATGCACGTAGATTCGCTCGATACCGCAGCAGGATTGCCCTGCGTTGTAGAACGCACCGTCGACGAGGTTTGCGGCGGAGCGCTCGATGTCGGCATCACTGCACACGTACGCGGGGTCTTTGCCGCCGAGCTCGAGTGCAGCGCCGATGAAGCGCCTCGATGCGGCGGCTTGGATGGCATGACCGCCTCCAACCGAGCCGGTGAAGGCCACGAATGCGACCCGCGGATCTCCGATCACGTCCGCAACACCGCCATGATCGAGATAGAGAACCTGAAGGACGCCCGCCGGCAGCCCGGCTTCCTTGGCGGCACGCCCGATGCGTTCCGCGACGAGCGGCGTCTGCTCCGAGTGCTTGAGCACGACCGTGTTGCCGGCAACGAGCGCCGGCACCAAGGCGTTGACCGCGGTCAGCCAAGGGTAGTTCCATGGCGCGACCACGAAAACGACGCCCAGGGGCTCCCTCCGAATGAACCGCGTGAAGCCATCGCGGTCGGCGAGCTCGATGTCGCCGAGCCCCTGAGCTGCAAGGTCGATCATCGTTCGCCCGCGAAGCAACCAACCGCCCACCTCACCGCCGCCGTCGCGGACCGGTCGCCCCATTTGCATCGTGAGCTCCTGAGCGACTGCGTCCGCGTCGTGCACCGCAAGCTCCACGAAGCGACGCACCATCGCGCACCGTTCTTCGAGGCGCAGCGCTCGCCAGGGCCCAAATGCTTTACCGGCGGAGGACAGCGTTCGTTCGATGTCCTCGGCCCCGTCGAGCGCGCGCCCGAAGACGATGCTTCCATCTACGGGGGAAATCGTTTGGAAGCGCCCAGTCATGGCCGGTAGCGTTTCTCAGCTCCTGCGTGGCGTCAATCCGGGCTTGCACATTGGTCCCCGCCGGGGCACCACGTGGCGATGACGATGCCCAATCTCGAAGGCAAGATACTGATCACCGGGGCAAGCGGCTTCATCGGCAGCCGGCTGCGCGATGCGCTTCTTGCCTCCGGTTCCGACGTCGTCGCGATACGCAGGCCGGGGTCCCCCCCCTCGACGGCGGGGCGCTCGGTCGAGGCGGACTACGGCGTCCTCGCCGACTTGGAGCGCATCATGAGCCAAGAGAGGCCAGACTACGTCTTGCATGTGGCCGGCGTGACCAAGGGCAGCTCCTACGAGGACTTCCGTCTCGGCAACGTCATGCCCACCCGGAACCTGCTTGCCGCCCTTCGTCGCGAGCATTCAGGCGCAAAGCGATTCGTCCTGGTTTCGTCTTTGGCGTCGTACGGGCCCTCAGCAACCTCGGCGCCGCATCGCGAGCAGAACCCGCCGCGACCGATCGAGCACTACGGGCAGAGCAAGCGCGAAGCAGAGGAAGCGGTCGAAGAGGAATCCGGCAACACGCCTTGGACCATCCTACGCCCGTCCGGGGTTTACGGGCCGGGCGACGTCGACTACTTCAACTTGTTCCAAAGCGCGATGCTCGGTTGGAACTTGTATTTCGGGAATCGCGAGCGACTGATGTCGATCATTTACGTCGATGACTGTGTTCGAGGAATCCTCGAAGCCGCGCAGCACCCGAACAGCGTCAACAAGGGTTACTTCTTGACTGGCGAGGAGCAGGTCACCTGGGAGCAGTTCCAATCCGAGGTGGTTCGAGTCGTTGGCCGTCGAGCGCGAACAGTCGACTTGCCCGAGCAGTTGATGTCGATTGCCGCCCTCGGAGGAGAGCTAGCCACCCGATTCGACAAGAAGCCCAGGCTGTTGAACCTGCAGAAGGCAAAGATGGGCGCGCAGCAGGCCTGGACCTGCGTGGGTGACGCGGCCAGGCGAGACTTCGGTTTCACGGCCGAAGTCGATCTCCCCGAAGGCATCCGACGAACCCACGATTGGTACGAAGCCAACGATTGGTATCAGAGCCTCAACCCAAAGGATTTGCTCTCGGTGCGATCACTCCGCGGCTTGGCTCGTCGGCTCGGCCGCTTCCGGTGAGAGCTTCTCCAAGAGGCGATGCCCGATGGACGTGATCTGATCCAACAGGTAGCGCGCCCTGGGCTCGGCCCGCTCGAGGTGCCGTTCGAGAACTTCGGCTCGTTCCGGATGTTTCTCGGCCTGCGCCAGGAGAAGCTCGGCGATCGCGGTGTCGCCCAGCAGCTGGATGAGTCGCTCGGCATGCAACATCGCAAAGGCGAAATCGCGCTTTGGATTCCAGTTCTTGGTGAGCTCGTCGGACCATTCACCGATCGGCTTGCGACGAAGGCCCTTCACCTTGTTGCCTGCCGTCCTGAGCACCAGGTGTTGCTGCGCGCTCAATGAGACCGTCTGAAGCTGTGCAACCCGTCGTTCGAGTGGATTCCGGCTCGAGAGCGAACGCCAGCGCGATTGCGCCAAGCGCTTCACGAATACCTGCGGGTTCTTGATGATCCCGCCGAGCGTGTCTTTCATCGCCATCAGCGCCTGAATTTGGCTCGTTCCTTCGTAGATTGGCATGACGAGCGCGTCGCGAAGCAACTTCTCTGGCAGGTAGTCGCGGGTGTAACCGTTGCCGCCGTGAATCTGAAGCGACGTGCGAGCATGCTCGACGGCTTTTTCCGCAGCAACGTACTTGAGGAGCGGCGTGAGGCGGCGCGCCATCTTCTCATGGGACTTCATGCGTCGATTCATCCGCTTATTTTCATCTTCGCCGGCGTCCCCGTAGCGAACGGCGAGGGCCAGTTTCTGCGCCATCTCTTCGTGGAAACAGGCGGTGACCGCCATCGCACGGATGCCCTGGATTTCGGTCTTCATCGTTTCGAGGTACTCGGCGATCATCTCGTGGCGATCGATCGTCTTGCCCATCGAGCCACGCCCGGCTGCATACTCGACCGCAGCTCGGTACGCGGACTCGCTCAGCCCGAGGCATTCGAAGCCCACGCCAAGCCGCGCGTTGTTCATCAGGGTAAGCATGTACTTGAAGCCTTCACCCCGTTTGCCCACCAGCTCGGCAGGTGCTTTGTCGTACACGAGCCCGCACGTCGCAGAACCGTGGTGACCGAGCTTCTCTTCGACACGGCTCAGCTGCACGATGCGTATCCGCTTGCCCTCGGCGTCGTCTTCGTAGGCCTTCACCAGGAACATCGAAAGCGCGTTGAGGCCGCCCATTGGATCATCGGGGTCGGCGTCCTCGGTGCGCGCGATGACGAAGTGATACTTCCCGTGACCCGAGGTAATGAAGATCTTCTCACCGGTGACATACCAATTGCCGTCCGCGTCCTGCTCGCCAACTGTGCGAATCGCTGCCATGTCGGACCCGGCGTCGGGCTCGGTGATGTCCATGCAGCCCCAGGCTTTTCCTGCCGAGATTTCCTCGACCATCTTTCGCCAGCGGGTTTCGTTGATTCGGCCGGTCACCGGATCGATGTCCGAGCTTCCTTCGAGCGCGGAGAACACAATCGCAGCCATGGCAATGCCCGCGTGGAAGCCATGGTGCGCCATCGCGGAGACGTCGGCGCGCGCCATCAACTCGCTATTCATGAAGTACAGCATCATTGGCGCGTTCATTCCGCCAAGCTCACGCGGGATCGGCAGATGATGAAGGTCGAGCTGGTTGATTCTCTCGAAGACTCCGGCGAGCCGCTCCGGGAAAACCACCTCCCCGTCGACGAATTCGACGCCGTTCTGGTCGATCTCTCTCTCGTAGGGCTTGATTTCCTCGGCGGTGAATTGCCCGAACATCTCGATGATGTCCCGGTAGAACTCGACCGCCTCCTCGGTGTTCCGAAACCCTTCTCCATCCGCATCGGCGAAATCGTGTTCGGTGATTTGCGCGAGCGAGTCCCAGTCCACGCCCTTGTCGAAGTAGTATTGAAGATCGTCGTTGTCTTTGAAGAAATTCGCCATGCTCAGTTCTCGCCTTCGTTCTGGGTGTAGAGGCTCGATCGCGCGACGCGGATCAGCTCGCGCGCGTGACGCTTTCGCGTGCTTCCTCGGGCCGGATCATCCGGCAGAATCGTCTTCAACGTGTCGATGACCGCGGTTCCTGCCACCGCCATCGTGATGACCTCGACCGCGTACGCCTGCGGGTCGACGCCGGGCCGGACCAAGCCTTGCCGCTTCGCGCGGTCGAGCTGCCCGCCTAGCAGCTCGACCCAAGGTCGCACGAATGCTGCGAGCATCGCTTGCATCTGTTCGGGCCGGTCGAGGGTCTCGCGCAGAAACAGACGCGCACGGTCTGGGTCCTCGATGAAAAACTCGCTGAGCGCTTGCATCGTCGCGTCGAAGCGCTCTTCGGTAGACGCCTTCAATAGAAGGCCCGGCAACACCGAGTTCCAGTGCGCGAGCATTTCGGCGAGCACGTTCTCGCGGAGCGCATCTTTCGACCCGAAGTGGTAGAGGAGGCTCGGCTTCCGAATCCCCACCGCATCGGCAATCTCCTGAACCGAAGTCCCGTCGTACCCCTGCTCCGCGAATAGCCGCGTCGCATGGTTCAGGATCTGATCGCGTACATCCATTTTCTCTACCAACTGGTCGTCAAATGCCTACCAAATGGTAGGGAGATTGCAAGGGGAAAGCTGTGCCACGACCGAAACCTGCCGAATCGCGCCGCGCAAGGCGCGTTGAGTTTAGGCTAGGGTAGGCGCTCTCGAGCAGAGGGCCGGGAAAGGCGGGGTTGAATGTCTTGGGATGCGCTGTCTAATCGATGGGAGATTCTACTGGTCGCGCTCATTTTGGGCGCTGCACACGTCATCGCACCCCGGTTCAGACGACTCATCAGGTACCCGGAACGACAGCAGGCCTTCGGCGGAGGCCTCTCCGTCGCCTATGTCTTTCTCCATCTGATTCCGAGCCTCGACGCGTCCGACAGCGTCGTCGGGCCGCGCATCTATTTCATCGCGCTGCTTGGCTTCGTCGTTTTCTACGGCTTGGACATCATGTTCCAACCGCCGAATCACACGCACCCGACCAAGTACCATGCGTATCTCGCGGTGTTCTTTGTCTACGATGGGCTAATGGTGTTCACGCTCGGTCTCCAGCTTCCCCCAACACCCATCCTGACCCTGGTCTTTGCCATCTCGCTCGCGCTCGATGTTCTCGACACCGATCTAGAGCTGGAAGACGAATACGGGTCACGTTTCGTCAAGTCGGGGCGCTGGGTCCTGCTCGCCGGTGTGGCGGTCGGTTATGCGCTAAGTCTGATCCGACGTCCGCACCTCCTGGAGGTCGATATCCTCACCGCGGCGCTCGCCGGGTTCATGATGTTTCACACGTTCAAGAGCCAGTTCCCAGTGAGCCAAAACAACAAGTTCCGCTGGTTCTTGGCAGGGCTTCTCACGTTCGCGCTGTTGCACGTGTTGCTGGGCGCAGCCGACTGAGCTGCCACACGCGGCGATCGACGGGCAAAGCTAGCTTTGGTCTGCGCGTCAATCGACCGGGTCGCCGATCGGCATGAGCTGCGCGGGGTCCTTTTCGGCGTGTCCGAGCGGTTCAGCTCGCTCGAGCACGGATATGGTGCGCCACCAAGTTTCGACCCCTTCCACGCGTGAAGGCTCTATAGGCGCGCCGATCATCGGCATCAGCAGGTGTGTATCCAAGCGTGGCGCGATCTCGACCAATCGCTCTGCCGGCTGGTCCCAGTCGTGAATCGCGAGGTCGAAGGTGCCCCAGTGAACCGGTAAGAAGCTTCCACCGCCGAGGAGCTTCAATGCCTCGAGCGCGTTGTCCGGGCCGAGGTGGATGTGGCCCCAGGCCGGATGGAACGCGCCAACTTCGAGCATCACGAGGTCGAAGGGACCCAGCCGGCGGGCGATCAGTTCGTACTCCGCGGTCAAGCCGGTGTCGCCGCTGAAGAATGCGGCGTGTCGCGGACCGCGAAGCGCAAAGGACGACCAGAGGGTGCGGTTTCGATCGGCCGCTGCACGCCCAGAGAAGTGTTGCGAGGGCGCCGCTGTGATCCGGAAGGCGGCGTTCGGAAGCTCGGCGCTCTCCCACCAGTCGAGCTCGGTGATGCGCGCTGGGGGGACACCCCAGGCCTCCAGGTGTCCGCCGACGCCGAGCGAGGTGTAGAAGGGCACCTCGTGGCGAATCAGCTCGACGATGCTCGGATAGTCGAGATGGTCGTAGTGGTCGTGCGAGATGATCACCGCGTCGAGCGGCGGGAGCTGCGAGATCGGAACCGGGACCGGTTGAAAACGTTTGGGGCCGATGAGGCGGCTTGGCGAGACACGCTGACTCCAGACAGGATCGGTGAGGACGCGGACGCCGTCGATCTCGAGCAGCAACGTCGAATGGCCGAGCCAAGTTGCCCGCAACCCGGTTTCAGTGGGCCTCGCCCAGGCGTCGAGGGGGCTCACCGATGGCAGGGGCGCAACGGGAACGCGCCGGCGACCTCGGAAGAGGAACTCCCGCATCATGGGGAACGTCGCGCCCTTCTTGAGCCGGAGGCCGACGCCGGAGGTGTTGCGAAAGAACCCGTCGAAGAAGCGCGGGGAAGCCTGCATGCGTTCCCAGCGAAGGCCATGGGGTTGTCGGCGGAAGGGGGACATCGGTCCAGAGCCTATAGGGCAATCGCCGATGGTGTCACGGTGCGTCAGCGTCAGCGCCAGCGTTGGCGTGGTACCCTGTTGGCATGTCGCGCCTCGACGATGCACTGAGCGGCTTTGACGCAGCCAACGCCAGGGATCCGAACACAGAGACGGTGAACGGTCAGTTGGTTCCAAAGGAGCTCATCTATGGTCAACGGATGTCCGCGCGCCTCGCAGCCTTTGCTCCGGACGCCCCCGAAACCGTTCAGCTTGCGGCGCGCGCCCAGCACATACGCCGCTGGGAAGTGCCTCGGGATAGCTATCCGGAGGGCAGGGCCGGGTATCTCAAATGGCGCACCGATCTGTACAAACGACATGGCGAAATTGCCGGCGCGATCATGAAGGACGTCGGCTACGATGCCGATGCGATCGAACGTGTGAAGACGCTGCTCCGGAAGCGCGGATTAAAAACCGACCCAGACGTGCAGCTGCTCGAAGACGTCATCTGTCTCGTGTTTCTAGAGCACTACTTTCACGACTTCGCGCAGAAGCATGAAGAGGAAAAGCTGATTCCGATCGTCCAAAAGACTTGGAAGAAGATGACGGCCGAGGCACACCGCGCCGCGCTTCAGCTCGACTACGCGCCCGTGGACCTCGCTCTCATTCGGAGGGCTTTGGGGAGCGACTAGCGTCGGGTGGGATCGAGTAGGTTACGGTTGCATGCGCGACCGGGTCGTCGCTTCCCGCGGAGTAGATCGTGACTTGCCCCACCGCCAGTCGACTACCGAGCTTGAGCATTTCAGTTTCCGCGATCACGTCAGCGAGCTTTGGCGCGCGAAGGAAGTTGATGTTGAGGTTGGTGGTGAGCGCGAGGGCGACAGGGCCGATCGTGCCGAGCACCAGGTAGTACATCGCCGTATCTGCGATCGTCATGAGGACCGGACCCGAAACCGTGCCACCTGGACGCAGGTATCGATCGGTCACCGGAACGCGGATTCGTAAAAACCCCTCGCGCAACTCTTCGATTTCGACCGGCATGCGAGCCTGCGGAAAGGCCTTCTGCATGAAGCTATTGATCTCGTCGGCGGTCATCCTCGGCATCAGAGCTTCAAGCGCCCCTCTTTGACGTCGGTCCAGCGTTCCACTGTCAGCAGCTCGTAGCCAGCTTGGGTGCGAACGTAGAGCGGGTCGCCGACTGCAGCGGGGTCGACGCCTTCTTTCCTCAGGTCGTTCTTCTGGATTTTGAACGTCCCGGTCTTCGCCAGGCCGCCCATCACACGGACGAATCGCGGTTGCGCATAGGGTGGGAGCTCCGAAACGGCATCCCAAAACCGGTGCGGGTCGAACTCACCCGAGGGAACCACCGCGGCGAGACCTGCTTGGCCGTCCATGTTTGGAACGGGCACACCGATCACAGTCGCTTCGTCGATACGGTCGTTGTGGGTGATGACGTCTGCGACCTCCGCGGTGGACACGTTTTCGCCTTTCCATCGAAAGGTGTCGCCGATTCGGTCGACGAAGTAGTAGAAGCCGTCGGCATCGCGCCGGAGCAGGTCGCCTGAGCGGAAGTACTGGTCGCCTTTTTTGAACACGTCGTGGAGCAGCTTCTTTTGTGTCGCCGACTCGTCCGTGTAGCCCCGGTACTCGAGCCCGCCTGTCGAGGCTTTCGGTACACGGATCAGTAGCTCGCCGGCTTCATCGTTGCCGCACGGAAGGCAAAAGCCCTTCGCGTCACGAGGGTGTTGGTCGAGGTCGACGTCGTAATGGACGATCCGCAGCCAGCCGGCGAGGCCACCGAGGGGGACTCGGCCAACCGACCCTTCGCGGCCACTGATGTTGGCGATGAAGCCTGGGGCTTCGGTTGCACCGTAGAACTCGCGGATGTTCTCGATGCCGAATCGCGCTTTGAATCTCGGCCAGATGTCGGGGCGAAGCCCGTTGCCGACGGCGACGCGTACGGGGTTCGGCAGCTCCTTCGGATGCGGTGGCGAGTTGACGAGGTAGCGACACAGCTCCCCGATGTAGAGAATCGCCGTCGCCTTGTAGCGGTGAACGTCCTCCCAGAACGCGCTCGCGCTGAACGAGCGGCGCATGGCCATCGGCACGCGCGCAATCATCGCGGCCGACGCGCCGAGGAGCAACCCGTTCGCATGATAGAGCGGAAGCACGCAGTACAGCTTGTCGCCTGGGCGGAACGCGTACATCAGTGGCCCGAAACCCGCACCGGCGAGGATCGCGCGAGCATGTGAGACACGGCATGGCTTGGGCAGACCTGTCGTTCCAGACGTGTAGATGTACACGAAATCGTCCTCTACGTTGACCGGGGCGGGGGGGTAGGCCGTGGCCGGCGTGTCGGCAAGAAGACCTGCGTACGGATTCCCGTCGAAGACGAGAATGCGATCGAGCGATTGGCACAACTCCTCGCAATCGCGCAACCCTGGCTCCAAGGTGTGGCTCACGAGAACCAGCTTCGCGTTGGACACCTCGACCGCATGGGAGAGCGGGCGCCCGCCAAGATTGGTGTTCAGCAATGCTGCTGTAGCACCGACGCGCGAAATACCGAGCACCGAGGCGATGTAGAAAGGAGAGTTCTCGGCGAGAAGTGCGACGACGTCTCCGGGTTTGACGCCGGCGGCCGCCATCACGTGCGCGACCCGTGAGCTCGTATTCGCGAGCTCGGACCAGGTAAGATGTTCGTGCTCCATTTCATAAGCGAGGTCATGCGGCGCTTCTTGCGCGTTCTTCAGCGCCACGTGAAGAAGGCTGTCGATTTGCCTCAGTCGCGTGCGGAGCAACCAGGGCACGGTTTCCTTCAAGGCTTTTGGCCCGAAACGCAGCTCTGCCAACACCGAAGACCGCCATGACGACGAAGCTAGGCGCGAAAACATGTCGGGAAGTGTACGCGCTCCAAACCTAGATTCGAGACGTTTTTTTCGGGCTCATGTGGTACAACGACCGGCCCGTGCCGACGTGGACCAACATCAAGGATCACGCGAGGTCCAGCTATAAGCTGGCCGAGGAGCACGACCACAGCTTCAAGGTCGTGTTCGCATACCCTGGTAACCGCCTCCAGGCTGTGATCGTGTCGCACTATCAAGCCATGGGTCGTTCCTGGGTGGACTTTTCGTCGGCCTGTTGCCGAGCCGATCGCATGGAACCGGAGGCCGCGCTTCAACAAAGCTTCAACTTGGCCGTCGGCTCCTTGTGCTTGGATGGCGATGTGTACGTCGTTCGCCATACCGCGATGGCAGACCACATGCATCTCACCGATCTCGAGGTGTCGATGCACGCGGTTGCCGGTGCTGCAGACCAGATCGAGCAGTCGCTGCCCCTTTACGAGCCGGCCTCTGATAGGCTCCAGGACGTGGGAGACGTGGAACAGGAGCGCGCCTAACTTGCCGTTCGCGGTCGAGATTTCGGGCTTCTTGGGGGTGTTCACCCTCTTGATGGGGGTTTGGGGCGTCCTCGTACCGGCGCGCCTCGCCGAGTTCGTGACTCGTTTTGGCTCCAAAGGCGGCCTCTGGTTCGCAGCGGGCATCCGATTGGTCTTCGGGCTCGCGCTTTGGTTTGCTGCCCCGGCTTCGCGCGCGCCGCTCCTGCTTCAGTTGCTCGGCTTCGCCGCCTTGGTCGCTGCCGTGGTCCTCCCGTTTATGGGCGTCGACCGATTCAAGCGCCTAATCGACTGGTGGACGGCGCTCTCTCCAAACGCGATGCGCTTCAACTCACTCTTTGCCGTCGCGGTTGGGGCCGTCATTCTTTGGGCTCTTCTCCCCGTGGCGAGCTGATAAAAGACCTGCATCATGCCTCAGCTAGAGGTCAGCGCTTGGGACTTGGCAATCCTAGTTGGCTACGTGGTGCTCACGCGCGTCGCCTTCGGATGGTTCTTCGCCAGACAGACACGCGGGGAGGGCGCCGAGGGTTTCTTTCTCGCAGGCCACCGCATGCGTTGGCCCATCATCGGGCTCTCTTTCTATGTCTCGAACATGGGAGGCAGCAGCTTCGTCGGGTTGCCGGGCGCTGGTTACCAGAACGGTGTCAGCGTCTTTCACTACGAGTGGATGCCGGCGCTGCTCATGATCCTGTTTGCGGTGTTCTTTCTTCCGGTGTTCCTGCGCGCTCGGATCTACACGGCGCCTCAGTACCTCGAACAGCGCTTCGGGCGTGCGCCAAGGCTCGCGTTTTCGGCGATGCTCTTGTTGACGAGCATGCTCGTCGACGCCCCCGGCTCGCTCTACGCAGGCGCGATGGTCCTCAAAACGCTGCTTCCGGGTGTGTCGATATGGATCACGATTACCGTGGCTGCAGTTGCGGCCGGTGTGTACATCACGTTCGGCGGCCTCGGCGCCGTAGTGGCCAATGACGCCCTGCAGGCGGTCTTGATTCTCGCCGGTGGCATCGTGATCTCGGTTCTCGCCTGGCAGGCGGTTCCATCATGGGATGCAGTCGTCGAAGCCGCGAAGCCCGGTGCGTTGAATCTCATGCAGCCCGCCAGTGACCCGATCATGCCTTGGCCGGGGATTGCCGGAGTGTTCATCGTCGGCATGTACTTCTGGTGTACCAACCAGTTCATCATTCAACGCGCGCTCGGTGCACAGACGCTCGACGACGGGCGCTGGGGTGCGCTCTTTGCAGGGCTGCTCAAGCTGCCCAATCTCTTCATCTTGATTTTGCCCGGCGTCTTCGCGACCGTGCTGTACCCCAACCTCGAAAACCCGGACATGGTGTTTCCGATGTTGGCCTTCGATCTTCTTCCGATTGGTCTACGCGGCTTCATGCTCGCGGTGCTCGCCGCGGCCATGCTCTCGAGCCTCGAGGCGATCCTTCACTCAGCGTCAACCTTGTTCACGATGGACTTCGTTCAGACCGCACGCCCTGACATGGACAGCCAGCAGCTCGCGCGCTTGGGCCGCGGCGCGATTCTCGTCTTCATGGTCTTTGCCGTCGTTTGGACGCCGCAGATTTCTCGCTTTCCGACCCTCTGGCAATACCTCCAGTCGATTCTTTCGTATCTAACGCCACCGGTCGTTGCGGTGTTCCTACTTGGCCTGTTCTGGCGCCGAGCAAATGGCGCTGGCGCGCTCGCAGGCCTCGCCGTTGGCGTGCCTCTGGGGGTTGTCGCTTGGGTTTCCGTCGAGCTGTTGTCCCTGCTCGAGCTTCAGTATCTGTACGCCGCGCTGCTGATGTTCGGGTTGGGCATCCTGCTGGTCGTCGGGGCCAGTCTTCTGACGCCCGCCCCCGCTGCCAGCGAAGTCGAGCCCCATCTCTGGCGCCCGAGGGATGCGGCCGTTGCGCCTGGCGAGCCTTGGTACCGAGATTACCGTCTTCAGTCCGTCGTTCTTGCGACGATAACGCTCGCTCTGGTCGTCTGGTGGTGGTGACTAGTAGCCCGTGCCGCCGAAACGGTCCGTATCGCCTCGATAGATGAAACCGATGAAGGGTTCGGCCCACCACGCCCGGCGCTCGAAGAAATCGCGTGTGCCGCTCATCGAGTACTGAAACCCGACGTCCAGGAAGATCGAGCCTTTGAGGTGAATGCCGAGACCTGCCTTGCCGCTGAACCCAGGCGCGAATTGCCCGCGGCTGTCCTCGCGGCAGTAGTACCAGCCGCAGCCTCTGCCGATCGCTGCGAAGCTCCAGAGGTTCGCGTCGAATGAGCCTGTGACGTACGGCAGGACCGCGTCGAACAACGGAACTTGGAACCGAACGCCGGGCGAGAAGGACAGGCGTACCAGCGGCTCGAGACCCGAAGGGTTCAGCGCACCCGGGATCTTATTGGTGTCGATCGGCGTCCACTGAAGACCAAAAGCAAAGTCGAACACGATCCAGCCGATGTCGAAGCCTGCCCAGCCCGTGAAGCTCGCACCGGGCCTGACGATTTCATGGTCTACGTTGAAGTAGTTCGGCACGCCAACCTCGACCCCGCCTTGAAATCGGAGCGCAACGCGTCGCTCCTGAGCCGAGGCGGATGAAGCGAAAAGGCAGACGGCCAGGGCGATCCACAGGGGCGACAGGCGAGCATGCACGGGGCGGACCTTACGTCAGGGGTACGGGCAGTGCCACCCCGTAAAGCGACTCCGTCACCACGGGGCTTCGGCCCCGGAGGAGGGGCAGCGTCAGCGTCCGCGTCCGTGTCAGGCGTGGGCGTCGATCCAGGTTGAGAAGCTGTCGTATCCGATTTCTTCGTGCCGCCGTTCGATTCGCTCCGACAGCGCCTTCATCGCGTCGACGGACATCGCTTTACCGGCCGCCGCTTGCTCGGCGACCTCCGTTGCTTCGGCCGACCCGCGCCCCGGCGTTTCCACCGCCTCGTCCCCAACACCCAAGTACGCCGCCACCACCTTCTCAATGATCTCGATCGCGTTTGTCCTGCTGTCTCTGATGTTTCCCTTGCCCGTCAGCACGTTGCCTAGGCCGAACACGCCGGGTAGGCCGTGAACCTCGCCCGTGTCCCAGCTGTCGTAGTGGTAGAGCTCACCTTTGGTCGGAATGCCTTCAATGGGCCTGGGGATGCTGCCGATCGAGCTAATCACCATCGACGCGCCCACATCGAACTCGCTGCCCTCCACGCCGCGCACTCTGCCGTCGACGACTTCGGTCTTCTGAAACCGAATCCCCGTCAGACGATCGCCTTCGACGATCGTTTCAATGGGCCGCGAGAGCTCTTCGAACTTAACGAAGTACTTACGGATGACGCGGTCCATGATTTTGACGCGCGCGTTTTGGAGCTTGGCCAGCTGTTCGGGCGTCGGGTTGTCTGCGCTCGCCAGCGGCATGTCTTCTTTGCGGCGTCGGTAGTAGAGCGTGCAGCCCTTGACCCCGAGCTCTTCGGCGCTGAGGCCGACGGCTTCGAGCGTTCGTGGAATGCCCTTGATTTCCATCTCCACGATGTCCACGTCGATGCCTCGCGCTCGCAGGGCGCGAGCGTAGAGCTCCAAATTGACGATCTTCACGACGTCTATCGACGCCAGCCCGCCGCCGACGACGATGGTGTCATCGGGAATCTCGAAGACGGGCCCATCGTAGCCCTCGTCTTCGTAGTGGTTGAACCAGTACACGAACTCGTTTTGGTACACGAGCCCGCGCCCTTCATAGGCATCGGCTCCTTCGACCGGCAGGCGGCGGTCACGCCAGGCACCGTTTGCGAGCACGACCGCACTGAACCCAAGCTCGCGGTAAAGCTCGTCCCAGGGAAGAGCAGCTCCAATCTCCGTTTTCGGGACGAAGATCACGGCGTCGCTACCGAGGTTTTCGTTGATCTTCAGGTATTCTTTGTCACGCAGTTTCTGGTGCCAGCGTGGTAGGCCATCTTCGATCTTTCCATACGGCCTGGCGCCCTGCTCGAACACGACGGGGATCGCCCCTCGCGCGGCGCAGGCGGCTGCGGCTTCCGACCCTGCGACGGCTCCTCCGATGATCGCCACCACCGGCTTCGGCTCCGTCGCGTCCCTCAAAGCGTCAAGCGCATTCACGAGGGCGGGTCTAGCCCGATTCGAGGGATGGAACAACCGCGCGGCTAGATGAAACGGGATGTTCCTCGAACCCCGGTGCTCTGCAAGTCGTCGCTGAACTGATACTCGGGATCGAGCAGCTCGTTGATACGGTCCATCACGAGGTCCACCGCGCCTTGAAACTTGTCGCGATACTTGTGCTCCGCCTCCGCGGAGAAAGGCGCGTAGTCCTCGTCGATATGGAACTCCGCGAGCTCTTCGTAGGGGATCGCATCGCCGATCCGGTAGACGATGGTCCCCGCCTTTCCGATTGGCAGCGAGCCGGTGTATACGTGGTCGCAGCCGTTGCAGCCGATGGGCACGATGGTCTTCTTGTAGCGAAGCGCTATTTCCATCATCCCGATCCGGCCACGAGGGAGACGAATCGATCGTGTGCCTTGGGGGAAAACGAGAAGGTCGAGGCCGAGCTCGAACGACCGTTCATTGAGCCTGACGAACTCGGCCATCATGGCGGTGAACACTCGATTGATGCCGATGGCATACGTGCACACACGCGGGTCGAAGTCCAATCCGAGCATATTGCGCGGTGACTCGAACAGCTCTTTCGGGATTGCCGAAACGTCGACTGTGCTCGGGTCCTCGCCAGGGGTGGCATCCTTGTTTACGAGCGCTCGTAAGGTGTCGTACTCAGCTTGACTTGGCCGTCTGCCGATGGTCAGCGCGAAGTCCTTGGTGATGATGTAGCCGCGCGAGACGGTCGGGAGGTTGCTGGTGAGCTCCATGAAAGTCGCGACGATCGGGCTTTCGTAGTACTTCCCCTTCACCCAAACCGTGATGTAGCGCTCTTTGAGCTTCCACATCTTGTACATGAACGGGAAGTAGTTGAAGCGGTCCGTGTGGTTCATCGCATAGATGACCGGTTCGTTCGGTATCTTTTCGATTCCTTCGATGTGGATGTCGATGCCTGGCAGGAAGTTGTAGTTGGGCGTGAGCACGGCGTTGCCGAAAAACACCTGGCCAATCGGACGCTTCATGAGGCGGATGCGCTTGAGTCGCGGAAGATCGAGCATCGGACGGTCACGATGTGCGCAGAAGCAAGCCTCCTGTCAATTTGCGACTCTCGAGCGCTAGGGGCCATGGGGCGATGGGAAGGAGGGGTTCCGGCTGACTTTTCCATCGAGGGTGCTACAAAAAGCTTTACGCCTGAGGTATCGATAACGACACCGACGAAACTGGCGAGCCGCTTCGAGAAGACTTAGGTTGCGGCGAAAGGAAGAAGGAGACTGAGTGGCGAGAAGAAGCCCAAGAGGTAGGAAAAGGAAGTTCGAGCGCAATTTCGAGCAGGAAGACAAGCGCGACGACCACATCAAGCTGAACGGCGTGGTGAGTCAGGTCTACGCTGGCGGCCAGTTCGAAGTGACCACCGAATCCGGCGCTGCGGTGCGCGCGCAGCTTTGCGGCCGGATGCGAAAGTTCAGGATCCGCGTGATCCTAGGTGACCGTGTAACGGTGGCGCTGTCCCCGTATGACCTCACGCACGGCATGATCGTGTTTCGCGATAAGTAGCGCCCACAGTGTACGAAGGAGCGTTCCGCATCCTGAGAGCACTTGGCGATGGTCGATCGCTGTCTCGGGATGAAGTCGTTCGTGCCGCAGGCGAAGCGTCGTCGGTCGTTCGAGAAGTGACGGAACGCTACGCCAAGTGGTTCGAATTCGACGAGGGCAGGGTTCGCTGCTCGGACCGCGGGCTGGCCGCGCTAGCGAGGGAGCTGGTGGCCCGAGGAGCTGGCGAGACCCGGGACTCGTCGTGGTGCGAGGCGTATGAAGCGATGGCTGCCGAGCGCGGCGCCCCGAAGCGTGCGCTCGACCAGATCTTCATCACCTCCGACACGGCCGTCCGACGCGCGGAGCTCTTGATCGAGGCCGGTGAGCACCAACGAGGTCTCGTGTTCCTCGGTGACGACGATCTGACCAGTGCCGCCGTGCAGCTCGCCGGCGCGGGTCGCAAGGTGACCGTGCTCGATACCGACGACGAAATTCTCGGGATCTTGGCCCGCCACGCGGCGGAGCGAGGCTGGGAGCACGAGACGGTGCACCACGACCTGCGGCAACCGATTCCGAAAGCGATGCGCGCGCGCTCCGGTGCGGTCTTCACCGATCCGCCGTACGCCCTCGAGGGCTTTCAGCTTTTCGTGAGCCGGGCCGCCGAAATGCTCAAACCCGACGGCAGGCTCTACGTCTGCTTCGGCCACAGCCGACGCGCCAGCGAACGCGGCCTCCAAAAACAGCGTGTGCTCGCCGACACAGGCTTCCTCGTCGAGGCGGTTTTTCCGGACTTCAATGCATACCGAGGAGCGGAAGCAATCGGCTCGCGGAGCGCGCTTTGGCGATGCCGGGTGACGCCCGAGACGCAGCCCTTGGTCCGAGGAGAAGTCGATGGCGAGCTCTATACGAGCCGATCGCCCAAGGGCTAGGCTCGAGCCGCAACGACTTCATCGCACCAGGCGATGAGGTCGCCCGTCACTTCTTGGCGATTCGTTTCGTTGAGCGTTTCATGTCGCGCGTCGGGATAGAGCTTGAGTCGAACGTCGAAGATCGCGGCGCGCTTGTACGCATCGTAGAGATTCTTCATGCCCTTGCCGTTGTCGCCGACGGGGTCCTGGTCCCCTGCGAAGAGGTAGAGCGGCTTGTCTTTGGGCACCTTGGCCACGTTGCTCGGCTTCGAGATTCGGTCCAGTGCGTTCAACAAGTCGAGCCAGGTTTGCGTCGACACTGCGAAACCCATCAGTGGGTCCGCGACGTACTTGTCGACCTCGTCGGGGTCGCGTGAAAGCCAATCGAACTCGGTGCGCGCCGGCTCGAATGGCTTGTTGTATTCGCCAAAGGTGAGCTTCTGCAGCACCGGGCTCGGCTTGTGCTTCCCGACGCGGACGCGTTCGATCCGCGCGAGCAATTTGCCGACCATGGCAATGGGAGGTGGCTTTCCGTTCGAACCGGAGAGCGCCGCAGCAACCATGTCGTTGGGACGTTCGAACAGGAGCTGTTGGAGCACGAATGAGCCCATCGAGTGCCCGAGTATGATGATTGGAAGGTCGCGGTGACGTTTGGCGATTTCCCGATTCACCCCGTGCGCGTCTTCCACGATGCGATTCCAGCTATCGCTGTCCGCCAAGTGACCGGGAGGGGCCCCCTCGGGAATGCTCTGACCGTGCCCACGGTGATCATGGGCATAGACGCTGTATCCTGCCGCGGCGAGCGCCTGCGCAAGACGCGCGTATCGGGAGCCGTACTCCGCCATCCCGTGCAAAATCTGCACGATCGCCTTTGGGTTTTGGATTACCCAGCCGCTCACGTGAAGATTCGCACCGTCCACAGTCTGAAACGCAAAATCCGCCGACTTCATATCGGTGGCAGCATACTCGAAATGGCCACTTAATCGATTGCTAGGAATCGAGCCCAGAGATGGAGGCCTTTGTCGCAGTAGATTTGCAAGACGTTCACCATGGTCGAGCGCTTGTCCGCATCGACCAGCGGATCGGGAAGCAGCGGGTCCAGCACCACGTGGCGAATGCCTTCACGTCCCAGCAGAAACGCTTCGCGGACCGAATCGTTGAGCGGGAGCTCTTCGAGACGATCCATGCTGACCTTCAGATCCCCGTGTAACTTCAAATAGGTCTGCTCCAGCCCTGGGCTGTCCCAAAGGGCCCGCGCGTGCTCTTCTTGCTCGGGATTGAGCTCTTCCAATCGAAACACCGATGCCTGCGGCTCGAGGCCGAGCGCCACGAGCTCGCGGCGAAGGCCGTCGATGCCGGGTCTCAGGTTGTTCGGCCGCAGGAACAATCCTGCTTTGAGCTCCTCGAAGCCGAGGTAGCGAAGCGCGCGAAGCCGGCGCCGAAGGGCAGGGCGATCGGTACGCGACAGGTCTGCGGTGAACACCGCTGCCCAAGATCCGTCCCACTGGCTCAGGCGCGAAGAAACGGTTCGCCAGCCATGGATCTTCTCGTTGACCACCTGCGCGCTCGGGCCGAGTCGATACTCGCCCCGACCCGGCGACTCGACGAGCCCTTCGGCACGCAGGCGAACGATGGCCACGCGAACGCTGTTCTCGGCAATGTCGAAGACCGATGCAGCCTGGACGAGTGTACGCACAGGTAGCGCGCCGCCGAACATCGACTCGCCGGCCGAAAGGACCTCCAACACGACCGCTTTGGCACCCACGTTCATCCGTATGACATTACGAGAAATTCGAGACTAATCTACCAGGCGTAATAGAACACGTTCCATTTTGGATGTAGCGCATGGGTCTCGGCCAGGCCAGGCGATGCTGACAGGCCCCCCATCCGGAGCTAAGACTGGCCGCGATGGTGCGGCTCAGCGTCAATGTGAACAAAGTCGCCACGCTTCGAAATTCACGAGGCGGGGCCGTGCCCAGCTTGGTCGAGGCCGTCCAGGTCTGCGTCGACGCCGGGGCTCCGGGGATCACGGTTCATCCGCGCGCCGATCAGAGGCACATACGCCCCCTCGACGTGTACGAGATTGCCAATGTGCTCGAGTCGGTGCGCGACCGCGTCGAGTACAACATCGAAGGCGATCCGCGGCCT
>JAOTXX010000023.1 GCA_029862185.1 Myxococcales bacterium
CGGGTGGGGGTGGGCGGGGCGGTGTAATCAAGCCGTGCCACCCAACCTACCCAACACTCCCCCCTCCCAACACCCGCGGCAGCGCGAGCCCGCAGGGCGAAGCCCGGCGCGAAGCGCCGGCAAGGCGAAGCGCAGCGCCCGCCGCGCCAGGGAGGATTACGGGTGGGGGTGGGCGGGCGGTGTAATTAAACCAAACCACCCACCCATTCCAACACTCCGCCCCCAAACAGCAGGCCCCAGCCCCAGCGCTACCCGCTCGGCAGCACCACCGTAAACACCGTTCGCCCCGGCTTCGACTCGACGTCGATGCGACCACCGTGCTCGGTCACGATTCTGTGCGTGATCGCCAGACCGAGCCCAGTGCCGCCTTCCCTGCGGGTGTAGTACGGCTCGAAGATCGCTTGCGTCTGATCGGCAGAGATCCCTGCGCCGTTGTCCTCCACCCGAATGTACAAAGTGGCAGCACTCTGCTCGAGTCCCACTCGCACCGCGCCGCCCCCGTCGGGGTGAGCCTCGATCGCAGCGTGTTGCGCGTTCTGGAGCAGGTTGTGTAGCACCTGCGTGATTTGATCCGCGTCGACCAACGCCATCAGCGGCCCTTGAGGAAGGGCCGTACTGAGAGCTACCTCGCCCTTGGCATGGAGGGATGCCGCCTGGGCGATGATTTCGCGGAGATCGGTATTCGTGAGCTTTGGAGCCGGCAGTCGTGCGAATCGACTGAACTCGTCGACGATGACTCGCAGCCGCTCGACCTCTTGGAGAATCGTCTTGGTCGACTCGTCAAACATCGCATCGAAGTCCGCGGAAGATCGTTCGCGCGCCTTCCGTAAAGTCTCGACCGAAAGCCGAATCGGCGAAAGCGGGTTTTTGATCTCGTGGGCGAGGCTCTTCGCAATCTCCTGCCACGCCGCGATCCGTTCTGTCTGCCGAAGCTGTTCGCGCGCGTCCCTGAGGTCGCGAGTCATCCGGTTGAACGCCGTCGCCGTCGCAGGAAACGCTCCGCCCGCGCCATCACGCAGGGTGGTGTCGAGGTCGCCCCGACCGACCCGCGTCGCCGCCTCGGTCAGCTCGTCGATCGATGACCGCAGCCAACGATTGAGGTAGCCACCAAAAACAAGTGCAAGTCCAAGCGCCAACGCTGCAACGCAGGCGATCCACAATAGAAGCGGGGGGCCCCGTCGGTCGATCTTAGAGCGCCAGACGAGGACAGTTTGCGTCACGCCCTCCGCGTCCATCAGCTCCGCGACCAGCTCGTCTCCTCTCCCGGCTTGTCCCGTGATCACGAGCTGCCGAGGATCGAGGCTCCGAAGCTCCGAAAAACGATGACCCGCGACGAGGGTCAGTCGAGCTCCCCCGCGCGCAATCGAGCAGGCGTTCACCAAGAATCGTTGATGTTCTTGACTCCCAAGCAGCAAAACAAACGGGCGCTCCCCCGCGCTTCTCACCTGGCGCGTCAGCTCAGCGCCTTCGTTGCCGAGGATGCGGTCGCGATGGCCGGTTGCAAGGACTTCGCCGCTCAGCGAGTCGAGCACCCACAGTGCCTGAAGCCCGGCTGCATCCATCGAGCCTCGAAACAGTCGGTCGTAGTCGAGCCCCGGGGGCGCCTCCCGTCCCCGTTCGTCGAGCAGGGTGTCGACCGCCAGATCGTCACGGCAAAGACGCTGAACCGCAGCAGTCCGCTGCGCATCGAGCTCGCGCAGCTGTACTCGGGCCATCTCGGCTTCCGTCGACGCCTCTGCCGCGCCCCATTGAGAAACGCCCAACCATACCAATCCCGTCAGCGCGACAGGGAAGCTTGCCGCCAGCGCGAAGAGAATGACGATGCGGGCGCCGAAACTGTTCATGGTGGCGCTACGCCACCGAGAACTCGATCTTCACGAGCTGGTCGCGGGGACTCCGTTGAACCGCTCTCGCCTTCTTCGTCAAACTGCTCCATGAGGAACAGATTCGGGTCGGCTACATCCGGGGACCTAGCCACATCCGTGGGTGCCGTGCCCAAAAGGAAAACCTCTTCGAACGAGTCTTCTTGTCCGTCGTAGGCCAACAGGCCGGACGCCGGGTCAATCCGAGCCCTGATCACGCCGCTCGGCATGGCGAAGTTGGTCTCCTTCGGCGTCTGATCTGCCGCGGCCATGACGTCGATCCAGATCGGTAGCGCGGTTCTGGTGCCCGTCTCTCGCTTCCCTAGCGATCGTTGGTCGTCGAAGCCCACCCAGACTCCGGCGACAATCGAGGGCGAGTACCCCACGAACCAGGCGTCGCGCGCCTCGTTGCTCGTGCCGGTCTTGCCGACCACGGCGCGCTCGAGGCGCTGCGCGCGCGCGCCCGTACCCTCGGTGACGACGCTTCGAAGCATGCTGGTCATGACATACGCTTCGTCCGGAGACATGACGTCGCGCGCGGGCTCGTTGGCCGCTATGGGCAGCTGCGCTCCTCCTGGAGCCACGATTCTGCTCACGATTCGCGTTGGCGCCCAGCGCCCGCCCGCCGCGAACGTCGCGTAGGCATTTGCAAGCTCGATCGGCCTCACGCCGCTCGCCCCTAGTGCCAACGCCATGTCTTCTTCGAGCTTGGTCGTGATTCCGACTTGCCGCGCGAACTGTGCCACGTCTTGAACCCCGAGCTCTTCCACCACTCGAATCGCGACCATGTTGATCGACCGGGCGAGCGCCTCTCGCAGGCGAACGGCGCCTTGGTAGTTCCATTGCTCGTAGTTGCGGGGCTTCCATTCGTCGTACACGGCAGGCGCGTCCACCACCAATGACGCCGCCGTGAATCGACGCGACTGTATCGCCCTCGCGTATACAATCGGCTTGAATGTACTGCCAGGCTGGCGAATGGCCTGGGTCGCGCGATTGAAGCCGCTAACTGCTGCGAAGCTTCCGACCAATACCAACACTGCCCGCGACCGGGGTTCGATGACCACGACGGCGCCTTCGGGTCCGCGCTCGAGACGTGTGATCGCTGGGGCCTCGTCCGCTCCGAACTGCGTAATCGAGACAGGCAAGAGGTCGTTCTTCTTCACGAACGCTGCCGCAGGACGGCGCTCGGGGTTGGATCGGGCGGCATCGCGCATGCGCAGCACCGCCGGATGGCCGGCGACATCGAGCAGAACTTTCTCGTCGTCGTCGTCGGTTCCCGTCACTCGCGCGACATACGTTCGTCCCATTCGCAGGGAGTCAGTTGCCTTGGTTGCTTTGGGCCCGCGCCTTCGTTTCGTGCGGCGAAATGGCCCCAGATAGCCTTGCCGTTCATCGACCGCGCGAAGCCCTCGTTGGAGCGCCTCCCGGGCCCTTTTTTGGAGTGCAAGGTCGATCGTGGTGTGGACCTCATAGCCGCCCTTGCCGAGTGCTTCGTCTCCGACAGCCGAGCGGAGTGCACGCTTGGCGATGGTCAAGACCTCCGGCGCGCTGCCCGACCCCTCGGCCAGGGGCACCGGCTCCACTTTCTCTTCGCGGGCGGCCGCGATCGCCGCTTCGCTCAGGTCAGGCCAATAAACCTCGCGCTTCGCCTGCAACTGCGAGAGCACGTACCCTTGGCGTCGCTTCGCCGCCTCGGGGTTTCCGCGCGGCGAGAGACGCGCTGGCGCCTGAGGAATGCCGGCCAGCATCGCCGCCTCCGCCAAGGTCAGATCGCGCGCGTTCTTCGCAAAGTAGTATTGCGCGGCCACCTGGATTCCGTAGCGGCCATGTCCGAAATTCACGTGATTGAGGTAGAGGTGGAGGATCTCGTCCTTCGTAAGCTCGCTCTCGAGTCGCCGGGCCAAGATCAGCTCTCGGATCTTTCGCTGCAGCGTTCGCTCCGGGGTCAAAAGCATCAGCTTGACCACCTGTTGGGTGATGGTGCTTCCACCCTGCGCGGCGCGACCCGCGAGGATGTCCCGCCCGATCGCTCGCAGCATGCCCCGGTAGTCGAGCCCCTCGTGCTCGTAGAAATCGGCGTCCTCGGCGGCCAGGACCGAGAGGACCACATTCCGCGGAACCTGTGACATCGGAATCACGGTCCTGCGCTCGGCGAAGATCTCGCCAATCAGCTTCTTGTTGCGGTCGTATACCCGCGTAGTCTGTGGCGGCGTGTAGTCACGCAAGGAGCTCACCGATGGCAGATCGCGGCTGAAGTACGCGTAGGCGCCCAACACCAGAAGCGCGCCAACGATCAGCGCTGCGCCAATCAGTTTGGGCAAGAGCGAAAGATTGCTCGTTCGACGCTTCTTGCGCGTGGTCCCCTTCCGCTTCTTCTTTTGGGTTTTCTTGCCTGCCATCTGATCCGCCGGCGCCTATAGCATCCCCTGCGTGGCGCCTTGTCCCCTAATTCACGACAGTCGGGGCTGCTCAATCATTCCTGCGAAATTCCTCGATGACTTGGTCCGCGTTCTTGACGGAATTCATTAGGAATCTCGCCTCGAGCTCCCGTTTTCGAGCCGCGGGAAGACCTCGTCGGCCGTCTCGAGCAAGTGTCTGCATCGCGATCGCGGCTGCGACCGAGATGTTGAGGCTCTCGACGAAACCTCGCATCGGGATCGAGAACGTCCCATCGGCAAGTGCTTGCATCTCTTGGGACACCCCGCGGTGCTCGTTTCCAAACACCACTGCCAATCGCTCCATTGCGCGCAGGTCCTCCAACTGGGTGTCGCCTCTCGTGGCTGCGACGTAGATCGAATAGCCGTCGCGCTTCAGACGTCGCGCACACGCTTCGGCGCTTTGGTATCGGATGACGTCGAGCCAGCGCTGCGTGCCCTTCGAAATGCCTCTGGACGCCTTGAACCCATGCTCGCCGACGATCACATGGACCGTCTGAAGGCCGAACGCATCTGCGCTTCGCAGTACCGCGCTCGAGTTGTGCGGATCGGAAATCCGATCGAGCACCAGAACCAGGTCGTCGGTACGAGCCCGAACGACGTCGGAGATTCGCTGGAGGCGCTCGGCTGTGACGACTTGCGACAGCGCTTCGATGACCAAGTCCGCCGGTCGTTCGAGTAGCGGAGGTCCCTCGACCTCAATCAGGTCTGGATCGTCCGCGCGCACCTATTGCGTGGTCTTCTTCGGGTCGACGATGACGCCAACGACCAGCGTCCCGCCCTTGTAGGTCTGCCCTGCGACGAAAAATGGATCGCCGGCGGAGGCCACGACCTGCAAGAGCGGCAGATAGTCTGACTTGTCGGGCCGGTTGATCGCGGCTTTCACCTTGTAGCGTCCATCGGGCATGACCCGGAGCAGCGTGAGTTTCACCCTTCTGCCGTTCGGCAACGAAACAAGCGCGTCTTTGCCGGGCGTGAGGGTCAGCTTGGGTCGCGACAAAATCTGCATCGAGCGGAAGGAATTGAACGGGGGCCTCCGCAGCGCGGTCAGCTTCTTTAGTTGCGGGTCGATTTCGCCTGGCTCTTCTTTGGCCAGGACGACCAGCACTTCGGCGGGCACGTTGGAGATGGTCGCAGCTCGGTCCGACCTCGCCAAGGAGCTGCCCTGGGCAAAAGCAGTCGAAGCGCCGAACAGCACCGCAATCAGCAGCAAGTGTCGAATGAGCGTCATGGGAGCCCTACCTCTTCGTCATCGATCCAAACCACGGCCAAAGATTGCCCTGCGCCACCCTCGACCTCGAAGATCGTCCCGGTGTTGGCCCCGAAATCGACTTCGAGCACCTCCGACCCACGCGCGACGGCCGGAGCTCCTCCCTGAGGGTCGCCCGTCGGCGAGGCGATTACCACCAAGAAGATCGCCGCGGCGGCGGCAAATCCAATCGCCGCAGCGCCCCAGACACGGCGCTCGCGGCCGCCAGGAACCTCGCGGAAGGCAGGCGTGCGCGCCGGCCGATCGATCGGGATGACCGGCGCGCTGAGGTCGGCTTCGATCCGAGCAAAGAGCGCATCAGAGTCGATCTGCCCCGCCCAATCCGCCGAAACGCTTCTCATGGCAACGCGGAGCTGCTCCCATTCGCGCAGCTGGGCGGCACCTTCGGGCGAGGCTTGGAGGCTACGGCGCACCGCGGCCGCCTCCTCCGGAGCAAGCTCTCCGTCGAAGAACATCTGAAGCTTCTCGTCCTCTGTCTTTGCGCTCTCCATGACTAGTCCTCGGGAACGGCCTCCCCGGCAAGATAAGGCGCAAGCGAGGCCTGCATCTTCTTTCTAGCGTGAAACAAACGGCTCATGACGGTGCCTTTGGGAACCTCTAGCGCTTCAGCCATCTCCTCGTAGCTCATACCCTCGATCTCCCGAAGGATGATTACCGCCCGATGGTGCTCGGGCAACTCCTGCAGGGCAGCTTGGATCGCACCGCCGAGCTCGCGGCGCAGCGCTGCCTTGCCAGGGTTGGCGTTGGTGACACTAGGCACCAGCGCGCCGTCCCCTGCGACCTCACTCTCCTCGTGCAGTGCGCGCTCGTCGAAATCCAGGTTCTTTCTCCTGCTCGTGCGCCTGACGTGGTCGATGGAGACATTCATGACGATGCGATAGAGCCAAGTGTAGAAGCTCGAGCTCCCTTGAAACTTGTGGATGTTCTTGTGGACCTTGACGAACGCCTCTTGAACGGCATCCAAAGCGTCATCCTCGTTCTTGACGACACCCATGGCCACGGCGAACGCGCGGCGATGATACTTGTCGAAAAGCGTTCGAAAAGCCGCTGTATCTCCTGCTTGTACCCGTTGTACCAGGTCATGATCGCCCTTTGCGGAGGAACCAGTTGAGGCCTCCTTGGTTTTGGACGCATTGGACAGCGGTTGATTCACCCAAGATCCTCGACGTTTTCAAGGGGTTAGTCGCCGTCGCGACCTACCGTGGATCTCTACGCGCAAAACGATGGGAAGGCCAGCTTTCGACCCCGAAGCATCCTTGGAATCCCGGTTTTTAGCTGGTTTTCCGGAGGCAGGCAGCTAGGTTCACCAGGTGCTGGACCTCAGCTCTCTGAATTCCCGTCAGCGCGAGGCAGTCATTCACGAGGGGGGGCCGCTCGTGGTCTTTGCGGGCGCCGGAAGCGGCAAGACCCGCGTCATCACGTTTCGAGTAGCCCAACTCATTGCCGCGCACGACGTGGCGCCCTGGCGGATCCTCGCGGTCACCTTTACCAATAAGGCCGCGGGCGAAATGCGTGAGCGGCTTTTAAGGCTGCTCGGAGAGCAGGGCGAGGCGGTTCAAGTTGGCACGTTTCACGCGACCTGCGCCCGGCTGCTTCGGCGACACGGAGAGAGCTCAGGCGTCAGCAAGGATTTCACGATCTACGATGACCAGGAGCAACAGGCGCTGGTCAAGCGCGTCCTTCGAGATCTGGGCCTCGACGAGAAGCGGTATCAGCCCAAGGCGATGGCGGGCCGCATCAACCGCGCGAAGCAAGAGGTCCAGGGGCCCGACGAGATCGAAACCCCCGACGCTTGGTCAGAGGTCGTTCGCCGTGTGTACACGACCTACGAAGAGCGGCTTCGATTGGCCAACGCGCTCGATTTTGGCGATTTGATCTACCGCACCGTACGCGCCCTCGAATCGGACGAGTCCTTCCGCGACGCGGTGGTCGGCCGGTTCTCGCACGTTCTCGTCGACGAGTTTCAGGACACCAATCACGCGCAGTTCCGGCTCGTGCGCTTGCTTTCGGAAGAGCACCGCAATCTCTGCGTGGTCGGTGACGATGATCAGAGCATCTACCGCTGGCGCGGCGCCGATCGCCGAAACATTCTCGATTTCAGAGCGTCTTTTCCGGACGCGACGCTGGTCAAGCTCGAGCAGAACTATCGCTCGACGCAGCGCATCCTGCGCGCCGCCAATGCGGTGATCGCACGTAACACCGACCGCGAGCCCAAAGAGCTCTGGACGGACAATCCCGAGGGCGACGCGATTCTGGTCGTCCGCACGATGGACGAGCGCGACGAGGCGCGGCTGGTGCTTCGGGGCATCCGGGAGCTTTCGTCTCAAGGCCATCGGCTATCGGACGTCGCGGTCTTCTATCGAACGCACGCACAGTCACGAGTGATCGAGGAGTCGCTCCGAAGCGCCAACATCGGCTACCGCATCGTCGGTGGGATGCGCTTCTACGATCGCGCCGAGGTGAAAGACCTGCTCGCGTACCTGCGCGTGATGACCAACCCGGCAGATGACATGAGTTTGCTTCGGATTATCAACACGCCGCCGCGGGGGATTGGAAAGAGCACAATCACGCGGCTTCTCGACTCGGCGGCGCAATACGGACAGGGCCTGACCGACCTGCTCGACGATGATGCAACGCTGGCCCAGTTCGGGAGCGCAGCACGAAAGCGTCTCGGCGCCTTCCGTGGTCTGATGGCCGGTCTGCGGGATGTCGCGGCGTCCGGACCACCCCTCGGTGAGATCGGCGCGGAGCTCGTTCATCGAAGCGGCTACGCCGAGACGCTTCAGCACGACGATACGCCAGAAGCGGATGCGCGGTTCCAGAACGTCCAGGAGCTCGTGGCGTCCATGGACGAGTTCCAACGCGAGCGTCCTGATTCCACGCTTGCCGAGTTCCTCGAGAATGTGACGCTGCAGACCTCTGCCGACGAGCAGGTCGGCGGCGACCGGGTGACCTTGATGACGGTGCACGCCGCCAAAGGCCTGGAGTTTCCGGTCGTGATGGTCACGGGGCTCGAAGAGCAGGTGTTTCCGTTCAAGGGAATCGATCCCTGGGAAGATCCCGAGGAGCTCGAAGAGGAGCGGCGCCTCGCCTACGTCGCGTTCACGCGCGCCGAGCAGCGACTCGTGCTCAGCTTCGCTGCGGTTCGCAGGATCTTCGGCCAGCAGCGCGTCGGCATCCCGTCACGTTTTCTGACCGAGCTGCCTGGAGAAGACGTCGAGTGGATCGGCGGAAGGTCGAGCTCACCGTCGCAGCCATCGGTGACCGACGAGCGCCACCATGAACCGAGCGAAAGCTACATCGATTACGGCGAAGGGTCCGACCTCTCGGATCTCGAAGGGCTGCGGCGCGGCGCGCAGGTACGGCACCCGAAGTTCGGGGTAGGGGAGGTGCGGGAGGTGATGCAGGGCTCGCCGCCACGCGTTTCGGTGCGCTTCGCAGGCTGGGGCACGCGCACCATCATCGCTTCGTATCTTGAGCCGGCCTAGGGTGAGTGCCGGTGTCAGTTTTGGTTTAATTACACCGCCCGCCCACCCCCACCCGTAATCCTCCCTGCCGCGCCCTTCGCTTCGCTTGGGCTTGGCGGCGCGTTGCGCCGGGCTTCGCCTTCGGCTCGCGCTGCCGCGCATGTGCGGGTGCCAGTGCCGGTGCCAGCGCCCGCGCCTACTAAGAGTCCGACTTGCCGCTCGAGGCTGTCTTGGACTTGGGCTTGGAGTCGGCCTTGGCCGGCTTGCTGGTCGATGACGACTCGCTCCCGCTCGAGCTCGAGTCACCGCTCTTTTTGGGGCTCGCCGCTCGGTTTGAAGGGCCCGAGTAGAGATCGGACTCCCAGCCCCCGCCCTTCAGAATGAAGCCCCCGCCTCCGATCATGCGGCGAGTTTTGAGCTTGCCGCACTCGGGGCACTTCTTGACTGGGCTCTCGGTGATGCGTTGCACCCGCTCAAACGTGTGCCCGCAGTTGTCACAGCTGTAGTCGTAAGTCGGCATGGCTTGGGATTCGGCCGGCAACTTAAGCGGCGGAGGCCTCCTGTCAAGCTCAGCGTTCCCTGCGCTTGAGGTCTTCGAGCGCTTCTTCGAGCTCGGCGAGCTCCTCTTCTTCGTGCTGCTCTTCCGGGCTGGCGATCCGGGCGCCCACCGGCGGCTGCTCGGCGGGGAGCAGCCCCATCTTTCGCTTGAGCGCCTCGAGCTCCACGTCGGCGCCTGCGGTAGCCTCCAGCTCTGAAAAACGATGCTTCAGAATATCGCCGGTGTACTGCTCGGCGACGTCCGCGCCTGCCTCGGCCTCGGCTTCCATCTGGTCGATCTGCTCGGCCATTCGATCGAAGGTTTCGAACGCGCTCGCATCGGAGAGGCCACTCATCGTTTCCTGGATGCTCTTCATCGCCTGGGCACGGCGTTTGCGCGCGATCAGGACGTTCTTCTTGCGCTGCGCCTCGCCAATCTTGTGACTCAGCGCCTTGAGTGCAGTCTTCAATTGGTCGGTGAGCGCCTTTTGACGCGCCCATTGCTCTTGGTACTGCGCAGCGATCGCATCGTGCTCCTTCCGCCTGAGCAGAGCCTCCTTCGCGAGCTCATCGTCTCCTGACCGAACCGCCAGCATGGCCTTGTTTTCCCAGTCTTTCGACTTCGCCACTTCGTTCCCGAACTGCTTGTTCAGGCGCTTCTCGTCGGCGATGGCAACCGCGACCTGCTTCTTCGCCTCGACCAGTTGCTGATTCATGTCGACGATGACTTGATTCAGCATTTTTTCCGGATCCTCCGACTTGTTGATGAGGTCGTTGATGTTGCTCTTGATCAGTTGTGCCAGACGGCTGAGGAACCCCATTGCTCGTGTCCTTTAGGTGGCGACCCGGAACCTGCTCAGTTTCTCGTAGTGATTTGCGAGCGCTAGCGAGAAGTCATCGAGCACGCCCTGCAGCTCGTTGTAGTCGAGGTTCTCGAGTTGGAGGGTGCAAGTGAGCACCACTGCGGCGTCGGAGATTCCGTAAGCTCCGTGCACCAGGTCCGAAGCGTTGAGGCGAAGAAGCTCTTCGTAGAGCGCCTCCTTGTCTCTGACCTCGCGCAGCTCGAGGACCTTCACTCGAAAGAGCAGAAGCGAGTCAGCAGTTTGGATGGCGATGTTCTCGCCCAGGCTGCTGTCACGGACGAGCCACATCCCGTCGGCGCCGACCTCTTCGTAGGGGACCTCGGCGCGAGCCAGATACGATTCGATGTCATCGCGTGAGCGCATGCGCCTCTCCTTGCCTGTTCACGAGCCTACCGGCCTCGAACCGAGACGGTCAAGGCTCACTCGTATTCATCACCATTGGCGCTCACGAACTTGTGAGACCACAAGATGGCGTCTTTGCGGCTGCCCTCCGCGTCGAGAATCGCCTGCGCGAGCAAACCGGTCTTGCGGTAGCCGGCAGCAACGAATGCGGTGGAAATCTCCACATTATCGTTCGGTGCAAAAGCGAACATGGCCACGATCCCGCGCTCCTGGAGGTTGTCGGCGAGCGTCCGAAGGGCGGCGATCACCGCGAGAGTTTCGTTCTCGCTCGTGGGGAGGCGCAAGACCTCGACGAGAGCGTGCCCAAAGCAATCCTGGAACTCCGCCGAGATGTAGTTGGTCTTGCCGCGCCGTAGGCTGGCATCGAAATAAATTCGCTCTGCATCGCGCCCAAACATGTCGAATGAGCCAAAGGCCGGGTTCTTCTTCCATGCGGCGTCTCGCGCCGCGAGGGCCTCTTTCTCGGTTGCGGGCCGAACCGAGGCTCCCTTGATCTTTTCGGGAATGTCCTTGGCTGCCTTTTTGGCCGCGTTGATCGTGCGCTCGGTCAGCTTTGCGGACGCGTCGCTGACCTCGATCGAGGCCGTCTTGTCGCCGATGACGCATCCACACAGATGGCCGTCGCTGCGCTTGTAAAAGCCGGGGATCGTCCCTTCACGAACGAAGCCCACGCGCGTCCACGACGAAACCTCGTCTTTTTCGACGAGCGTGATCACCTTCTGGACGTTCTCCTGCGTGGCGACCGATTGAATGTAGAGCCGCTTTGCCGGAAGCGCGCCGGCTCGGAAGTCGATGACGCGAATGAATCGCGTTCGACGGTTGAGCAGGAGACAAAGGTAAGCGCTGTCGCTCCTGAAGTAGAGCTCTTCGACCGTTGGCTTTTTGGGAGGTCGTTTAGAGGCGGCAGCTTTCGCTCGAGCCATGCGTCAACACCTTGAAAATACTTTAGTTTTCAGAACGAGCCGGAATGTAGTGTGCGGACCCCGTCGTGTCAAAAGGAAGGGGCAAGCCCGACATGCGGTCCTGCCCCTTCCTGACTGTGTTTCGCTAGCTTAGTTCTTGAGCGCGTCGTCGATCGCGACTTTGAATGCCGCGAAGGGCTGTGCGCCTTGGACCAGCTTGCCGTTGATGAAGAACGACGGCGTGCCGATTCGCGCACCGGCTTTGGCGACGGCTGCCATGTCGGCGTCGACCGCAGCTTTGTGCTTGCCGGAATCGAGCGCGGCCTTGAAGGCCTTCATGTTGATTCCTCCGACCTGCTCTGCGAACTTTTCGAGGTTTTCCCGCGAAAGCGTCTTCTGGTTGGCGAAAAGAAGGTCGTGGTATGCCCAAAATGCCTTGTTGCCCTTCTGAGCATAGACCTCTCGTGCCGCTTGAGCGGCCGGCTGCGCGTCCTTATGGAAGGGAAGCGGGTAGTCGCGCCAAACGAACTGGACCTTGTCGCCATACTCCTTGACGACCTGTGCGACGGTCGGGTTGACTCGGCTGCAGAAGGGGCATTGGAAGTCGCTGAACTCCTGGATGACCACCTTTGCTTTGGCCCCCCCCTTGGTCGGGGCGTTCTTCGGAACCGGGATATCGTAGATCTTGTTGGCGTCCGGTGCTGGCGCAGCCGGCGCGGTCTTCGGACCGGTCTCACCCTTGGCAATGATCGTCTCGTAGACCTTGGCTCGGGGCGTGCCCTTTGCGACGAGGGCCTTCGCCTTCGCCATCTCTTCGTCGATCACAGTCGTGAAAGCCGCCAGAGGCTGGGCGCCCCGGAGATTGCGGCCGTTGATGAAGAACGCCGGGGTGCCACGGGCCCCCAGGCTGCTGGCCAGCGCCTGCTGCTCTTGGATGGTCTTGCCGTACTTGTCGTCGGCAAGGGCCTTTTTGAACTTCGGGACGTTCAGACCCTGCTCCTTGGCCCACTTCTCGAGGTTGTCGGTCGTCAGGGCCTTCTGGTTCGCAAACATCTTTTCGTGCATGGCCCAGAAGCCTTTGTCGCCCTTCTGCGCGTGGGCCTCGAGCGCCGCGTTCGCCGCGCCCTTCGCGTTCTTGTGGAACGGAAGCGGATTGTTCATCCAAACGACGCGAACGTCTTTGCCGTACTTGTCCTGCACCTGCTTGAGCGTGGGCTCGACGCGGCCGCAGAACGGGCACTCGAAGTCGCTAATCTCGACAATGGTGACCAGCGCGTCGCTCGGACCCTTTTGCGGCTCGTTGCCCTTGAGCGGAACCTTGTAAACCGCTTTCGGATCGGGCTGGCCGGCCTTCGGAGCCTCTGGCTTCGGAGCCGCAGCTTTGGTGAGGCCGTTCTTGGTCACCGTCGCGTAGATCTGTTCCTTCTTCACGCCCTGCTCGAGAAGGGTCTCGGCGGTTGCGAGCTCTTCGTCGATGATTTTCTGAAAGGCCGCGAAAGGCTGCGCTCCCCGAAGCTGTCGTCCGTTGACGAAGAAGTAGGGAGTTCCGCGCGCCCCGAGTTGGGCCGCAAGGGCCTGATCGCCGTCGATGGCCTTCTTGTGCGTTCCCTCGTCAAGAGCCTTCTTGACCTTCGCCGAGTCGAGTCCGGCTTTCTCCGCGTAGCCTTCGAGCTCTGCGCGGCCGAGCGCCTTTTGGTTCGCAAAGAGTGTGTCGTGCACCTCCCAGAACTTGTCGTTCCCACCCTGTGCGTAGGCTTCCATGGCCACAGCCGCGGCAGGCGCCGCGTTGTTGTGGAAACCTAGAGGATTGTTGCGCCAAACGACGCGGACCTTGTCACCGTAGGTGTCGATGACCTGCTTTGTGGTCGGCAGAACCCGAGCGCAGAAGGGGCACTGGAACTCGCTGAACTCCACGATGGTGACCAGCGCGTCTTTCGGACCCTTTGAGGGCTGCGCGTCGCTGACCGGAATCTTGTACCGCTCGACGTCGCCTGCGACGATCACGTCTGCGGCCTGCGCCTCCTCTGCGCCATCGGCGACTCCAGCATCCGTAGCGGAGCGTGAGCCGACGACATGCCCGACCGCAAATCCAGCGATCGCCATGACGATGGCCAATAGAACTGATGAACCTTTACTCATAATCTTATCCTCGCGCCGCGACTGAGCGGCGAGCTTGAAACAAACTCAACGTTCAAATGAACGAACCAAATGCCGGGACGACCGCCCGCTGAAGGCGGCCGGCGCTAGCGCGGAGGTCGTTCGACTCTTCGTGAGTACTCGGTTCGCGGATCTCCGTCGGCACGGACGTCCAATTGGATGCCTGTGTGGGGAGGCGCGTCCCATCGAATCGGTTGAGCCCAGCTCATGGCCACGGGCACCAGGGTGTGAACCGAGGTGCCGTGCGTGTTCGCAGGCATGCAGCGTGGGTCGTCGCTTCGTTCGCACCACAACGGTGGCCCGGCGGGATCTTGCCGGAGCTGCGCGCTGTCGCTGCAACCCTCCGCAGACAAGCCCTCGCACGAGCAGTCCGCAGCACTGACCGATGCGGCGTCCAGCAAGAGCATCGCGGCGAGAGCGAGCGCGTGGAAGGGGATTCTCATGAAAGCGAAATCAGAGTCTACCGCTCCTCCGGGAGCCCGCAACAAATCCCGACTCCGTTGGGGACGGCGAGGGGGTGAAACCGGTGCGGTTGGATGTGGGATAGTGGGAGAGAAGAGCGTACAGTTTGGCGTGCGGTTTCACCCCCGTCGCCCATGGGGTCAACGCCGTCTCTTACGGGTCTATTCCAGCGCAGAGGCAGGTTTCGCGACGCTGTCGGGAAAACCCGGGATCGCCTCCGCCAGGAGGCGCCCCAGCCCCTCGAAGTCAGGGGATTGCTCCAGGGCGCGACCCACATAGCGGAGGCTTTGAGGATACCATTGGAGGAAATCAGGGTTGTTGCGGACGCGATCGATGAAGACGAAACGCCCCGCGTCTTTGAGCTTCCGATGGAGGGTGACCAGCCAGAATTCGCGACGCAGCTCGGTTGGCTCGATACGACGCAGTGCGGCATAGCGATCGATCATGGATTCCTGCAGGCCGAGGTCCAGCGAAACGTAGGAGTCACAAAGAAGGGCAACGAGGTCATACACGCGGGGACCTCGGAGTGCGTCTTGGAAATCGAGGAGCGTGAGCTGGCCATTGGGTGCCACCATCAGGTTCTTCGATTGATAGTCCCGGTGGACGAAGCCTTCGGGCATGGCCTCGATCGCGGACCCAATGTTGGAGAAGGCGCCGTGAAGGGTCGCGCTCTGAGCCTCGTCGAGCGCTCCGAACGGCACCTCGAGTCCCCATTCACGAAAATGATCGAGCTCCCAGTCGATCAACTCGCGGTCGAAGTGCCGTCGCGAGACGATCGACGCTTCAGAAAGGCTAGCACAGCGTTCGTGCAGCTCGGCGAGAAGGTCGACGGCCGCCCCGTAAAGCCGTCGCCATTCGGCGCGCGGGGTGCCGCGAAGATGCTGCTCGAAGGTCGTGTCTCCGAGATCCTCGAGCAGGATGATCCCATTTGTGAGGTCTTCCACGTAGACCGACGGTACCGGCAGGCCTTTGGAGTCGAGCAGCGCTGCGATTTCGAGAAACGGAAGGCGTTTGCTGTCGGCCGGTTTGCCTCCCTCGTCGCTACCGAACGCGTCCTCCGGCAGCTGCATCGCGATGACGCTTCTCGGGCTGCGAGCGCCGCCTTCGATGACACGCACGCGGAAATAGCTCCGCGTCGACGCATCCCCGCGCAGCTTGATCAGCTCGATGGCGGGCAAAGGGAGCCCGTACAGCTTCGCGAGCGCGTCATCGAGGTTGGGCACCGTCATTGGCGGGCGGAGCGTACGTCAGTTGGGCGCGTTTGCGAAGAGAGGTATGTTCCCACCGAGTCATGACGAACCCAACTTCCATTGGCGTCGGAACCATGCTGGCCGGCCGATACGAATTGGTAGCGGAGCTTGCCAGAGGCGCGATGGGCGACGTGTTCGAAGCTCTGGATCAGCTGAGCGGATCCAAAGCGGCCGTCAAGCTGCTCCGCGCCGAATACCTTGCGGACGAATCGATGCGGAGACGGTTCCGTCGCGAAGGGGCGGTTCTCAAAGCCCTCGACCACCCGGCCATCGTCCGCCTGCTCGAGCTCGGAATCGACGACGCAGGGCTTGTGTTTCTCGTGACCGAGTACGTCGAAGGGGAGACGCTGGCGGAGCGTTTGTCGAAGGGCCCCGTCACCATCGCCGAGGCAGACTCCTTGGTCGATGCCCTCAGCGGCGGCTTGGGCGCAGCGCATGAACATGGCGTGCTTCACGGAGACCTGAAGCCGGCCAACGTCATCTGGCCCGCCGAAGGGACCCCGCGTGTCGTGGACTTCGGAGCCTCGAAGATACTCGGTCTCGACCGGCTGACTGCGACGGGTGAAGTCAGCGGGACCCCGGCTTACATGGCGCCCGAGGTGCTGACGGGTAAGACCGACGTCGACCAACGCATCGACGTCTACGGGCTCGGCGTTCTGCTCTACGAAGCACTGAGCGCGAAAAAACCGTTTCACGACAATCACCTGGGCCGGCTCATGATGAAGATCGACGCGGGTGATTGCCTTCCGATCGACGCCGTGGCCGATGTTCCCGCGGCGATCGCGCGTGTCATCGAACGAGCGATGCATCGCAACAAGGACGACCGGTACGCCCAGATGGCCGACCTCAAGTCGGCCTGGCATGGGGTTCGCGGCGAATGAGCGCAGCAGATGCGATTGGGCAGCTCTGTGCGGAGCTTGGGATCGACGAACCGGAAGGCTGGGTGGCGTACTTCCACATCGCACGGTCCTGGGACGCGCGGACGGATCTCACCTCGGCGCGATCGGACACCGAGCTTGCCGAAATCTTGTTTCTCGATGCAGCCCAGGTGATTCGCGGGGAGTGGGTCGAAGGCCCCGCTTCGCTCGTCGACGTCGGTGCTGGCGTTGGAGCGCCAACCATCCCGATCTTGCTCGCTGACGCGACCTTGCACGCCACCCTCGTCGAGCCGAGGCGAAAACGAACCACATTCCTGAGGACCGCGGCCGGTGCGCTGGGCCTTGCGAACCGCACCACGATGCTCGAACAGAAGGTTGATCTCGCGAACCCAATCGTCGACGGCACCCCCTTCGGAATCGCACTTTCGCGGGCGACCTTTGCACCGAGAGACTGGTTGTCCATCGGTGCGCAGTTGGCTGATGAGGTCTGGGTGCTGACCGCCGGGACGGATGTCGATCCGCCGGCTGGCCTAGTTCTGGCTCGCCGGTTGGACTACAGCGTGCCGTCCAGCGGCGCACCAAGACGCATCCTGGGCTACCGCCGCTAGCCCAAGCCGTTACCGGCGTTTTCGTGCCGGGATGATCTGGATGCGACGACGCATTCCTTCTCCCTGCGACATCGTGCTGACGCCTTCGAACTTGGCGAGTGACATGTGGACGACCCGCCGGTCGCGGGCGTTCATGGGCTGAAGGGTGACCACTTTGCCTTCCGTGATGGCTCGGTCTGCTTGGCGTTTGGCCATCGAAACGAGCCCATCGTCATGACGTTCGCGGTAGTCTCCGGAGTCGACGATTACGTGGCGGCGCGCTTCGGGAAAACGATTGACCATCTTGTTGATCAAGAACTGAAGCGCATCGAGGGTGGCGCCCTTCTTGCCTATCACACGGCCGGAGTCTTCCCCCGTCACGTCGAGCTCGATTCGCTCGGCGTCGGAACGAATGTCGACTCGTACGTCGAGGTCCATTAGGTTGATGAGCTCTTCGAGAATCTCTGCAGCCTCTTCCGCCTTACCGTCCCCAGCGTATCGGCTGGGATCTTCTTGCGTTTGCTGATCGAGAATCAGTGCTCCGTCACGGGGTTTACTTTTAAGCTCGTCCACGGCGAGTCCTCTTCTTTCTGCGGGGCTTGGCCTGCTTAGGGGCAGCGGCTTCGGTTTTTTCTGCCGCTTGATCGTTGTCGTCGTCGCTGTCGTCCGAGCTGGTCGCGAGGGCCGACGTTTCTTGGTCCATCTTCCAATACATATATCGCTGCTGCGTGATGCCGATGGCGGAGCTGGTCACCATGTACAAGCAAAGGCCTGTCGGCAGAAGCAGCATGAAGAACGTCATCATCAGCGGCATCGCGTAGAGCATGACTTTCGCCTGCGTCGCATCCATTTGGACCGGCGTGAGCTTCTGCTGGATGAACATTAGGGCGCCGAGGAGGATCGGCAGCACGTAGAGCGGGTCCGGCGAGGAGAGGTCGGTCCACCACAGGACGAAGGGTGCGTGGTAGAGCTCGATGCTCGTCGATAGCGTCTGATAGAGCGCGAAGAAGATTGGCATCTGCAGAAGCACAGGGAGACAGCCGCCGAGCGGGTTCACCTTGTGCTTGCGCCAGAGCTCCATCATGGCGGCGCCCTTCTTTTCGCGGTCGTCTTTGTACAGCTCGTTGATCTTGTCGATCTCGGGCTTGAGCGCGCGCTGCTTGGCCATGTTCCGGAACTGCGGAATGACGAACGGGAGCAGCAGTACCCGAACCAGAAGCGTCAGCAAAATGATCGCAACGCCCCAGTTTCCGATGAAGCCGTGAATCGTGCGAAGCAGCCAGCTCATCCCGCGGGCGATGAAGCTGAACCATCCGAGGTCGATGACCTCCGAGGCGCTGTGCCCAAACTTCTGAAGAGCATCGTAGTCCTTCGGCCCGGCGTAGACCGCGGTCCGGAACGTCGCTGATTCCCCGGGACCAATCTCCTGCGGCGGATAGGCGAGCTTCGCCTCGAGCAGGCTTCCGTCCGGGTCCTCTTTGGTGCCCCCGCGATCGGTCGACAGCATGTCGCATCGCTCGGCGGTGCCCCCTTCGGGCGCCGCGATGATGGCGAAATACACGCTACTGAGCGCTAGGTATTCGATTCCCGGGCCGTAGCTGTGAGGCTGCATCGGCCGCGTTTCGTCCTCGCTCAGGAGGTCTTCACGATCCTGGCGAATCGTTTCGTCGCCTTGTTGGCAGATCCCGTGGCTGAGAACCGGTGACGGCCTTCCGATGATCCCGCCCTTTTCGTCGGCACGGCGGACGTAGTGGGCGGATGTGATCCCCAAGCCTACCGATCTCGACCGCGGATCGTCGTTGCGAACCTCGATCGAGGAGTGAAGCTGATACGGCGGCTCGGCGAGCTCCCAGGTCCGGGTGACGGAGACCCCATCGCCAGCCCACTGAAAGGTGAGCTTCTCTTTCGAGGACTCTAGCAGTCGCCAGCGCGCGTCTGCCGGTATCTTCACGCCGGAGAACGAAGGTGCGAGTGGCAGGTACTGCTCTTTGTCCGTCGTCACCAGCTCGAACGGATTTCCCTCTTCGTCCAGGTATCGCTCGCCCTTGACCTGCAAGCTCACCATCGCGGTGTTCAGGTCCGTAAAGGAGGCGACGAAGCGATCATTCTCCAGTTGGTAGAGTCTTTGAGAATCGGCACGTGACCGCGCATCGATCGGCGAGATCTGGGCCGGCACAGTCTCATCGGAGCTGCCTTCGGCATCCTCGGGAGCCTGATTTGCAGCCTGGCCGGCGGCGGGTTCTTCGGTCTGCGCTTTGGGCGGAGCGAAATACTGAACTGCCAGCATCGCACCAAGCGCTAAGAGGGGCAGCAGCATGAGGGCAACTGGTGGTTGCTTTCGATCATCCATGCCGCGCCTCGTGCGATTTGCGCGGCGAGTGCTCGAGGTGCGGCGCGGGGTCGTATCCACCTGGGTTCAATGGATGGCAGCGACCGATTCGTTTGATGCCGAGCCATGAACCGCGCAACGCGCCGAACCGCTCGATGCAGGTCGCGGTGTAGTGCGAGCAAGATGGCTCAAACCGGCACGAAGGGCCGATCAGACGGGAGAGCGTCAGTTGGTAGATGCGAATCAAGAATAGAAGCGCCGCCCGAATCATCGCGCCGCCTCGATCTGTAGCTTGCTCGCTGCGCGCCTGAGCTCATCCAGCAGCGAGCCGTAGTCGATCTCAGTGGCGCCGCGCTTTGCGATGAACACCAGGTCGTGAGAGGCCGGGAAGAGCTGCCGGTTGCGCCGAAATACCTCGCGAACCACCCGCTTGATGCGATTTCTCTGAACGGCGGTTCCCACTTTCTTCGTCACGGTGATCCCAAGTCGCGTGTTTTGTACTGCATTAGGTAGGACGACGATGAGAAAGTGGGGAGTGTGGATTCGTCGCCCGCTGAGCTGTGCTCGTTTGAATTCGTAACGCTTCTTAAGCCGATCAACGCGTCGAAACCGCTGCGGTCTTTCGCCGATCGCCCCCGCCCTTTTTGATGTGCGAGGCATCATCGCACGGTTTCGGGCTACTTCTTGTAGCAGGACACGGTGAGGCGCTTGCGCCCCTTACGACGACGGGCGTTGATTATGCTCCGCCCGCCCTTGGTCTTCATACGCGCGCGGAACCCGTGTGTCCGAAGACGGCGCTTGCGATGTGGTTGATAGGTCCGCTTCACTGCAATGCTCCCGAGAAATAAGAGTGCGGGAAGAAAGCACGGGGTCGGGGGGGTGTCAAGTCGCCCCAATCATCCCGAGACCCCAGCGGAACCACTTGATTTCAAAGCGTTAGTTGGCCAAAGGCCGGCGTCCCGGAGGCTGGTGTATCGCCCGCTCCCCACGATGACGTGATCGAGGATGCGGATATCGAAAAGGGACCCCGCCGAGACGAGGCGCTGGGTGAGCTCGAGGTCCTGTCGGCTCGGATCGGGATCCCCGCTCGGGTGGTTGTGAATGAAGATCGCCCCGGACGCCGATTCAGACACCAGGAGCCGAAAGACTTCGGCCGGGTCGACCTGGCAGCTCGTGCGCCCCCCGCGCGCGACTTCGCGCTCGGCCCGTGCGCGGTTCTTCGCGTCCACGCAAACGACCATGAATCGTTCGATCTGGCTAGCCATGAGCCGCTGGCCGTAGCGTTGAAAGACCATTTCGCTGTTTGAAAGCGGAGCTGCGCCTAGATCAGGCCGAATCAGGCTGCGTGACCCGAGCTCGAACGCTGCGGCCAGTCGGGCCGCTTTGGCCGGGCCGATTCCGCTGATGCGAGCCAGCTCGGCAACCCCCTTTCGGGCGAGCGCCCAAAGCCCACCAGAGTCTCTCACGATGCGGATGGCCAGGGAGCCGACGTCCTCGCCGGTTCGCCCGGTGCCGAGGATCAGCGCGAGGAGCTCCGCATCCGATAGGGTAGTTGGGCCAAGACGGCGGAGTCGCTCACGGGGACGGTCCATGACCGAGTGGAAGCTGCAGTGCGCGTACCAGCGGCAGAGCGACGGATTTCGCGGGTTTGGCGTCTGGGGGACCGGCGCATTCGCCCGGTCCGCCGGCGCCCATCACTGTGCGTGTCGGTGTCCGTGATGCTGAGCGGGACAGCGGAGCTGCTCCGGACTATCTTCGTGTCCAAGTGAAGATCCGGATCGCCCTCTTGCTCGTCGTCGTCCTGCTCGCCGCCTTGGCTTGGACCTTCGTCAAGAGGCCCCTGGCCGTCCCGAAGGCCATCGGGCCTGCGCTCCCGCCGCCGGTTGCGGTTGAAGGCGTGTCGTTTTCGGTGATTCGCGGTGCGGAGATGAAGAGCCAAGAGGGCTTCGCCGTCCGCGGCGGCTCCTTGACGAAGCGCCTCGTCAATGCGGTCGTCGCCTTCGTGGTCGAGCACCCTCGGGGACGCTTGTTGATCGACGCGGGCGCAGGGCGACAGGTGACGGAACATCTGAAGACGACTCCCTTGCTCCTTCGGGCCCTAGCGAGCCTGACGGTGAAGACGCCGACTCTGGACGCGCTCGGGTCTCGGGGTCTGGGGCCTCAAGACCTTCGCGGCGTCGTACTGACGCACTCCCACTGGGATCATGTGAGCGGCCTCCAGGACCTGCGCGAAGTGCCCGTTTGGATCACACCCGAGGAGCTTGCGCATGCCCGGTCAGATGACGAGGGCGGGAATCTCTATCGCCAGCTCGAGGCTCGCGGTCAGTTCCAGCTGCAAGAGCTGAGCTTCGCCGGCGAAGGCTATGGTCCGTTCGCCGCGAGCCACGACTTCTTCGACGACGGCAGTGTCGTGCTCGTCCCGATGCCCGGGCACACCCCAGGCTCGATCGCGGTCTTCGTGACCTTACCAGATGGCAAACGGTTCTTGGTCATCGGCGACACGTCGTGGACCCGAGAAGGGGTCGACTGGCCCGCGGAAAAGCCGTGGCTAGCCGGGCGCATGGTCGATTTCGATGCAGCGGGCGTCCGCGACCAATTGGTATTGCTGCACCAGCTTCAACGCGCGAACCCCAACCTCATCATCGTCCCCGCCCACGACGCCCGCGTCCACGTCACCATCGCCACGTTCTAATCCACACCGGTTAACGGTACGATCGGAGACCGGCTCGCGACGGGCGTGCTCGGGGGCGTACCCGGGCGCGGAAAAAAGCGCGATACGGGGCTGCGTCGAACGGCTCGGCTTGCAAATGTGGTCGGATGCACTTGGGGGCCTGGACCACGCAAGCCTCGCCTCGGAGCTCGCGGCCAATCGGCGGTGGTTGCTGTCTTGCCGATTGTCACTCGCTACGTCGACTCCGCCCCATATCGCGCTTTTTTCCGCGCCCCTGCATTCATACCCATTCAATAGGAGAACGGCTCGGGATGGGCAGCACAGGGATTGGGTCGAGCCTAGCCGTGGGTCGTCTTTAAGGAATAGGGGGCGAGTGGGTCCCAATCCCGAGCACGCCCGTCGCGAGCCGTTCTCCGGTTGCACGGCTCACAGGTGCCGGGGTGACGGTTTTTCCGCGCCCCGGTACGCGCGCGTTTTACTTCTTGAAAAACTTGCCGAGGAAGTTCGGAAGCTTGCCGTCCATTGCCGGTGGTGGGGCGCTGCTTCGGCCTCTGGCGTGCCGCATCGTCCCGATGCGAACTTCGCGGGCCGCCTCGAGGTTATTCGGATCGAGCTTGGCGACCTTCATGAAGTGCTTCAGCGCTTTGTCGTGGTCGCCTTGCCTCTTCAAGAAATGGGCACGAACGAAATGGCCGTGCACATGGTCAGGGTTGATCTTAAAGGTGGTCCGCAGAAGGCTGCGAATTTCGTCCTCGGTTTCCTCTTCGTCGATTCCATCCCGTAACAGCAGAATCCACGCCTTCATCGCCGGGTAGTCCGCTTCCTTGCGAACGACCGACATCGCGGACTCGCAGATTCTCAATGCTTCGTCGTACCGCCGCCGCTTCACGAGGACGTCGACCTTCTGGAAGTTGATCGCCGCCTCGACCATGACGCCCAGCTTGCGATCGGCTTCTGGCGTGCCTCCGCCCTGCATCACCGACTTCTGATACTCCACGCGCTTCTTCGTGTCGGTCAGCGTGTCGTTGGCCACCGTGAACAGATGGAAGATCTCCTCAACCCAAGGGCGGAGCGCCGCAAGCTCAGATGGCAGGCGGTCCGGGTGCCAGGTCTTGGCCAGAGTCATGTACTTCTTGCTGATGTCGGCGCTCTCCGCGGATTCCTTCACGCCCAGCATCTCGAAGTAGTTCTGCCGGTCCATCATCGCGATGACCCGCGAAACCTCACCCCAGCGTTTCGTGAGCTCGGGGCTCAGGCTCGGCGGAGGCGCCGGCGGTAGGGAACGTGGAGCGACGATCTCTCCAGAAAGCGTTCGAGACGGCGGCAGGTTGCTTAGCGAAGCAGGCAAAACCGAATCTGCGCGGGGAAGAGCAGACTCTCGCTCGTTTGGCGGCGCCGAGCGGCGGTCCGTAGGGGACTTGCTCTTCGGAGCCCGCACCGACGCACGCGGACCGGGCGGAGTGGACACCCGCGGTTTGGGAGGTGTCGCGCCCCTCACGGCCCTGAGCTTCTGTTGGGAGGCAGGGGCGTAAGCTTCCAAACAATCCGTGATCGCGAGCAGGTACAGCATCCGCTGCGCGACCTTTCGGTCGCCGAATTGCTCGATGAGCGTTGGCGCCGCCGCTGGCTCCGCGCGCATTAACTCGACGAACGCCACCTCGTTGGCCTGGAGCGCGAACCTCGCGAGCGGCGAGCGCGCCTTGATGCGGTGTGCCCCCTCGCCGAGCTTTCGAATCACCCGTACCGCTGCGTCCTTTGGAACATCCGCGCGAAGTGAATTTGCGATGAGGGCGAAGATGTCGACGGCTCCTCGAAGCGTGCCCTCGCTCTCGCCGACCAAGTCTGCTTCGTAGAACGCGTACGGCGCCGTTTGTCGGCTGAAGATGTGGAGCATGCCGTGTTCGAGGTCGGAGGCCGGGTCGATGAAGCGGCCTATCGCGGGGATGCCGTTCCGAAAGAGGATGCGGTCTTGTCCGGGTCGCTCGTCGTCCGGCCAGATCGCGAGGGTCCCGGAGAGCCCTTTCTTCTGGACGGACAGCAACACGTGGCCTAGTGGGGTGGCACTCAAGGTACCCTCTGCCAACGGCTCTGGGACAGACGACGTCAAAGCTTCGTGCTCCAAGGAACTATCAGAGTGGCATACCGAGCGGGCCAGTGACACATCCCTGCGAGCCCGATCCCGCAAAGAACCGGGGCTTCGCGCGCATCAGCGCGTCCCAACTGATACTTTCATCAGTCCGCCATCGTCCAGCCGGTGCCCTCGGGGCCGTCCAGCAGCTCCACCCCCAGTGCTGCGAGCTCGTCCCGAATCCGATCCGCTTCGCTGAAATCTTTGGATTTTCTCGCGTCGCTCCGGTCCGCGATTCGCCGTTCGATGTCGGCGGCTTCCAAGCCGGACGCTCTGGCCCTTCGGTCACGGATTCGAAGAAGAACCACGTCTGCCGACTCGGCGCCAAGCCCGAGCTCGGCTTCCAGGGCGCCGAACCCGGCCTTGGCCCAGTCCACCGAGTTGCGGGGAGCCTTTCCTTTTTTTCTCGTCGCCTCGTCGCAGAGCTCGTTCACGGCCTTGAGGAAGTCAGCCAGCTTGGCGAGCGCGACCGGCATGTTGAGATCGTCGTCCAGCGACTCGCGCAGCGCGGCGCTGAAGCCCGCAATCTCCGGAGAGCTGGGCGCGCCGCTGTCGGACACTCGCTTCGGCGGAAGCCCTTCTAACCTCTGCTTCGTCTTGTATAGATACGCGACCCGCCGCTCAGCTTCCTCGAACTGCGGGAAGCCGGTTACGTTGCCGGCTTCGTCGAGGGTCCAGTCGAGGCTGAGCGGGGCTCGGTAGTGCACCGTCATCATGAAGTAACGGATCGCCTCGGGCTCGATGCGATCAAAGAGATCGCGCGCTGTGAAGAAGTTGCCGAGGCTCTTGCTCATCTTCTCCTTGTCCACTTCGACGAATCCGTTGTGCATCCAGCATCTCGAAAAGGGTTTCCCCGTGGCGGCCTCACTTTGGGCGATCTCGTTTTCGTGGTGCGGGAACACTAGGTCGAGTCCGCCGCCGTGCAGGTCCAGCGTGTCGCCAAGGTGCTTCATCGACATCGCTGAGCACTCGATATGCCAGCCGGGGCGACCGCGTCCCCAGGGGCTTTCCCAACCCCAGGCGTCGTTTGCGCTCCTCTTCCAAAGAGCGAAGTCCGCGGGATGCCGTTTGCGCGCGGTCTGTGCGTCGTCGAGCCGGTCGCTCGCACCGACCTTCATTTTGCCGAGGTCACGGTGGCTGAGCTTGCCGTATTGGGGGAACGACTCGACCGAGAAATAGACGTCGCCATCCGCAACGTAGGCGTGCCCGCCGTCGATCAGGCGTTGCACCAAGGCAAGGATGTCTTCGAGGTGCGTACTGACGCGCGGCTCGATGTCTGGGTCGAGGTTTCCGAGCCGGTGCATGTCCTCCGAATAGGCCGCGGCGAAGCGCGTCGCGAGCTCGGTCGGCTCAGTTCCGGTTTCTGCGGCACGCTTGAGGATCTTGTCGTCCACGTCCGTGATGTTCCGAACGTACGTGACCTTCATGCCATCGCTGCGCAGGTGCCGAACCAGCACGTCGTACACGACGTAGCAACGAGCATGGCCCAGGTGAGCGTAGTCGTAGACCGTGGGGCCGCAGACGTAGACGCGGGCGTGGTTGGGGTCGGCTGGCTCGAAGGGCTCCTTTTGGCCCGTCAGGGTGTTGTACAGGCGTACGTTCATGATCGGCGAAGTCTGAGCACTTTCCGGCCCGGAGGGCAAGGTTGCGAGGTTGACCCCGATGTTACGCCCGCTAGAACTAGCAAATGCTCACGATCTACGAACAGGGCCAACCGGGCTACGAAGACAAGTTAGCGTCTTTGAGCCGGCGTGGCGACGAAGATCTCGCCCGCGTCGAGCCCGACGTGCGCGCGATTCTCGATGCGGTTCGTGAGCGCGGCGACGAGGCGGTTCTCGAATACACGGAGCGCTTCGATCGCAGGCGCCCGCCGTCACTCGTGTTGAATCGTAACGCATGGTTGAGGGAGGCGCGCGCGGTCGATCCCGCCATCCGCGAGGCCTTGGCCGCGGCAGCCGAGCGGATTCGGCGCTACCACGAGCATCAGCGGGACTCGGGGTTTCGCTATGAAGAAGATGGCATCGAGCTCGGTCAGCGCGTGAAGCCCGTGGCTGCGGCGGCCGTATACGCGCCGGGTGGCAAAGCCCGCTATCCATCCACGGTATTGATGACTGCGATTCCAGCGACCGTTGCTGGGGTCGAACGCATCGTGTTGATCACGCCCAATCCGACTCCCGAGATCTTAGCGGCTGCGGACGTTGCCGGTGTGACCGAGGTGGTCGACGCGGGCGGAGCGCAAGCCATTGCGGCGGTCGCCTATGGCACTGAGTCGATTCCCCGTGTCGACAAGGTCGTCGGTCCGGGCAACATCTACGTCGCCTGCGCAAAGCGGCTCGTGTTCGGCGTCGTCGACATCGACTCGATCGCCGGCCCGAGTGAGATCCTGATCGTGGCGGACGATGACGCGAACCCAGAGATCGTCGCCGCGGACCTCTTGTCGCAGGCGGAGCACGACGAGGCAGCCTATCCACTTGCCGTCGTCCTCTCTCGCGCCCAGGCGGACGCGGTGGATGCCGCCTTGGAACGACAACTCGCGTCGCTTCCGCGAAAAGCGATCGCCGAGGCGTCCGTGCGCAACAACGGCTACTGCTTCATCGTCAACGATCTCGAAGAGGCAGGCCGAGCTGCCACCGCGCTTGCAGCCGAGCACTTGAGCCTTGCTGTCGCAGATTCCGAAGCGATGCTTGGAAGAATTGGGGCCGCCGGCGCTATCTTCCTCGGCTACCACACGCCGGAAGCCGCCGGCGACTACGCGGCCGGTCCCAGTCACGTGCTGCCGACCGGTGGCGCCGTGCGTTTTGCGTCCCCGTTGGGCGTCTACGATTTCGTCGTCAGGTCGTCACTCATTCGCTACTCTCAGGCCGCGATCACTCGCCAAGCCGATCTCCTCGAGGGGCTCGCTCGGCTAGAGGGGTTGGAAGCGCATGCGCGCGCAGTCGCCCTCCGAAGAGCGAAGTGACCGAGGGCCTTGCAGCCTCGGCGCTTCACGAGTACCCATCCCACGTGGCTCAGGCTACGTTGGAGAAGCGACTCGCTCGCGAGATGGGGCAATGTATTGCGGACTTTGGGCTGATTGTGCCCGGCGACCGCGTGATGGTCGCGATCAGTGGCGGCAAGGACAGCTATACCCTGCTGCACCTCTTGGAGCGGGCGCGCCAACGCGCGCCGGTGCCGTTCGAGCTCATTGCGGTGCACCTCGATCAAGGCCAGCCTGGGTATGACGGGACGTCGCTCGAGGCCTGGTTGCTCGCGCAGGGCCATGCGCACCAAATCATTCGCAAGGACACCTATCAACTGGTGACCGAGCGCATCCCCGAGGGCCAGACCTACTGCAGCCTCTGCTCGCGGTTTCGGAGAGGCATCCTCTACAACGCTGCGGAGAGACTCGGATGCACGAAAATCGCGCTCGGACATCATCGTGACGACGCGATCGAAACGCTCATGTTGAACATGATGTTCAATGGGTCGCTCAGCGCGATGCCGGCGAAGCTCGTGAGCGACGACGGACGCAACACGGTGATTCGTCCGCTGCTCTACTCCTCGGAGCGGGACATTGCGGCATACTCCCGCTACTTGGACTTCCCCATCATTCCTTGCAACCTCTGCGGCTCGCAGGAAAACCTTTGGCGACAGCAAGTCAAGGAGCTTCTCGACGACCTCGAAAAGCGCGCCCCAGAAGTGCGCCAAAGCATGCTTGCCGCATTGAAGAACGTTCGCATGACCCACCTCTTGGGAGGCACTGAGGTCGGATGACACGGTGGACGGCCCTGTTTGCTTGGCTCGTGGTGCTGACGGTCTCGGCGGAGGTGTCGGCACAGGAGATCAACATCGAGCGCTTCCGGCCTTCGCTCGACCGTTTTGGTTTTCTCGGTTTCAACGGTAGCGGGACGTTGGGGCACGCTCGCTACAATCTTGGCCTCTCCACCTGGTACTCCAACCGTCCCCTGCGCATTCGGTACGCCGATGGAACTGGCGATCAGCTCATCGACAATCGCCTGACCGGTGATCTGTTCTTCGAGGTCGGGCTCTTCGGTCGCTGGTCACTCGCGTTGGAAGTGCCGCTGGTTCTCTATCAGAACGGGGAGACCGTGGACCCCACGAACGGCCCGAGGTCGTTCACCGGATTTGCTGTCGAGGACCCGCGGTTCACGACCAAGGTTCGGTTCTTCGGAGAGAAGACCGAGCAAACCCAGAACCGTCCCGATGGTCCGGGCATGGCTCTCTTGCTCACGTTGCCGATTCCGATCGGAAGCTCGAGCTTTTACGCGAGCGAAGGCCAGTTCTCGTTCGACGCGCAGCTGCTCGCCGACTTTCATCTCCTCGGCACGGGCGCAGGCATGATGCTGGGTTGGCGCTATCGGGTGAGCCCACGCAGCTTCGGCGTCGACACCCTGGGCCAGGAGTTTCAGTATGGCTTCTCGCTGAAGCCGCCGATTCCTCCGGCGAAGGACCTCTTCGGGCTTCTCGAGCTCCGCGGCACCACTTCGTTTCGGGGAAAGAGCACAAATACGCTCGAAGGCGACATCGGCGTCCGCTGGACCAAGAACCAAGTGACGATGACCGCCGCGATCGGTATGGGTTTCGTCCGAGGTCTCGGCCAACCGCGCTTTCGCGCAATCCTCGGTGTCTCCTGGTCTCCGCAAACCGACGATCTGGACGCTGACGGTATTCCGGATTCGCGCGACGAGTGCCCGCGACTCCCCGAAGACGTCGATGGTTTCGAGGACGCCGACGGCTGTATGGATCCAGACAACGACAACGACTTCATCCCCGACGCAGACGACAAATGCCCCAACGAGGAGGCGATCGAAGGACGGGACGTGGATGAGGATGGGTGCACGGACCCGTAGGGGAGGGGGAGGGGCAGTGCCAGCGTCAGCGACAGTGCCAGCGACAGTGCCAGCGGCAGTGCCAGCGACAGTGCCGGTGGCGGTGTCAGCGGTCGTGTCAGTGTGCGTACTGTTCGCTGGATGTACCCCGCAAGGCGACCCCGGGATTGGGACTGGCTTTGTGGACGACTTCGAGCGAGCCCCGATCGGAACTGCGTACAAGCAGACCGGGGGGAACTGGCGAATCGAAGCGGGGGAGCTTCGTGTGCAGGGGGCGAAGAATCACCCGCTCTGGCTCTTGCGGACGCTTCCCCGCGACGTGCGGGTCGAGTTCGACGCGCGAAGCGAGAGCCCCGAAGGAGACATCAAAGTCGAGATTTTCGGCGATGGAGCGTCTTACGCGAAAGGCGATAGCTATACGGCGACGAGCTATGTCATCATCTTCGGAGGTTGGAACAACTCGACAAACGTGTTGGCTCGCATGGATGAGCACGGTCGCGATCGAGTCGTCGGCGAGCCCCGAAAAGTCGAGCCCGGGAGGGTCTACCGGTTCCGAATCGAGCGAATCGATAGCGCTCTGACCGTCTGGGTGGATGACGCAGTCCTACTGCAAATGGACGATTCGGAGCCTTTGAAAGGCCGGGGACACGACCATTTCGGCTTCAATAACTGGCAATCTGAGCTGTTTTTCGACAATTTGAAGGTCACACCGCTCTGACGGTGGGGTCATGACGCCAAAAGAATTCGAGATCATGTTGTCTGACGCCGAGGTTCAGCTCTCGCGCATCAAGCATCTCTATGAGCAGTGGTTTCAAGGTATCGAGCGGATCGAGCCGCAGATCCCGCGAAAGCAATTCGACCGTGCGCTTCACGCCCTTCGCAAGGAGCAACCCAGAAATACCGCGATTCGATTTCGCTTTCAGACCTTGATCCAGCGCTACACGACGCTCCAGACCTACTGGCGTCGCATCGGACGTCAGATCGAAGAGGGAACATATCGCCGCGACCTGCTCCGAGCCAGGCGTCGACGCGAAGCCGGGCGCGTGGAGCGAGAGGAAGAACGGCTGCGTCGAAGCAGCGGGCCGGTCCAGCTCGATCCAAACGCCGACGTCAACATGGATCAGCTCATCGCCGAAGCGAGTGAGCGGATCGACGAGCTCAAACGGGCGCCCGTGGTCGAGGCAAATGCAGCGGCCGCCGATGCGGAAGAGACGACCACGACCCTGCAGAACATCCGCGCGCAGCGCGCACGACCGCCGGCTCCCCCAAAGCCCCAAGCCCCCGCTGCGCGGTTCTCGAAACCGAAATCACGTCGACCTGCCACGACGAAGGAAACGCCAAACACGGCATCATCCGCAAATCGTCGCGCGCCACCGGAAATCGCCGCGCGTTCCAAAGGGCCCGGTGAGGCCAGGATGCGCCAAATCTACGAAAGTTACGTGGAGGCCAAACGGAGCAACAACGAGCGTACCGACAAGATCGACTATGAGCGGGTCGCAAAGAGCCTGAAGAAGATGGTTCCCGTGCTCGACCGAAAGCACAAGGGCAAGCGCATCGATTTCAAGGTCGTCGTGAAGGATGGCAAGGTCGGCATCAAGCCGGTCGTGAAGAAGTAGGCTCGTCCGCTTGCAGCATGGGGTGCGAGACCTCGATGCGATTTTCGATCGCTTCTTCGAGTACGCCGAGGGTGCTGCGGTCCAGCGCGCTGACCGGAACTCCACGGTCACCGAGGGTTGCGCAGGGTGTATCTAGCTTGTCGCATTTGTTGAAGACGAGGATTCGCGGAACTCGCTCGAGCCCCAGGTCGACCAAGAGCTTCTCCGTGGTTTCGATGTGCTCGCTCCGGCAGGGGTCCGATGCGTCGATCACGTGCAGCAAGAGGTCCGCGTCTTGCGTTTCGTCGAAAGTAGCGCGGAAGGCGGCGAACAAATCCTTCGGCAAGTCACGGATGAAACCGACGGTGTCGGTCATGATGATATCGCGCCCCGAGGGAAGCCGTCTGGTCCGCGAGCGGGTGTCGAGCGTTGCGAAGAGCTTGTCCTCGGCGATCACTTCACTACCCGTCAGCGCGTTGAGGAGCGTGCTCTTGCCCGCATTCGTATAGCCGACGATCGCCACAGTCGGTATCCCGCTCCTTTTTCGACGCGCACGCCGCTGCTCTCGCTGCCGCCCAAGCTGCTTGAGCTGCGACTGGAGGCGCGTGATGCGTTCCCGTGCCCGGCGCCGCCCAACTTCGAGCTTCGTCTCGCCCGGTCCACGACCGCCAATCCCCCCGGTCAGGCGTGACAGAGCGTCGTCGCGTTGTCCTAGGCGCGGCAGAAGGTACTTCATCTGCGCGAGCTCAACCTGCAGCTTGCCGTCGCTGCTTTCGGCGTGCTGCGCAAAAATATCGAGGATCAGCTGCGTGCGATCGACCACCTTGAGATCGGTCATTCGCGCGATGTTGTTGGCTTGTGCGGGCCGAAGGTCGCAGTCGAAAATCAGCGTTTCCGCATCGAGCTGCATCGATCGGATCACCACGTCTTCGAGCTTGCCGCGGCCGAGGGCATAGCGAGAATCCACCTGATCACGCACTTGGAGCACGCGATCGGCGACCTCGACACCCGCCGTGCGAGCCAGCTCCTCGAGCTCTCGAAGCGAATCCTCTGCCTGGCCGGCGCTTCGCTTGTCGCAAACGTGGACGAGGATGGCGCGACCGTCTTTGGCAGCGACTCCACGTGCCCGTGCGGCACGGGCAAACTCCTGCTCCAGCGTTGCGATGATCTCGGCCGGGTTGTCCCGGGCTTTCGCATAGGGAATGGGTCCGAACGTTTGGAACGGGGGCTCGTTGCTGTCGTCGACGACTGGGAAGTTGTGGCCGTAGTACAGGCAGAGCGCCCGCTCTTCACCAGGGGCCAGGCAGATCGCGACCACCATGTCGAGGTGGAGCCGCGTGAGGTCGACCAAATCGTCCCGGCTCAGGGGCTCGTTGCGCAGGTGCGTGTGAATCAGCCGCTGGCCCCGTAGCCTCCCGGCACCGGCTCGCATACGACCGAGGTCGGGCAACATGAGCTTGGATGCATCCCCCAAGATGACGTGGTGTACTGCTCCGCGGCGGTCGACGAGCACCCCGACTTGTCTCCCCGTGGCATGCGAGACCCCGACGAGCGCTCGGGTCAAATCCGGCGTAGTCAGTCGATCGAGCGGCACCTTGCGCCGGTAAATCCGCTGCAATGCCTTCGTTTCCGAAGGACTGAGCCCACTCGTGTCGCCGTAGATCTCCAACGAAGCCTCAGCTCACCAGACCGACGGGTGCGTTTGGAATGGGATGTGGTGTGGTCATTCGAGTTGCTGGAGCCGCGCCCTCACGGATCGCGCTTCGGCGCTCTCTAGCGCGATTTCGAGTGGGAGGGCAGGGGGCAGCTCGACGGCCCGCCGGCGGAGCGCATTGGCGCGTGCTTGGGCTTCGGCAAGCCGAGCTCGAAACAGCTCGCTACGGTCGGCCTCGGTTGCAAGTGTTTCTCGGAGCCGCGCCGCAGCCGCGAGATCCGAACAGACCAGGAGGATGTCGCATCCAGCTTCGATCGCGAGCACCCCGGCCTCTTCGATCGAGTAGCGATCGGTGATCGCTTTCATCTCGAGGTCGTCCGAAAACACGGCGCCCTCAAATCCGATGTCGTTGCGAAGCAGCTCGACGATCACCGCACGGGACATCGTGGCTGGAACTTCGGGGTCCACGGCTTCGAATACGACGTGTGCGGTCATCAGGGAGGGTATTCGTCCGGCCGCCGCACGGAACGGCTGGAGCTCGACCGCCTCGAGGCGATCACTGTCGTGGCGGAGCGTCGGAAGAGCGAGGTGGCTGTCCAGATCGGTGTCGCCATGGCCCGGAAAATGCTTGCCACAGGACAAGACACCGCCGGCGCGAAGTCCGTCGGCGAAGGCAAGGGCGTGTTCGATCACGGCTCCGGGTGTCTGGCCGAACGCGCGATCGCCAATGATCGGGTTGTTGGGGTTGGTGTCGACGTCGAGCACCGGTGCGAAATCCAAGTTGACTCCGATCGCCCGCAGCTGTCGGGCGAGGACGCTTGCTGCCTCACGCGTCAGGGGAGCGTCCGCGGCTGCCGCCAGCGTTCGCATGGCTGGCAGCTGAAGAATCGGCTCACCGAAACGCGCAACGCGACCACCTTCCTGATCCACACAAACCAAGATTGGCTTCGCAGGATCGGTTCCCTCGACGCAAGAGGTGATCAGCTCCGAAGCCTGATGCAGATCATCGATGTTCCGCTTGAACAGGATCAATCCCGCTACGGCTTCCTCGCGCAACCAAGCTCGAATCCCGGGCGGAGCTTCTGTGCCCGCAAACCCGCAGACAATCACGTTGCCGGCCATTCGCTCCAACTCGTTCATTTTGTTGGGAGACCGTAGCATTGGTCTTAGATTGCCGTCAGGACGGGTTGTTGCTACAAGAGAGCTACTACTTCTTGCCCCACATGGGCATTGGAAACCGATGACCCGAGTTATAGATACTGACTTCGGTCGACGAGAAGACGAAACTCGAGGCGCCCTCCAAGACGAGCCGCCCGAACCCATCGTTTATGCCCACGCGATCCCGCGAAGGCTCGTTGACCAAGACGCCGCCAAAGTAATTCGCCGCCTCAACCGACACGGACACACCGCCTATCTCGTTGGTGGCGGTGTGCGCGACCTGATGCTTGGCCGAAAGCCAAAGGACTTCGACCTTGCCACGAGCGCCCGTCCTTACGAGGTGCGTGACCTTTTTCGCAACTGCCGCGTCATCGGCAGGCGATTCCGTTTGGCGCACGTTTTGTTTTCGGGCGGGAAAATCATCGAGGTTGCAACCTTTCGGCGCGATCCTTCGCAGCACTACGAAGTCATCAAACCGAAGTTCGCGAAAAAGATACCGCTTTGTGCAGGGCCCGATCCGGTGCGCCTGATTCCTTCGCGGCAATCGATCACCGAAACCGAAGATACCGACCTTCTAATCACCAACGACAATGTCTTCGGCGAGCCACACGAGGATTCGATTCGGCGGGACTTCACGATCAACGGTCTCTTCTACGACCTCGAGCGCGGCGAGGTGATCGACTTCGTAGGTGGCGTGGCCGACCTCGAAGAGCATCTACTGCGTACGATTGGCGACCCGAACGTTCGCTTTCGAGAGGACCCGGTCCGCATTCTTCGCGCGATCAAGTTCAGCGCGCGCCTCGACATGGGGCTCGATCCGGATGTCTATGACGCGATGGTCCGGCAGCGGAGCGAGCTCAGACGCGCGGCCGCACCTCGAGTGCTCGAGGAGATCCTTCGTTTTCTGCGCGGAGGGGCCGCCCATCGGTCGGTGTTCCTTGCCTGGGACGTCGGCGTGTTGAGCGAGATCCTTCCAGAGCTGGCTTCGTTCTTGGACGACGAGCCCGACGGCGCATCGCTGACGTTTGGACGTCTAAAGGCGGTGGACGCCTTGGCTGCCGAGGACCGGCTTCCCGGCGATGCCGTCCTGCTCGCTGCACTCTTGTTGGGGCCGGTCGACGAGGCGCTCGAAGGCGTGTCCGACGTCCCCGTCGCGTACGAGGAGTTCGTTAGGGAGCTCTCGCTTCGCCTGTCGCTGCCGCGACGACTCAAAGACCGTATTCGCCTTCTCATCATGGCTCAGCGGCGTCTACGAACGGGGCGCATCCAATCGATTGCGCGCCGGGAATACTTTGCCGATGCAGCGACACTGTTCGCGCTCGATCGCATGGCTCGCGGCGAGGATCTTCCTTCGTGGGCGAACGAGCCTACCGACGCCGTCTACGACGCGGAACCGCGTTCGCGCCGTAGGCGCCGCCGCCGTCGACCCCGCAGCTAGTTTGCGTCAAATCTCTCGCAAGCTAATCGTCGCTGCGATCGACGATGAGCTCGAAGGCTCGTTCGCTGACGTCGGCTTCGTCGGCGTCGGGCAAGCCGTTCGCTAGGTTGGTGACCACGAATAGGAGCGTTTGCGTGGCATCGTCGAGCTCGATCGGCAGGTATGCGCGCGGGGTCGTGTCGCTGTGCGGTGCTGCGATTCGACGAATCTCATGGCCACGGTCGTCGAGCTGAAGCGCGACGAAAGACCAGCGGACACCGTATTCGCCCCGAAGCCAGGCACGAAGGCGCCTCTCATCGCCCCATGTGCCCGCGTCCATGATCAGATAGGCGCTGCCGAACGTCGACAGCGGCTGCGAGGCGATCACGCGTGTCGGAAGGCGCTTCATTTCTCTCGATATCGGCACCATCGCGTCACGCTCGAGGAATGCAACCACCGCGTCGGCCGGGTCGCCACGCCCGACGAACCATCGAAGGACGGCTAGCTCCTCGATGTTGTCGACCAAGCGATCGCCGCTTCGATCGACCGCGGTTTCGATGGCGGACCAAAGATCTGGGTCCGCACGAAGGCCCACGCCTTCCCAGGTGCGTTGGCTGGCAAGCCCCCACACGTCACGCACGAACTGCCCTGGCACGGCGTCGTGACGCGCCGAGAGATACGAGAGCAGGAGCGCTCCACCAGCGCCGTCACCCGCAGCGCCGGCCACCCAGGAACGATAGGGTTCCGCCTGTTGACGGGGCAGGGCGTCTTCGCAGCCGAACCGGCCCGTGAGCTCCCAGGTCATCCAGGCCGCGGTCGCGCGCCGCCAAGTCCTCGCCTCCCCAGGGTCGATGCTCATCAAGAGCGCCTCGGCGTAAGCGGCTGTCGCGCAGGCCTCGAGCTTGCCGTCCGGCGTTGCAGGACTCACAACCGCAAAGGTCGAAGCCCGGTCGAAGTAGGACCAGATCGCCATGCCATCCGAGTACCCGTCGGGCGGTAGGGCACTACTCAGGTAGAGGTCTAGATCGGGCCCGCCCCCCAGATCGCCATCCGAGATAGGCCAAGGCCAGCCCATCGCGTCGAGGCGGCTCCTGGCCTGTTCGAGCGCGCTCAGCGCGATCCGCATCGACCCCCGGCTGACCCCCGGATCGGCATGAACGCGGAGAAGGGCGTATGGCGAGCCCATGCTCTGCGACGCGCTTCCTGGCCGCGCCGCAGGCACCGGAGCGGGCGTTCGAGGTCCCGTCCAGACCCGGGAGGTCATTGAAACGATCGCGTCGGCGATGCCGTCGGCATCCAGCAGATCGCCCTGCGCCTGCGCGATTTGGGTCTGCAGGACAATCACAACCGCGACGCAGACGAGGTTTGATTTCACCCAGGGCATTTGACACGATCCGCCTGTACCTTCTACATCCCATCTCAAGGGGGGCCTATGCACGACGGCCGTTTTGATCCTGGCGGCTTCTACGAGTTCAATCTGACCGGGGGTATGATTCGCACGCGCAACGGCGAGCGAGTCGTTGTCCTCAGCGAGGATGTGCTTTCATCTTTGGTCGCGGCCGCAGCGCGCGATGGCGACCTCACTCCGCTCCGGCGCTTGGGTGAGCTTCTCGGCGAGCAAGTGCTCGCCAGCTTGGACAGGCCAGCATCAGTGCTCTCAGCCGAGGCGGTGCTCGGACACGTGTCCGCGGTGACCTCGCTTTTCGGTTGGGGGCGCCTGGCTTTCGAGCGATGGGGCTGCGCACTGGTGGTCGCTCTTCGCGACAAGCCCGAGCTCGACGAAGACGAGCTGGGCGCCGCGGCGCTGCTCGGGGGCATGTTCTCCGAAATTTCTCAACGACAGGTTTCCTGCGTTCCGACCGGCGACTCGAAGTTTGTCATGGTCGACTTCGAGGTCGCCGAAACCGTCTGGGGTTGGTTCAAGGATGGAGCAGACCTGCCTGCAATCGTAGGCATGCTCGAATCGAAGAGGGCATCATGACGGATCGCGAAGACAGGCTCCGATCCCTGCTCGACAAGGTCAGGGCCAAACGCCCAGGCGAGCGAGAGACCCATGCGGCGGAGGCCGTCGATCGAATGCGGGCAGGGTCGGGCACCGTGCAAGCGGCCACTCAGGCCCGGCCGCTTTCGGAGCCCCCAACCTCGCCCCAAGTCGAGAGCCCAACGCGATATTCGTCTCAGCCGCCCAGGGTGGAACGCCCGCTCTCGGTCGAGCCTCGGGCACGGTCGGCACAGCCCCCATCGCCGCCTGCGGCGCCGCCGTCACAATCTCAGCGACCTGCGTCGATTCGCGCTCAGAGCGTCGCGCCGACTGGGCAGCCGGTCGTCTACGCAACAGATCAGCCGGAGTTTCCGCGTCCCAAGACCTTCGGGGAGCTCCTCGAGCTGACCCTGTCGTTACGGCCTCGCTAGATGCTCCTCGTCGTAGACGTCGGCAATACCCACACGGTGCTTGGCCTCTATGATGGCGAACGCCTCGTTCACGACTTCCGAATCGAGACATCCAAAGGTCGGACGAGCGATGAATACCACGTTCTCCTCCTCAACTTGTTGGCGCTGGCCAAGATCGAGCGCGGCGATGTACGCGCCAGCATCCTGGCCTCCGTCGTGCCCTCGTTCAACGACATCGTGGTCGAGGCCATCGATCGAGCCTTCGATCACGAGATCATGGTTGTCGGACCTGGAATCAAGACCGGCATGCCCGTGCTGTACGAGAACCCGCGAGAGGTCGGTGCCGACCGTATCGTCAACGCGGTTGCTGCGTACGAGCGCGTCGGCGGCGCTGCCATCGTGGTAGACTTCGGCACGGCGACCACGTTCGACTGCATCTCCCAGAAGGGCGAGTATCTCGGAGGTGCAATCGCGCCTGGCATGCAGATCAGCGCGAGCGCCCTCTTCGCCCATGCGGCCAAGCTACCCCGCAGCGAGATCGCGCGGCCACCTCGCGCCGTCGGGCGCAACACGGTCCACTCGATGCAGGCGGGCATCGTGTTTGGCTACGTTGGATTGGTCGACGGGCTCGTGCGTCGCTTGGCCTCCGAGATGGACACCGAAGTCTCCGTCATTGCCACCGGAGGCCTCGCCCGCTTGATCGAGCCCGATAGCGAAACGATTCAAGAGGTCGACGAGTACCTGACGCTCGAAGGTCTTCGGCTGATTTACCTTCGCAACGCCTAGGGCCCCATCAGCAGCGTCATTGCGATGATGCTGGCGGTGACGACGAGCGCCGCCAGGGCGTAGACCGCCAACTCGCTTCGTAGAAGCCGAACAGGCTCCGTCGGTGTCTCACCATCTGGCGCTGATGGACGCGGCCTCGAGGGCCTAGACTGCCGTTGAGGAGAAGGAGGGGGCTCACTCACGGCTTCGTTCGGGATCGGCAGCAGATCCACGCGCTCGTCGGGACCGCTCTGGATGCTGTTCAGCTCGGCGTCGACGCGCTCCGTGTCTTTGACTGCCAGTTGCTCCGCCAGCATTCGCCGCGCGAAGTCGGACGTGAGTCTGGCCGACATCGTTCGTGAGACGGGGACGCCGACATCGATGCTGAGCCGGTAACCGCCCAGGTCGAGCAAGTCGTGCTTCCGCAGCACCTTGGGGCGCCCCGGGACGACGCGGATTTCGTTGACGCGCGTTCCGTTCGTCGACCCTTCGTCTACCAGAGCGTAACCTGCGTCCTGCTCGCGGATGCTCGCGTGCATCGCACTGACTGCGGCGTGAGGTAGCTGAACGTCTGCGCTCCGCGAGCGCCCGATCACGATGCGAGACTGGGCAAACTCGTACACGAAAGTCGAAGGATTAAGCTCCGTCCAAAGTGACTGTACCGTGATTCGGACGCCCATCGTGGCCGCCAAGGTTGGGGTCCCGCTACGGGCAGGTCAAGGAACTGGGTTGCAGAAAAGTGGACGGGTTCGCGGAGTTTTGGGACCAGTCTTGATGGGAGCGGCTGACGGCCGCGCAGGAGAGCATTCGATGAATACATCCGCGGGTTATTATCAAGCACCTAGGCAGCCGCGCGTGCCGCTCGATGAGGTTTTGATCAAGCTCCACCCTGAAGGTTTCCATCAAGAGTTCGAAGCCGACGGAATCAATGTCGGGGCCGGTGGGCTCTCGATGCGGGCGTCGGTTCTGCCCGAGGTCGGCTCGATGCTTCGTTGCCAGTTGGACGACCCCGCTGGCGGAGAGGCGATCGAGATGATCGGCCGAGTCGTCTGGGCGCACGAGAGCGGTCCGCACGTCGGAGAGTTCGGTATCCGGTTCACGCATCTATCGGACCGGGACCAGACACACATCGAGGCGCTGATTCAGCGCTGGGGTCGTGCGACCGCCAAGGCGCCGCTGGTTCAGCTGCAGCTCGATGGGGTCGGTAGTCCGATCGTGGCGGAGGTCCATTCGGAGACGGGCGACGGGCTCTGTGTGGAACAGCCCCTACCGTTTCTCGCCATTGGAGCCTCGGTGCTGAACGAGAGCTCCGGCCGGCGGGGACACCTCGAGGCCGTCGAGCTCAAGATGGACGAGAGCACGCCGAAACTGGTGATGAGCATCGGCTACGAGCTCGATGGCGCATCCACAGGCTCGGCGGGGGCCGACGGCGACCGCGATACGCTCCCCGACGAGGCACCTTTGAAGATTCATGTGCGTGAAAGTGGCCGTGAAGAACGTCTGCACGATACGCCTCGCATCGTTCGGTACGACCGCGAAGCCGAGGCGGCGGGAAAGGAATCGCTCCACGATCGGCTCCGCGCCTATGCGACGTCGGCGACCGAACGGGTCTCGAACAGCTTCGGAAACGCACGCTCCGCGCTCAGCGATGGGCTGGTGCCGCGCGTCACCGACAACGTGAGGGAGCTCTTCGCACTCGCCGGGCGATTCATCGCAGCGCTGCGCTCGCAGCTCGACGATAAGCCTCGACGTAGGCAGGTGCCCCGAAGCGAGGCGGCGCGCGCACACCTCAAGAACACGCGCCGGAACGGGCGCCGGTATCTGATTCTGGCCGGCATGATTTGTGGGATCGTGGCCGCCGGCTGGGCCGTCTACCTCTGGGCGGCTGGAACCGTGAACGAGACCGACACCGAGGTTGAGACAGACACCGGGACCGAGGCCGACACCGAGGCCCATACCGAGACCGAGGCCGAAACGCGCGGGGAGACCGCGGGCGCCGATGCGACCCCGAGCCCCGCCTACCTGCCCCAGGGCGCGCCCTTACCCCCGAAGAGCGTGCGGGGGACCGCATTCGGGGCCGATTCAGTGGACGGCGGAGAGAAGTATGTGCTTCGAATGAGCAACCCAGTGACCGAGCTGGAGGGGATCATCGAGGCGGACGGGTTCTCGATCACGATTCCCGGAAGTCTTTCTCTCTCTCGCGCCGGTCCGATCGCCGCGGCGCATCCAGACGTGGAGCACGCGAGCATTCTAAACCGCGGAGACTTCTCCGAGCTGACACTCCGCTTCGTTGCTGGCCGGCACCCAGCCTACCGCGTCGAGGCACGTGGCCCCGCCATCGAGATCACGGTTGCGCGCTAGCGCGGATTCGACCGGTTGAGCGGTTGAAAGAACCGCTGCGAATCTCGCTCGATGTAGAGCAGGACCTTGCCGTCGCGTAGGGCTGCGCGCATGTCCTCGATCGTACGAACCGGGTGCCGGTCGGCCTGAAGAATGATGTCACCTGGTCGGAGGCCCGCTCGATCGGCATCGGAACCAGGTTTCACCGCGCGCACGAAGACTCGACCTTCACCTTCGTAGCCGACCCGATCGCGAAGCCGCGCCGTCAGCTCCTCGAGCGCGAGGCCGAGCATCCCATCTTCTTCGACGCTCTGCCCATTGGCTCGGGCGGCCTCTTCGCTCGGTCGCGCGCCGGTGACCACGGCAATCTTCTTGGTTTTTTCGCCGCGACGCACCTCGAGGGTGAGGCGTTCACCAACCCCATGTCGCAACACCGTGCGCAAGAGGTCGTGTCCCTCTCGAATCTGTTGATCCCCAATTGCCGTGATGACGTCTCCGGATTGCAGACCTGCTTTCTCTGCGGGTCCGCCGGGGACGACGGCATTCACCAATGCTCCTCCATCGAATGCTCCGCCGAAATGCGCCGCCAACTCGGGCGTGATTTCTTGGAAAGAGACGCCGAGCCAGGCCCGCTTGACCGAGCCGTTTGCGATGAGTTGACCCGCAACACGCTGTGCGATTTCCGCTGGGATAGCAAAGCCAATCCCGGAGCCGCGGCCGATAATCATCGTGTTGATACCGAGCACGCGCCCCTGAAGGTCGACCAGCGGACCGCCGGAGTTCCCAGGATTGATGCTGGCGTCCGTCTGAAGGTAGTCCTCGATTTCGTTGGCGCCGATGCCTCCGCGTCCTTTCGCACTGAGCACCCCCGTGGTCACGGTGTAGTCGAGCCCAAAGGGCGAGCCGATCGCGATGACGAATTGGCCGACGCGCGCTTTTTCAGAAGAGGCGAACTCGGCCTGGGGCAGGCCTCGAGCGTCGATCTTCAGCATGGCGAGGTCGGTCGCAGAATCGGTGCCGACCAAGGTCGCAGGGTAGCGCTTCCCATTCCTCAAACGAACGTCGATGCGGCTTGCTTCGCTGACGACGTGGTTGTTGGTCAGGATGTATCCGTTCGAGCGCAAGATCACGCCCGATCCGCCACCTCGGATGATGCCCCCCTGGCCCTGGCCTCCGAAGAACGACGGCAGTCCATTGTTTACCGGCCTGCTGACCTCGACTTGGATGCTGACGACTGAAGACGACACCGACTCGGCCACGCCGGTCACCGCGGTTTCGAATGCGACCGCCCTCGACAGAGCGTCTGCGTCAACTGCCGCCTTTCTCGGTGACGCGGATGCCGTGCCCAGCGTGATTGCGGCAAGCATCGCGCCAGTTGCCATGAGCCAAGGTCCCCCCAGCGTGGTTCGAAACATGAACGTACCTCCCTTTGTCACCCCTCAACCTCCGAGGAACGGGGTTGATTCCATCCCTAAACGTAGGGCACAGGAGCCGTATTCAAACCCCGCGTGATTGCGGGCGTTTAGGCCCCGAGGCAGGGCAGGGTGACCAGGACGCGCGTGTGCTGGCCGACCTCGCTCTGAATCGCGATGCTACCCCGATGCTCTTCGATGATCTTTTTCACGATCGAAAGGCCAAGCCCGGTCCCCTTGCCCTTGCGCCGCGTCGAGAAGAAGGGCTCGAAGACCCGGCTGAGCTCGGTCGGCCGAATCCCCACGCCATTGTCCTCGACCTCGATTTGGATTTGGTCGTGGCCGTGGAGCCTGGTGGACAACTGCACGCGTCCGCCCTCTTCGGGGGCCGCGTTACATGCGTTGGTGATGAGATTGACGAATACCTGGTGGAGCTGCCCGTGCACGGCCTTTACGTCAGGAAGGTTCTCACCGTAGTTCCGTATCACGGTCACGTTTGCTTCGCGAATGCTGTGCTCGCAAAACCCCTCCGCCTCTTGGATTACGCGATTGACCGAGATAGGCTGCGCCTCTTCTTTCGAAGGGCGTGCATAGGTCAATAGATTGCGGGTGAAAGACATGATGCGATCGGAGCTTCGCAAGATGCGCTCCATACGCTTCAGGTCCGACTGCTCGGCGCCGCTGCGCGACAGCTTGCTCATCAGGTACTCGCCGTAGACGGAAATGCTCGTCAGCGGGTTGTTGATTTCGTGTACGATGCCCGCAGCGAGCTGACCGAGTGTCGCCAGCTTCTCGGCGTGGATGACCTGGCCTTCGAGCTCGCGTACCTCGGTCCGGTCCTGCCCGATCGCGATGACGCCCGCCACGCTGCCCTCCGACTCGAGAATCGGTGCTAGCGTGAACTGAAGCCGCGCGTTCCCGCCGCCGGCTTTCGGCAACCTCAGCTCGAACGGCGGTACGTCTCCACCGCGAAGCGCATGGACGAAAGCCGACAAGACGCGCACACGTTCGTTTTGCCCGGCCAGTTGCAGCAGATCCCTCGAGACCAGCTCGGCCCGATCGAGGCCAGTGATGCGACCGAAGGCGCCGCTTACGACGCGAATGTTGCGGTCACGGCCGATCACCAAGACGGGAATGTTCGCATGCTCCAGAAGTTTCTCGAGGTAGTCGCGCAGGTGGAGCGACTCGCGGCGCAGACGGCCGCTTTCGATCGCCGCGCTGGCCTGTGTGGCCGCCATCAGCAGTGCGTCCTCCAAGCGAGACGGAACCCCGGTGCCCCGCTCGAACTCAGCCGCCAGGACTCCAAAGACCTCTCCCGCACGCGCCAACGCAACATCCAAACCATCGGCGGGAAGGAGCCCCTCGCCATGCCCCGCGAGCAAGATGGGCTCGTATGTTCGCCGCAAGATCATCGCCGGAGGCGGCTCTGCCGTTTCCCCAAAGCCCGCTCGAACGAGCCCCGCTTCGGTGATCGAGAGCTCGTCCAGCGCTTCGGGCCGAATGTGATGCGTGGCGGCTTGGACGATGGCGCCGCGCTCCAGCAGTCCGCGCGATAGCCTCATCGCGAAGCGGACCCCCGGATAGAGGCGCTCGAGCGCGTACACGTACGCGCGGAGAATATGCTCGTCGGTCGTCGGCCCCGCCGTCTCGCGCTGTGCCTGGGTCAGCGAGGCCAGCACAGCCGGCAGTGTTGGGCCTGTAGAGTGCTGGCCCCGACCGCGTCGCGGCGAAATGATCGACTTCACAGAGGACACCCGCGGCTCCGGGCCTTGCTCCTGGGCAGGGGGCTTTCTGTGTGCGGAGTCGTCCATCGCTCAGCCCTTGGCTCCTGGTTCACTCGGCCCGTCGGCCGCGCGATCGAGATCGAAGATCTTCTGGTGGCCGACGTACGAGGTGGTTTCGTACCGGGTGATCTTTCCAATTTTGCGGACGATCTCCGCCATACGTTCCGCTTCGCGAATCAGCACCCGTGCTGCCTTTGCCCCGTTCGATTCTGGCTCGGATTGGCGCAGGAGAAGCTCGGCGTATGCCATCATGCTGGTCAGGGGCTGGTTGAGCTCGTGAGCCGCAGTGCCGGCCAGCTCGGCGAGGACTCCTTGCTTCTCGGTGAATGCCAACTTTTTTTGTGCCTCGGCGAGACGCTCCTCGACTCGGATTCGGTCGCGCAAATCGGCGAAAATGAGAACCACCGCCGAGGGTTCGCCCGTTTCGTAGATCAGCGAAGCCGAAAGCTGCACCGGAATTCGTGCGCCGTGGATGTCGAGAAGGTCGAGCATGGTCGGCTCGAGTCGGCCTGGGCCGCCGTGCTCCGCGGAGAGCACACGTTGGGTGACGAGCTGGGCCGTCGCACGCCCGAGAAGATCTACGAGCGTCACGGCTCCGACCACGTCTGATTCGTGATACCCGGTGATTCGCGCGGCGCTCGCATTGAACAAGCGCACGCGTTGCTCCATGTCGGTTGCAATGATCGCGTCGACGCTCGCGTCGATCAACGATTCCAGGAACTCCATCGTTTGGATGAGCTCCTGCTCGGTTTGGCGTTGAAGGGTTACGTCTTCGAACGAGATCACGGTGTGATCCTCCCCGCCGATCAGGGGAGCGAACGAGGAGTTGCAAATGATGTTCGTCCCATCTCGCCGGACGAGATGGATGTCCATCCCGCGGGGATACTGGCCTTGAGAGAGGGCCTCTCGAACCCGCGGAAGATCTTCGTCGGAAAGCAAGTGCCCGATGTCCTGAGAGACGATTGTTTCCTCGCGGTGCCCCGTGATTTCGTTGCAGCGCGGGTTGGCCATCAGGATCTCTAGGTCAGGGCCCAGCACGACGATGCCCATTGCCATCGACGCGAACGCCTTGGAGTACCGGCTCTGCAAATCGCCGATCGGACTCCGCGCGAGTAGGCGCTCGAGACGGGCCAGTAGTGGCTCGCGGCGAGTCGGCCGGAAAACGAAATCGCTCGCGAGCAGATCCGGGCCCTCGGAATACTCTCCCTCGACGACCAGAAGAATGGGCTTTCCGCGGATCGGTTTCCAGGCCGCTGCCTCAGGGTTGGCAGCGTCCAGCACCACCACGTCTTGTTGCAACTCCGCATCGTCCAAGACCTCGGGCCCGAGCCACTCGACCGACCAATCGGTTCCTTCCATGGCAGAGACGAGCTCCTGGTGAAGCTCGGGATCTTTCGAAATCAGTGCCAGTGCGGGCATCTCGTTCGTACCCTACCAGAGACCAGTCTGCCGGTGGCCCTTTCGGGACGGGCGTGCAACCTTGGCCTGGACGGGGCACGTGACAAAGCCGATTGGCATTTTTGACTCGGGTTTGGGCGGCCTCACGGTAGCCCGGGCCATTGCTGGGGCGGTTCCAGCCGAGAATCTCGTGTATCTCGGGGACACGGCGAGGGTTCCCTATGGGACGCGAAGCGCGAAGACCGTCGTGAGGTACGCCATCGCCTGCGCAGAACGCCTACTGAGCTTCGACATCAAGCTGCTGGTCGTCGCCTGCAACACCGCGAGTGGCGTCGCACTGGGCGAGCTGCAGGACCGTCTCGACATTCCAGTGATCGGCGTCATCCAGCCGGGGGCGCGCGCTGGGGTCAAGGCGACTCGAACAGGGCGCATCGGAATCCTCGCGACCGCAGGTACGGTGGCATCGGGTGCTTACGAGCGAGCAATTCAGGCCGAAAACCAGGCGATGAACGTCTTCGCTAGGTCGGCGCCCCTGTTCGTCCCGCTGGCGGAGGAAGGTTGGGTGACCGGCGAGGTGCCGCGGCTCGCGGCCCGTCGCTACCTGCAACCGCTGGTGGAGGTCGATGTCGACACGATCGTCCTCGGCTGCACCCACTACCCCCTGCTCTCCGAGACCATCCACGAGGTTGCTGCCGAGTTGCTCGGGCATGATGTGACGATCGTCGACAGCGCCGAGGCGACCGCGGCGGCCCTCACATCGATGCTCGACCTGCCCGCCACCCCCGATCAAACCGCCGGCGCGCTGGAAATCCTGGTCACCGACCTTCCCGGCCAGTTTGGTGCGGCAGCTTCTCGATTTCTCGGAAAAGCGGTTGGAGCTCTCGATATCCAGGTCATTGACCTCTGAGTTTGCGTTTTACAGTAACACCAATATATTATGTAAATACTGATATGCGAGATTTGAGCGGTGGACAGGCAATCGCTTCGGGCGAGCCACTGGATGACGGCGAGAATCGTATTTTCGCGACCGGTGAGCTCCTCGACGGTGTCTACGAGGTCATCAAGCTGCTCGGCCGGGGCGGGATGGGCCAGGTCTTTGAAGCCCACGACCACCTGCTCAATCGACGAGTTGCGATCAAGGCCGCCTGGCCGAATCCCCTGACGCCGCCTCTTCGAAACGAGGCTCGCGCGCTGGCCGCGTTCCAGCATCCCAGTTTGGTCAGCGTTCACACGCTGGGTGAGCACCGCGGGATCGACTACCTGGTGATGGAGCGGGTCTACGGCGTGTCGCTGACCCAGCACGCTGACACCCGTTGGGGAAGCGGCGAGCCTTTTAGCGTGTCCGAAATGGTGCAGATCCTGCTGCCGGCCGCCGAAGGGCTCAGCGTCGTTCACCGCGCAGGGCTCGTTCATCGAGACATCAAGCCGGACAACATCATGCTGACTCCGGTTCATCGTGTGGTGCTGATGGACTTTGGGCTCGTCTTGCCGGAGTTCGATGTCAACGGAAAGCAGCGTGTCGCGGGCTCTCCCCCGTACATGGCACCGGAGTCGCTGCTCAACACGGCGGCGCCCGGCAGCGGTCATCTCGTCGACATCTTTGCGCTAGGCGTGCTCGCCTACGAGTTGCTCACCCAGTCGCGACCGTATGACGGCGGGACGATTCGTGAAGTGGTCGCAGCACATGAGCGGGGTCAACCCGTGCCTCTCGCCGAGCTCAGGCCCGATTGCCCATTGGCCATGTGTCAGCTTGTCCACGAAATGCTCAACCCGAATCCGCAAATGCGCAACCAAAGCGCCGAAGCCGTTGCGTGGCAGTTGCGCGCGATCCGCGACGAGCGACCCCGCAGCCAAGACCCGAAGGAGGCGAGTCCCAAGGCGCCTTCGGTGCTGATCGTCGATGACGATGTGGACCTCGCAAAGATCCTCACATTCTACGTGCGGCAGATTCTTGGTCCGGCCGTCATTAGGGTTGCCCATGACGGCGAAGAGGCGTTGAGGGAAGTCCAAAAGGAAGAGCCCGATGTCATGCTGCTCGATTTGCACATGCCCCGCATGAACGGCGTCGAGCTTTGCATGCAGCTCAGAGGCGAAGGGCTTGCGCAGAGCTGTTCCATCATCTCGGTCAGTGCCGGCGCGCAGGAGCACGATGTCCAGCTTCTTCATCAGCTGGGAATTCATCACTTCGTCGAAAAGGGGTCGAACTTGCGGGAGCGACTTCGGATGGTGATCGCCGAAGCCTGTGGCGACCAAGTTCTGGCGAACGACTAATCGCGCCCCTAGAGTTCGGGCATGGTGGACTCGGAACGGTCAGTTTCGACGCTCCGGCGTTGGGCGGAGCATCTCGTCACGCTGCTCGACGACCGGTTTCGCATTCCGGGTACCGACGTCCGCTTTGGCCTCGACCCGGTCATCGGCATTTTGTTTCCGGGAATTGGCGACGCGGTGACCGGCGTGGGCTCCATTGGCCTCATGGCCTTGGCGCTACGCCGTGGGGTGCCTCGTGTGATCTTGTTTCGGATGATTCTCAACATCCTCGTGGACGTGCTTGCTGGCGCGCTGCCGATTGTCGGCGATATCTTCGACCTCGCATACAAATCGAACCGGAGAAATCTCGAGCTGATCCGCCAGCACGAAACCCCCGGGTCGAAGGCGACGGGCTGGGACTACGCCGTCGCCACTTTGGGGGTAAGCCTTGCGGTCCTGAGCATCATCGTGCCATTGGTTGCCGTGTTCTACTTCGGCATCAACTACGGGCCTGAGCTTCTCGAGCATCTTCGGCTTCGATGATTCGCTCTTGGGCTTCGCGAAGCTCTTGTTCGAGCTGTCGAATCCGTCGTTGGAGCGAGCGCAGGTCGCGCTGGGTCGCGAGGTTCAGCACGTTGGCGATTCGCTGTACGCGCTGGTCCATTGCCCCTTCGACCCGCCCACGGAAACGAAGGCTCTTCACCACGGCCTGTTGAACCTTCGGGTCCTGCAGCAGCTTTGCAACCCTCGGGTCTTGGAGGAGCTTGAAAAGGCGGTCTTTGAGCGCAGTCATCGTTGCGAGACGCGGCTAGCCGATCACGGACTGGAGCTTCGTAGCCAGTAGCGCGTTGCCCTTGAGCTTGATCTTGCCCTGCATGAAGAACTGCATCGCGGCTCCAGGCTTGTCGGTCATCGCTTTCCAGTCCTCGGTCGACAGCTCGATTGTGCACTCTGCATCCCCAGCATCACCTTCGGTGACTCCCGGCGCGTCCTTCATGTTCACGGTCCAGACGCCGCCGTCATTTCCGGTGACGATGAACAGGAAGACCGCGTCAACGGCTTTGGCCTTGTCGACGTCGCTTTCGATCGACCGAGGAATATCCCGGGTGAATGAGGTTTTCGCGTCGGGCATCGTGCATTCCCCGCACGGGGTTTCCTGCCGGGCGGTGAGCTAACAATGCGCTCCGGAGGGTGTCAAGCCGAGAGGTCTCAGGTGCCCGTTTCTAGGTCTCGCGCGAGATAGGCCAAAATTACTTCGTCGAGCGTCTTTTCGCTCAGCACCTCGTGCCCAAATGGAGCCGCGGGCGCGCGTGAGATTCGCTGGCCCGACGCGCTGTTCGGACGCAACTGCTCGTACTGCGGTGAGCCTTCGACTAGGCGCGCTGCGGCGTGTTCCAGAACTTCGGTGCTGGCCTCGGAAGGAAGCGCGTCCCCTTTTGCGCCATCGCCGTCGGTTTGGGCGGAGTCGCCTTCATCGTACGCACCATCGCGTAGCCCGATGAATACGCGCTTGTGTTGCTCGCGCATCAGCTGCTTGACGATTTCGATGAGTCCTTCGGACCCGACGTGCTCTTGGTACGAAGTCTTTTCCGAGGCGATGATGCGACCGCCGTCAGCGAAAAGCTGGGTGATGACGTGCGGCCGCTTCACACCCGAATCTTCGGTTTGAATGTGATACAGCTTTCCCTTATGGCGCACGTTCGTGTTGTAACCCACGAGCGGTGAAGGACTCGCTCCCATCCCAAAATCATATCCCAGAAAAAGGGGACAGTCCCCTTTTCCCTGGGGTTAAGGAAGCCCACGCTGGTTCATGGCTGGAAACAAAAAGAAAAAGACGAAAGTGCGACCGCTGCTCCCCCGTCCGGGCGCGCGATACACCTGCTTCGGCGACGGCCTCTGCTGTACGGATATCCATGGCATCGGGCCGCTCACCAAGAGGGAAGTCGGCGACATGCGCCGCATCTACCGAGGTTCGGCCGGCTGGAACGACGACCACGACGACTACATGCTCAACACGGCTGCCGATGGAGGCTGCGTGTTTCTGATGTCCGACCAGCGTTGCTCGGTGCACGCACAGCTCGGCCCCGAGGCCAAGCCCGATGGCTGTCGGCGATTCCCCTTGGGGCTGGCTGCGACTCCGGTGGGCGGTCGAATCACGACCGACCATCGCTGCCCATGTCGCACGATGGGTGACAGACCCGAGATCCGGCCCGAGGACGTGGAGCCATCAATATCCGACGGCGGGAGCAGGCCCATCGCCGATCGGCGCATCAAGCGGATCCCCTTCACTGCGAAAGAAGAGCTCAGCTTCTCCGAATGGGAGCCCATCGAAGCGGAGTATCTGAATCGACTTCAGGGCCGAGAGCCGCTCCTGAAGATCTTGGATGTCAAGCCTTTCCCAACGCTCCGCGGCAGCAGCTGGCAAAAACAAGCGCAGGAGTTCATCGACGCACGAGATGGCACGCAGTTCGGCGTGGCGATGGCTTGGGTTGGCGACACCATCGGCTCGCTCCGAAACGGCCGAAGCCCGAGACCCCCGGGGCGCCCCTGGGGCGCCGCCTTCGATCGGGCGCAATCACGCTCACCCAAGGCTCGCACGAGTCGCGCGGTGTTTGGTGATTGGGTCGCCGACGAGGTCTGGTCACTCAAGTGGGCCGAGGACTACGACTTCGCGCTGGCACGCACCGAGCTCGCCACGAGGCTTACGATTGCCGAAGACATCTGTGGACGACTGCGGGACACGGGGGCGAGGGCAGACCGTGCGGCGGCCGAAGCGGTGATGATGCTCGAACTCGTCGGCGAATCCGATTTTTGGACCGAGGTCAAGGACCGCATGCGCCCATCATGAGCACGGCGGAACGTGACGGCGACGTGCTCGCTCTCCAAATCGCGCGACCTCTGCGAGCGACGTCGAAGGTCGTTCGGAGGTGCAGCCTTGGCTTGCCCATCGTCGCCGAGGTCCCTCCGATTCTCGACACTGGCGAGCCGTTTCCCACGCGATACTGGCTCACGTGCCCCCTCGCGCATCGTCGGATCGCCCGGCTCGAGGCGAAGGGCGGAGTCCGTGCGGCGCAGTCCAAGATCGACGCTGACCCCGAGCGAATGCGCGCGCTCGAAGCCGCCCATGCGCGCTACGCTCGCGAACGTGAAGCGCTGCTTTCGGCCGATGCGCGCCATCGTCCAACTGGAGGAGTCGGTGGCTCATCCACCGGTGTGAAGTGCCTCCACGCGCACTACGCGGACTTTGCCGCTGGCAACGAGAATCCGATCGGCCGCGATGTTCACGAGGCGATTGGTGAGCCTTGCTGTGAGCTGCCGTGCGTGACGAACATTGACGGCAAGCTCCGACGTAACCCAAACTGGCGAGAGCCGACCAATGACGACGACCCTCAATGAGACCCCTCCCGGGCCACTCTCACAGCGCCTGCTTTGGTTGGGCATCGCGGCGGGCTCGCTAGCAGTGCTGGCAGTGGCCGTGGCGATCGAACCCGACGTTCGCGGCTACGGAACGCACACCCAACTCGGTCTGCCTCCCTGTGGCTTCCGCTTGCTCACCGGCTCGCCATGCCCCGGATGTGGGCTCACGACGGCATTTGCGTACGGCGTCCGCGGCCAATGGTCGATGGCGGCAAGCGCGAACCCGCTCGGCCTTGCTCTGTTTTTCATGGTCTGCGCTTGCATACCGCTCGGCGTGACTGCCGCGCTGCGCAGCTGGTCTCTCGGCGAGGTCATCGATCGCTTCGGACTCAACCGCTGGGCGCTTGCAGTCGCGGGCTGCGCCATCGTGGTCTGGGTCGTGCGCTTTGCGGTCGCGCTTTAAGCTTTGCGCGCAATCGCATGTCGCGTTTGCTTGAGGAGGTCCTCGCCGCTCTTGACGCTGACCTCCGGTGTGCTCGTGTGCCCAATCTCCACCTCGGGCCGTGGCGCAATGTTCCCGCCCCAGAGCTCGCCGCTTTCGATCTGACCGTCCAAGCGCTGGAGCACGTAGCTGGCGCCTTTGCCATCGGTTTCCGGAAGCAGGATGCAGAACTCGTCACGCCGCAGGCGAAAGAGATGGTCGACCGCGCGGATGCAAGACTTGAGCCCGCTGCCGATCATGGCCATCGCGCGATCCGCCGTGCCGTCCTCGCTTGCCGCCGCGATTCCCGACGAGTTGCGAAGCCTTACGACAATGCAGCTCAGCGGATGTCCGTAGCGCTCGGCGCGCGTGTGTTCGTAGTCCAAGCTAATCAGAAGTTGTGATGGCGTTCCGGCGCCGGTCACTGGGTCACGTTGATCGGCCGGTGGAGTGCTCTCAGGAATGCCGAGGCGGTCGCGCCGCGTAGCGCGCAAAACGTTGCGCACACGCTGCTGAATTTCGAATACTCGATACGGGCGGGTTAGGTAGTCTTCAGCGCCGAGCTCGATCCCGCGACGCCTCGCGTCGACGTCTCCTTCGTCGGTCACGAGCAAGACCGGAATGCTCACGAGGCTGGTGTCCGCCTTGAGAATGCGCAGGATCTCGAAACCGTCGATCTCGGACATGGTTGCGTCGAGCATGAGCAGGTCCGGGGGCCGGCGCGCGACCATGGCCAGCACCTCGGGGCCGTCCGCGGCAGTCACGACGTCGTAACCGGCCGCCTTGCATGCCTCATGAAGCAAACGGAGGTTGAAAGGATCGGGGTCCCCGACGAGAACCAAGGCGCTCATCGCGCCGGCTCGCTTGCGCTTGGTCGCGTCCTGCCCCGTCCCACGGTCGCTACCGTATCACGGGGCT